>NZ_BQXL01000004.1:0-323855 GCF_030159015.1 Acidovorax sp. SUPP3434
CTACCTGATCCACCACCGCCAGCTTAAAGGCCAGTGTGTAGTCCTTCTGCGTTCTCTTAACCCATTGATCCACTTGACTTTCCTTTCTGATGAACAGAAAGGTGTCAACCTCATTCAGGACGGGTCATGACCATGGGAAAAGTGCCGTGGAAAAAAGGGGGAGACGAAAAAAAGCCCGCCGGGCCTTCGGAGCCGTGGCGGGCCGTGCCAGCGGGCACTTTACGCTGCGGCGCGCGTCAGGCGGCCTTTTCCGCCAGCGTGGGGTAGTCGGTGTAGCCCTTCTCGCCGCCGCCGTAGAACGTGCTTTGGTCCCATGCGTTGAGCGGTGCGTTCTGGCGCAGGCGCTCGACCAGGTCCGGGTTGGAGATGAAGGGCTTGCCGAAGGCGACGATGTCGGCATCGCCGCTGGCCACCGCCTGGGTGGCGAGGGCGCCGTCGTAGGCGTTGTTCACCATCCACGCGCCCTTGCCGCCGGCCGCGCGGTAGGCGGCCTTGAGCGCGGCGTAGTCGAAGGGGCGGCCTTCCACTTCGCGCGGGCCGCCGGTGGCGCCTTCGATCACATGGATGTAGGCCAGGCCCAGTGGTGCGAGCTGGCGGATCACGTAGTCGAACAGGGGCTGCGGGTCGGCATCGGCGATGTCGTTGGCCGGCGTCACGGGCGACAGGCGGATGCCCACCTTGCCGCCGCCGATGGCATCGACCGCGGCGCGCGTGGCCTCCAGCAGCAGGCGGGCGCGGTTTTCGATGCTGCCGCCGTAGTCGTCCGTGCGCTGGTTGGCGCCGGTCTTGAGGAACTGGTCCAGCAGGTAGCCGTTGGCCCCGTGGATCTCCACGCCGTCGAAGCCCGCCGTCTCGACCGCGTTGCGCGCGGCGGCGGCGTAGTCGTGCACGATGCCGGGCAGCTCGCCCGCATCGAGCGCGCGGGGCTCGGACGTGGGCACGAACTGGCCCTTGCCAGTCGCGCGGTCCACCAGGTAGGTCTTCGACTTGGCGGTGATGGCCGATGGGGCCACGGGCTTGCCGCCGTCCGGCTGCAGGTCGTTGTGCGAGATGCGGCCCACGTGCCACAGCTGGGTCACGATCTTGCCGCCGCGCGCGTGCACGGCCTCGGTCACGCGCTTCCAGCCATCGAGTTGCTCGGTGCCGTACAGGCCCGGCACGTCGGCATAGCCCTGGCCCTGGTGGCTGATGGCGGTGGCTTCGGTGATGAGCAGGCCGGCGGTGGCGCGCTGGGCGTAGTAGGTGGCCGTGATGTCCTTCGGGATGGCCTCGGGCGAGCGGTTGCGCGTGAGCGGCGCCATGGCAATGCGGTTGGCCAGGTGCAGATCGCCGGCCTGGACCGGATCGAAGAGAGTCGTCATGACAAGGGTGCTTTCTTTGGAGGGACAGGGAAAAAACGGGGCCTGGGCTCCGGGGTGGCACGGGGCCGGGCCCGTTCCAAGCCAGGGACACGAACTTACCGCCATTTCCCGAAGGCTGCAGTGCACTGGCGACCCCAAGGATTTGCCGACTGTGCTAGCGGCAGTGGCGCCCCCGCGCGCCGCAGGCGTGCTGCGGCGCGCTGATGCGTTTTCCGGATATCGATGCGCGAAACGGGCGCATGCGGCGCGAGGGCCGGTTCCTAGAATTTGTGCAAGGGCCCATCGACGGCCCGGCCCGCGCACTCTGCGCCCCAGGGGCTGCCCGTTGCGGGTGCCCCTCTCTTTTGCTCCAAGGAACCCCTCATGCAATCCCCGTTCTCCGCCACCCGCAGGGCCGCCGTGCGCGGCCTTTCCGTCCTGCTGGGCGCCACCTTGTTCTGCGCGGCGGCCGGGGCGCAGGGCAAGAAGGAGGTGGTGATCGGCTATCAGGACATGGTCGTGCCGTGGCGCTATGCGCAGGAGACCCGGGAGGTCGAAAAGCGCACGGGCTACCAGGTCACCTACCGCAAGCTGGGCAGCGGGGCCGAGGTGGTGCGCGCACTGGCCTCCGGTGCGATCCACATCGGCGAGGCGGGGTCTTCGCCGTTCGCCTCGGCGCTGTCGCAGGGCGTGCCCATCGAGGTGTTCTGGATCCTGGACGACATCCACGAGGCCGAGGCCCTGGTGGCCCGCAACGGCTCGGGCGTGAAGCAGCTGGCGGACTTGCAGGGCAAGAAGATCGGCCTGCCGTTCGTCTCGACCACGCACTTCCACACGCTGGTGGCGCTGCAGGCGGCGGGCGTGGACCCCAAGGGCGTGAAGATCGTGAACCTGCGCCCGCCCGAGATCCTGGCGGCGTGGGAGCGCGGTGACATCGACGCCACGTTCGTGTGGGACCCGGTGCTGGCCAAGGCCAAGCAAAGCGGCACGGTGATCGCCACCTCGGGCCAGATCGCCGCGCAGACCGGCAAGGCCACGTTCGACGCGCTGGCCGTGTCCAGGCCGTTCGCGCGCGAGCACGATGCTTTCCTGACCCAGTTCGTGCAGATGCTGGCCGATGCCGACCGCGCGTACACGGCCCAGAAGGCCGCCTGGACGGCCGATTCGCCCCAGGTCAAGGCGGTGGCCAAGTGGACCGGCGCCGAGGCGCCCACGGTGCCTGCCAGCCTGGCGTTGTATGCCTTCGTGCCGCCGGCCGAGCAGGCCTCGCCGAAATGGCTGGGCGGCGGCGCGCAGTCGGTGGCGGCCCAGTCGCTGGCCGCCACGGCCGTCTTCCTGAAAGAGCAGGGCACCATCCAGGCCGTGCTGCCCGACTATTCGGTGGGCGTGAACCCCACCTGGGTGCAGCGTGCGAAGTAGCCTGCTGGCCGCGGGCGAAGACCCTGCGGCCTTGCCGCCCGTGGCCCATGGCGCGGGCGATCTGGTCATCCGCGGCCTGAGCGTGCGCTACGCCGGCGCGCGCGGGGCCGCGCCGGTGCTGGCGCTCGCCGGCGTGGACCTGGACATCGCCGCGGGCGAACTCGTCGTCGCCCTGGGCGCATCGGGCTGCGGCAAGACCACGCTGCTCAACTGCATTGCCGGATTCACGCCGGCCTCGGCGGGACACATCGCGCTGGGCGGGCGCGTGGTGCGCGGGCCGGGGGCCGAGCGCGGCGTGGTGTTCCAAAAGCATGCGCTGATGCCCTGGCTCAACGTGATCGACAACGTGGCGCTGGGCCTGCGGCTGCGCGGTGTTCCACGTGGAACGCGCCGGACGGTGGCGGCCGAGACGCTGGCCCTGGTGGGGCTGGAGGCGTTCGCCCAGGCGCCCGTGTGGCAGCTGTCGGGCGGCATGCAGCAGCGCGTGGGCATTGCCCGCGTGCTGGCCAGCGACCCGGACGTGATGCTGATGGACGAGCCGTTGGGCGCGCTCGACGCCTTCACGCGCGAATCGCTGCAGGAACTGGTGCTGCGGCTGTGGCAGCGCACGGGCAAGACCATTTTCTTCATCACCCACGACGTGGAGGAGGCGCTGTTCCTCGCCTCGCGCCTGGTGGTGATGTCGCCCCGCCCGGGCCGCATCGTGCGCGAGCAGGCCCTGGCTTTCAACCGCGCCCATTTGGGCGGCCAGGCGGCGCGCGCGGTGAAATCCAGCCCGGACTTCATCGCCTGGCGCGAGCGGGTGCTGGATTGGGTGGGACCGCAGGCCGGGGTGCCCGGGCCGGTGGGGGCGGGGGCATGAGCGGGGGAATGGGTGGGGGGATGGGTCAGCCGGCGGCTCCGCAGGACGCGGCGCTGCGGCCCCCCGTCCCGGAGCCTGATCCGGCCACGGTGCGCCCCGTGTCGCCCTTCCTGCGGCCCGGTGCGGGCAGCAGCCGGGCCTTGAGCGCCCTGTGCGTCGTGGCGCTGCTGGCCCTGTGGTGGGCCGCCACGCACTGGCGCTGGGTGCCGCCGCTGTTCCTGCCGGCGCCGAGCGCCGTGGCGCGGGCGTTCTCCGATGCCTGGCACGGGCGGATCCAGGGTGGCGAGCCGCTGTGGGTGCACCTGCAGTGGAGCGCCCTGCGCGTATTCGGCGCGTTCGCGCTGGCCGCGGTGACGGCCGTGCCCGTGGGCATCGCCATGGGGGTGAGCCGCATCGCGCGCGGGGTGTTCGACCCGCCGATCGAGTTCTACCGGCCCCTGCCGCCCCTGGCCTACCTGCCGCTCATCGTGATCTGGCTGGGCATCGACGAGGCGTCGAAGGTGCTGCTGATCTACCTGGCGTGCTTTGCGCCCATCGCCCTGGCCGCCAAGGCCGGCGTGCGCAGCGCCAGCACCGAGCAGCTCAATGCCGCGGCCTCGCTGGGCGCGAGCCGCCTGCAGGTGGTGTGGCATGTGGTGGTGCCGGCGGCGCTGCCGGAGATCCTGGTGGGCCTGCGCATCGCCCTGGGCTTCGGCTGGACGACGCTGGTGGCGGCGGAGATGGTGGCCGCCACCGTGGGCGTGGGGCAGATGGTGCTCAACGCCTCGAACTTCCTGCGCACCGACCTGGTGGTGATGGGCATTCTGGTGATCGGCCTGGTGGCCTGGTCCTTCGATCTGGCCGTGCGCTGGGCCGAGGCGCGGCTGGTGCCGTGGAAGGGGCGTGCCTGAATCCAGGCACCGAAGGCACGCCCGACCCCCGCCGTTGGTCTGGCTTACTTGAGCAGGCCTTCGGCCTTGAGGGCCGCCTGCACCGCAGGGCGGGCGCCCACGCGGGCGTGGTGGGCCGACAGGTGGGTCAGGTGGGACGTGTCCAGGCCCACCACCTTGCCCCAGCCGACGACGGTGAACAGGTAGCCGTCGGCCACCGAGAAATGCTCGCCCATGAGCCATTCCTTGCCGTCGAGCTGGCTGTCCACCCACTGCAGGCGCGACAGGAGCTTTTCGCGCACGGTGGTCTTGTATTCCTCGGGCGTGGACGTGCCGAACAGGGGGCTGAAGCCCTTGTGCAGTTCGGTGCCGATGAAAGTCAGCCATTCCTGCAGGCGGTAGCGGGCCAGGGTGCCATTGGCGGGGGCCAGGTTCTTGAGGGGGGCTTGGTCGGCGATGTATTGCACGATGGCCGGGCCTTCGCGCAGGCGGGTGCCGTCGTCCAGCTCCAGCAGGGGCACGTAGCCCAGCGGGTTGATCGTGTAGTAGTCCGTGCCGTCCTGCAGCTTGTGGCTCTTGGTGCTGGCCAGCACGGGGGTGAAGGCCAGGCCCGCTTCGTGCAGGGCGATGTGGGGGGAGAGCGAGCAGGCGCCGGGGCTGTAGTAGAGCTTCATGGATGACCCGAAGGTGTGGTGTTGGACAAGCTCTGCATGCTAGCTGGAAGCGGCCGGGGCCGCTGAAGGCCGGGGCGCCGGGCGCGTGACCGCCTCCAGCTGGCCCAGGTAGTGCAGGGCGTGGGCCCGGTCCGGCCCGCACATGGCCGGCTCGGGCTGCAGCGAGCCGCACACGGCCGGGCGCTCCGGGTGGCCGAAGATGCGGCAGCGCTGCGCATCGTCCAGCTGGATGCAGCGTACGCCGGCCGGCTTGCCATGGGGCATGCCGGGGATCGGGCTGGTGATCGAGGGGGCCGTGCAGCAGGCGCCGCAGCCGGGCCGGCAAACCGTCACGACTGCATCTGCCATTGATTTGCTATCGAAATAATAGCTAAATGCCCTAGTGGATATTGCGGTGCGGCACCGTTCGGGCCATATCCCTGGGTGGCCTGCCTCAAGCGGGCAGGCCCGGCATGGCCAGCCGGTCGGCCGCCCACAGCACCTGGTCCACCACGGCGCGCACGCGCTGGCGGTGCGGCTCGTGTGCCAGGGCGCCCTGGTCGTCCAGGGCGCTGGCCGCCAGGCCCAGGGCGAAGGCCTGCGGGGCCACCCAGCACTCCAGGTTGATGAGCAGGGGTGCCAAGTGGCTCTGCGAGCGCAGGCCGCCCAGGCCGCCGTTGGAAGCGCTCAGCATGCCCACCACCTTGCCGCGGAAGGGGCGGGTGCCGTCGCTCCACACCGGGTGGCCGGCCACGGGGCTGGAGGCCCAGTCGATGGTGTTCTTGAGCAGGGCGGTGTAGCTGCCGTTGTACTCGGGCGAGCAGATGATCCAGCCCTGGTGGGCATCCAGCGCGGCCTTCAGGCGCAGCACGTCGGGCGGGGTGCCGGCGGCTTCCAGGTCGGCGTTGTACATGGGGATGTCGAAGTCCGACAGTTCGAGCAGCGTCACATCGGCCCCGGCATCGCGCGCGATGTCGGCGGTGGCGCGGGCGAGACGGCGGTTGAACGATTGCTGGCGGGTACTGCCCGCGAAGACGAGGAGTTTTTGCATGGCCGCGATTGAAGCACACCGGCGGGGCAGGAAACCTGCAAGAAACCCGTTGTTGCAAGGCACCTGTTCCACGTGAAACAGCACCGGTGGCAGGGGCGGGCCCGAAGTGGGAAAATCACGGGTTTTCCAGCCTGCCAGGGCCGGCCTTCGGCGCCGTTCCTGCCGGGCACGCCCCGCGCCCTGCGGCGGCGATCGAATCGATGAACGGCCCCGCGAGGCCCCGGAGCAGTCCCATGTTGTACCCCCAGGAATTTGATGTCATCGTCGTCGGTGGCGGCCATGCCGGCACCGAGGCCGCGCTGGCCGCCGCGCGCATGGGCCAGCGCACGCTGCTGCTCACGCACAACATCGAGACGCTGGGGCAGATGAGCTGCAACCCCTCCATCGGCGGCATCGGCAAGGGCCATCTGGTCAAGGAAGTGGATGCGCTGGGCGGTGCCATGGCACTGGCCACGGACGAGGGTGGCATCCAGTTCCGCATCCTCAACAGTTCCAAGGGCCCGGCCGTGCGGGCCACGCGCGCGCAGGCCGACCGCATCCTGTACAAGGCCGCCATCCGCCGCATGCTGGAGAACCAGCCCAACCTGTGGCTGTTCCAGCAGGCGGTGGACGACCTGATGGTCGAGGGCGACCGCGTGGTGGGCGCCGTCACGCAGGTGGGCCTGCGGTTTCGCAGCCGCACCGTGGTGCTCACGGCCGGCACCTTCCTGGACGGCAAGATCCATGTGGGCCTGAACAACTACGCCGCCGGCCGGGCGGGCGACCCGCCGGCCGCGAGCCTGTCGGCCCGCTTGAAGGAACTGAAGCTGCCGCAGGGGCGCCTGAAGACCGGCACGCCGCCGCGCATCGACGGCCGCAGCATCGACTTTTCCCAATGCGAGGAGCAGCCCGGGGACGGCATGCCCGGCGGCGTGAACGAGGGCACGGTGCCGGTGTTCAGCTTCATGGCGCATGCGCACGGCGGTGCGGCGATGCACCCGCGCCAGGTGCCGTGCTGGATGACCCACACCAACGAGCGCACACACGACATCATCCGCAGCGGCTTCGACCGCAGCCCGATGTTCACCGGCAAGATCGAGGGCGTTGGCCCGCGCTACTGCCCGAGCGTGGAAGACAAGATCAACCGGTTCGCCGACAAGGACAGCCACCAGATCTTCCTGGAGCCCGAAGGCCTGACCACGCACGAGTTCTACCCCAACGGCATCAGCACCAGCCTGCCATTCGACATCCAGTACGACCTGGTGCGCAGCATGGCGGGGCTGCAGAATGCGCACATCCTGCGCCCCGGCTACGCCATCGAGTACGACTACTTCGACCCGCGCTCGCTCAAGAGCACGTTCGAGACGCGCCAGGTACAGGGCCTGTTCTTTGCCGGTCAGATCAACGGCACCACGGGCTATGAAGAGGCCGCGGCGCAGGGGTTGTTCGCCGGCATCAATGCCGCGCTGCAGTGCCGCCAGATCAAGGGCGAGGCCAACGATTTCGGCGGCACCTGGCTGCCGCGGCGGGACGAGGCCTACCTGGGCGTGATGGTGGACGACCTCATCACCAAGGGGGTGACCGAGCCCTACCGCATGTTCACCAGCCGGGCCGAGTTCCGCCTGCAGCTGCGCGAGGACAACGCGGACATGCGCTTGACCGAGGCCGGTCGTCAGCTGGGCCTGGTGGACGATGCGCGGTGGGATGCCTTCAGCCGCAAGCGCGATGCGGTTTCACGTGAAACAGAGCGTCTCAAGGCCACCTGGGTGAACCCCCGCAGCCTGCCGGCCGAGGAATCGGCGCGGGTGCTGGGCAAGTCCATCGAGCACGAATACAACCTGTTCGACCTGTTGCGCCGTCCGGAAGTGGACTACGCCACGCTCATGGGCATGGACGGTGGCCGGCTGGCGTCGCCGGACGTTTCACGTGAAACACTCGGTGAGCTGGCCGACCCGGTGGTGGAGCAGGTGGAGATCGCCGCCAAATACTCCGGCTACATCGACCGACAAAAGGACGAAGTGCAGCGCGCCGCCCATTTCGAAACCCTGCGCCTGCCCGCCGAGTTGGACTATCTCCAGGTGCCGGCCCTGTCCATCGAGGTGCGCCAAAAGCTGCAGAAGCACCGTCCGGAAACCCTGGGCCAGGCCTCGCGCATCTCGGGCGTGACGCCCGCCGCGATCTCGCTGCTGCTGGTGCATTTGAAGAAGGGCGGTTTCAAGGGCTTCAGCACCGCGCATGCGGCAGTGGAGGTGCCCGCATGACCGCGCAGGCGTTGCAGGACACGCTGGCCGAAGGCGCGCAGGCCCTGGGGCTGGGGCTCGGCAGCGCCCAGATCGGCCAGTTGATGGATTTCCTGGCGCTGCTGCAGAAGTGGAACAAGGTCTACAACCTGACGGCCGTGCGCGACCCGCAGGATATGCTCACCCACCACCTGCTGGACAGCCTGGCGGCGGTGCCGCCGCTGCGCCGCCAGCTGGCGCAGGTGCCGGCGGACCTGGATGCCAACCCCGCGCTGCCGCCCCGGCTGCTGGACGTGGGCTCGGGCGGCGGGTTGCCTGGCGTGGTGTTCGCCATCTGCTGCCCTGGCCTGGACGTGAGTTGCGTGGACACCGTGGCCAAGAAGGCGGCGTTCATCCAGCAGGCCGCCGTAACGCTGCGCCTGCCCAACCTGCACGGCATCCACGCCCGGGTCGAGACCCTGGCCGGGCCGTACGATCTGGTGAGCTGCCGCGCCTTCGCCTCGCTGCCGGACTTCACCACCTGGTCGAGCGGCGCCATGGCACGGCACGCCGTATGGCTGGCCATGAAGGGCAAGCGGCCCGATGACGAGATCGCCGCGCTGCCGGCGGGCGTGCAGGTGTTTCACGTGGAACCTCTCGCCGTGCCCGGCCTGGATGCCGAGCGCTGCATCGTCTGGATGCGGCGCCCGGCGGGTGCGCCGCCGGCCGTCGCTTAAACTCGCTCCTCCAGTTTTCGGGGGGCTTTCATGTTTGGCGTAGCAGATTACGGCGCGTTCGTCGCAGCCATCGTGTTGTTCCTCGCCATTCCCGGCCCCGGCAACCTGGCGCTCATCACCTCCACCAGCAAGGGCGGCGTGCGCGCCGGCCTAGCCGCCACGCTGGGCGTGATGGCCGGCGACCAGGTGCTGATGTGGATGGCGGTGGCGGGCGTCGCCGCGCTGCTGGCCTCGTACCCGGCGGCCTTCCATGCCGTGCAGTGGCTGGGCGCGGCCTACCTGGCGTGGCTGGGCTTCAAGATGCTGACCGCCCGGCCCGGCGGCCAGGCGGTGCTCCACATCGAGCCCCGGCACTACTTCCAGCAGGCGGCGTGGATCACGCTGCTCAATCCCAAGGCCATCGTGTTCTACATGGCGTTCTTCCCGTTGTTCGTGGACCCGGCGCGCCACCAGGGCCTGCTGACCTTCGGCGCCATGGCGGCCACCATCGCGGTGCTCACCTTCCTGTACGGCCTCGTCGTCGTGCTGCTGACCCACCGCCTGGCCGAGCGCATGCGCGCCAACCCGAAGGTCGCGCGCGGGCTGGAGAAGATCGCCGGCGTTTTCCTCATCGGCTTCGGCATCAAGCTGGCCCTCTCCAAATAATTTCCGCGAAACGAAAGCAGTCATGGCCAAGATTTTTTGCATTGCCAATCAGAAGGGTGGGGTGGGCAAGACCACCACTTCCGTCAACCTGGCCGCGGGGCTGGCCAAGATCGGCCAGCGGGTGCTGATGGTCGACCTGGACCCGCAGGGCAATGCCACCATGGGCTCGGGCGTGGACAAGCGCGCGCTGGAGCTGACGGTGTACGACGTGCTGCTGGAGTCGTCCTCGGTCAAGGAGGCGGCGGTGCTGTCGGAAAAGTGCGGCTACCACGTGCTGGGCGCCAACCGCGAACTGGCCGGTGCCGAGGTCGAACTGGTGGCCCTGGAGCACCGCGAGCGCCGCCTGAAGGCCGCCCTCGCCGAGGTGGACAAGGACTACGACTTCATCCTCATCGACTGCCCGCCGTCCTTGAGCATGCTGACCCTGAACGGCCTGTGCTGCGCCCACGGCGTCATCGTGCCCATGCAGTGCGAGTATTTCGCGCTGGAGGGGCTGACCGACCTGGTCAACACCATCAAGCAGGTGCACGCCAACCTGAACAAGGACCTGCAGATCATCGGCCTGCTGCGCGTGATGTTCGACCCGCGCATCACGCTGCAAAGCCAGGTGAGCGAGCAGCTCAAGGACCACTTCGGCGACAAGGTGTTCAACACGGTGATCCCGCGCAACGTGCGCCTGGCCGAGGCACCGAGCTACGGCCTGCCCGGCGTGGTGTTCGATCCGTCCGCCAAGGGCAGCCAGGCGTTCGTGGACTTCGCCCGCGAGATGGTCAAGCGCGTCAAGCGCATGTAGGCCGCAGCGGGTTTGAGTGCCAGATCGCCCTCATGCCGGCGGATTCATTGCCCTCTTTGCTATCAAAAATATAGTATGAAACCAGACAACGTGCTGCTGCTGCCCGGTTGGCAGAACTCCGGGGAAGACCACTGGCAAAGCCGCTGGGAGCGCCTGCACGGCTACCGGCGCGTGGAGCAGCACGACTGGATGCACCCGCTGCGCGGCGACTGGTCTGCCCGCCTGGAAGAGGTGGTGGTGGACGCCGGCGGCCCCGTGGTGCTGGTGGCGCACAGCCTGGGCTGCATCCTCACCGCCTGGTGGGCGGCGCATTCGAAGAACGCCCACCGGGTGCGCGGCGCGCTGCTGGTGGCCCCCGGCGACGTGGAGCACCCCGACATCGCGCCCCTGCTGCCCGGCTGGGCCCCCATCGCGCGCCAGCCGTTGCCGTTCCCCGCCGTGCTGGTGGGCAGCCGCAACGACCCCTATTGCAGCTTCGAGCGCGTGCAGGGGCTGGGCCGCGACTGGGGCGCGCGTTTCGTCGATGCGGGCGCGCTCGGCCACATCAATGCCGAGTCGGGCCTGGGGGACTGGTCCGAGGGCCTGGCATGGCTGCAGTCGCTGCTGCTGCAGGCACCGGGGCCCGCAGCATGACGCCGGCCGCCCCCATCGATCTGCTGGCGCTGGCGCGCTCGGCCCCCCAGGCCTGGCGGTCGCAGGTGTGCGGCGTGGCCGCGGGCGCACAGGTGAAGGTGCTGCGCATGGATGCGCAGGCCTACCCCGACGAGGTCCACGATTTCGACGAAGCCCTGCTGGTGCTGCAAGGGCAGATGAACCTGGAGATCGGCGGGGCCCGCCACGTGGTGCAGGCCGGCGAGGTCTTCATCGTTCCCGCGGGCATGCCGCACGCCGTGGCGCCCGGCAGCCACGGCACCCTGGTCATCCTCGACCGCTGACTGCATTCCCCTTATCTCTTCCGGCGGCCCGAAGGGCCCTTGCCCGCGCCGGCCCCCTTCCTTCGAGAACCGACACAGAAAGCACACCCACCATGGTCACCAAGAAACCCAAGGGCCTCGGCCGCGGCCTGGAAGCACTGCTGGGCCCCAAGGTCGCGGAAAAGGGCGATGCCGCCCCGCCGCCGCCCGAAGGCACCCCCACCACGCTGGCCCTGGCCGACATGGTGCCCGGCATGTACCAACCCCGCACGCGCATGGACGAGGGCGCGCTGTACGAGCTGGCCGAGTCGATCAAGGCGCAGGGCATCATGCAGCCGATCCTGGTGCGCCGGCTGGCGCAGGGCGATCATGCGGGCCGCTACGAAATCATCGCCGGCGAGCGGCGCTTTCGGGCCGCGCGGCTGGCGGGCCTGGCCGAGGTGCCGGTGCTGGTGCGCGACGTGCCCGACGAGTCGGCCGCCGCCATGGCCCTCATCGAGAACATCCAGCGCGAGGACCTGAACCCGCTCGAAGAGGCGCAGGGCCTGTCGCGCCTGGTCAAGGAATTCGGTCTCACGCACGAGCAGGCCGCGCAGGCCGTGGGCCGCTCGCGCAGCGCCGCCAGCAACCTGCTGCGCCTGCTGAACCTGGCCGACCCGGTGCAGACGATGCTGATGGCCGGCGACATCGACATGGGCCATGCGCGCGCACTGCTGTCGCTGGACCGGGCGGCGCAGATCACGGCGGGCAACCAGATCGCGGCCAAGAAGCTGTCGGTGCGCGAGGCCGAGGCCCTGGTCAAGAAGATCGGCGCCGAGTTCAGCCTGGTGCCCCAAAAGCCCAAGAAGGACGCCAAGTCGCGCGACCTCAAGCGGGTGGAGGAGGAACTGTCCGACCTGCTCATGGCCGAGGTCGAGGTGCGGGTCAAAAAGCGCGTCAAGCGTGGCAGCCGCACCGAGGAGATGGGCGAGCTGGCGATCCAGTTCGGCTCGATCGAGGCGCTCAACGGCCTGATCGAGCGCCTGCGGGGCTGACGCTCTCCCTGCCGCACGGCACCAGCGCATTGCGTTGGTCGATATGCGAAATCCGCGCTTTGCGCGGGCGCGATCCCTGTTCAGAATCGGCGCCCCGTCGGCATGGCTCCACTGGTGGCGTTGGGCCGCGCAGGGAGGCCGGCGGACAGGGAGGTGCATACCAATGAAAGTGACAGTGAACGCTGCCGAGGTGAAACACCGGCAGCCCGAATCCACCGGGGCCGATGGCGCCCCGGCCATCGGCAAAAGCGGGCCCGCTGCGGCGGGGCCCTCGGGCCATCCGAACCTGGCGGCCAGACAGCCCCGTTCCGCCGGCCCCGAGGCCGTGCGATCGCGCGTGCCGCTGTCGGCGCTGCCGACCGGCGCGGGCCCGTCCGTACCGCCAAAGGCCCCGCTCGCCGTGGGCGCTGCGGACACCGCCTTGCTGCACCGGCTCCTGCAGGCCGTGGCCGATGCCCCGGCGGGCGCCTCGGATGCGGCCGGCCGCAGCAAGCCGTCGCTCGCGGCCGCATTGGCCGCCGCGGGCCATTCCCACGTGTTGGAAGGCGTGCAGTGGGCCGAGGGTGATCCGGCCCTGCGGGGGTGGGATCTCTCGGGCGTGGATTTCAAGCGCTGCCAGTTTGATGCCAGCTCCCTGGCCGACACGCACATCGAAGGCAGCCGGTTCGAAAGCTGCCGGTTCGAAAGCGTGTCATTGGCGGACGCCTCGCTGCGCAACACCGCTTTCAAGCGCTGCGAATTCGAGGAGACGATGTTCCTGCACGCGGAACTGAGCGGCGTTCGCTTCGAAGACAGCGAGCTGCACCTCTGCAGTTTCGAGGATGCGCAACTGACGGGCGATTGCGTGTTCGCGGGCGTGAAGATGCCCGGCACGCACTTCCTCAGCACCTCGGTGGCCGAGGGGACGCGGATCGAAGCGTCCGCCACCCAAGGACCGTCCGTCCTGACCGACACCTTGTTCCTGGGCACGAAGGGGCGCTTCACCATCGACGCGGTGTCCGACGCGACCGTCGGCCTCACCCGGCCCACCACGGCCACGCTGGTCTCCCATGACTCGCGGGGCATCACCGTCCCGCGCGTGGTTGCCAAGCTCGAGGCGGTGGCGGGCACCTTGCCTCTGCGGGTCGAGATGCGGGCCGCCTCGCTGCAGGCGAAGGCGGTGGATGCGGAGGTCGAGGCGCACCTCGAACATCTGGCCTCGCAGCCGGGCAGCGACCAATCCTTGCCGCAGCGCCTCGTGATCGATGCCCTGGCGAATCCCGAAGCCCTGCCGAAGATCGCGCAGATCCTGGCCAAGGCCGAGATCCTGGCCCGGCACGTGGACTCCGTCGTGCTGCCTGGCGGCGAAGATATTTCGCCCCGCCTGTACAACCAGCAGGCCGAGCCGCAGACGGACTGGAAGGGCGACTACCGCCGGTCCGTGCTCGAAATGGGTCTGCTGCACCAGTGCTTTCACCGCGGCGTGCCCTTGATGGCGATCTGCCGGGGCTTTCAGATGACCAATGTATTTTTCGGCGCGGCGCTGCAGCAGCACGTGGGGCACCAGGTCGGCGTCCGCACGCTCGGCAACGACCAGGGCGAAGAAGCCGGGCAGGCGCGGGCCACCGAGGTCGCGGAGAACGGCGTTGGCGTCTTCGGCACAGCGCTGCAAGGCATCCGCGCGGCCGTCTATCACCACCAGGCCGTGATCGACCCACCGGAGGGCCGGCCGCACCTGAGCACCTCGCTGCGCCGGACCATTCCCTCGGAAGGGGGCGAGACCGCCTGGCGGGCCATCATGGCGGTCGAATCGTCCCAGCCGCGCGCGCCGCTGATCGGCTTGCAGTTCCACCCCGAGTTCTTCGACGGATCGACGGCCCGGGGCGGCGAGGCCCGGCCGTTGTCCAACACGGAACTGGAGCAACTGGGGGCGGGCTATACGCGGCCTGGAGCGCAGACGTCGGGCTTGCAGAACCCGGCCGACCTGATCGCCAGCGGCATCCTGGACCACATGTCGCCTGGCAACGATGCGCTGTGGAAGATCCTGTCGGACGCGGCGACCGCGCACCGCCACAAGGCCGCCATCACGGCCGAGGCGCTGGCGGAGGGGCGTGCGAAGCTGCGGCCCGTGGAGCCGGCAGTGGAGCCGGCCATTGGCTGACGCGCTGCGCCAGCGCGCTCACCTGCCGGCTTCGCCCGGCGCGCGCCGGCGCTCCAGCACCCCGATGGCCACGAAGCCGCACAGCACGGCGAACCACAGCGTGGCCACGCGGATGCCCACGGCCGCCAGCGTGGCCAGGCCCAGCGGCACGGCGTGCAGCGCCAGCAGGGCGACCAGGGTGGCCTCGGTGGTGCCGATGCCGGCTGGCAGCATGGACGCTGCGCCGGCCAGCATGGCGGTGGGGTACAGGGAGGCGGCATCGCGCCAGGGCAGGCCGATGCCCAGCCCGTGCAGCAGCCAGGCGAACGACAGCGCCACCAGGCCCCATGCGGCCAGGCCCAGGCCCAGCGAAAGCCCCCAATCCAGCGGGTGCAGCCACGCCCTGCAGCCGGCCAATCCCAGCGCCAGGGCCCGCACCGCACGCGACAGTCGCGGCCAGCCGCGGCGGCGCAGCCGGGCGGCACCGCGCAGCAGCCATGCGGGCCGTGCCGCCACCAGCACGACGGCGCCGATCGTGCCCGCCACGAACGCCACCAGCACCGCGAACAGCGGCAGGGCGGGGATGGCCAGCGCCGCCAGCAGCACCACGCACAGCAGGTCGAACGCGCGCTCGTACACGAAAGCCGAGACGGTGCGCGCCGCCGGCACGCCGGCGCGCGCGAAGTAGCGCACGCGCACCAGCTCGCCCACCTTGCCGGGGGTGGCGGTGAAGGCGAAGCCCGAGAGGTAGGCCAGAAAGCCCGCACCCCAGGGCACGGCGTGCCCCGCGCGGGCCAGCAGCCAGCGCCAGCGCAGGTAGCGCAGCAGGTACGAAGCGAAGGCGATCGCCGCCATCGAGGGCATCCACGCGAGCACCTGCGGCAACTGCGCGAAGACCTGGTTGCGCGCGTCGGCCCACACCAGGGCGGCCACGTAGGCCGCCGTGCAGGCCCCGGCCGCAGCGACGGCGTGGCCGGGCTTCATGCGCGGTCGGCGAAGGACCAGCGCTTGTGGCCCAGGTAGCTCGTGAACACCGGCACGGCCACGCCCACGGCATGGGCGATCTCGGGCACGAAGGCGGTCACGCCCAGCGCCGGCAGCACCTGGCGCGCCAGCAGCAGGCTCACGGCCCAGGTCTGCGCCACCGCCACGAGGTTGACCAGCACGAAGAACGCGGCGGACTTGCGCACCGACTGCTGGCTACCCTGGAACACGAAGGCGCGCGCCAGCAGGAAGGCCGTGACCATGCCCACGCCGTAGGCCAGCACCACGGCGTCGGAAAACGGCATCCACTGGTTGAGCACGATGCGCGCGATGAAGTTGGCGAGCGCGGCCAAGCCGCCCGTCACCAGGAAGGCCACGAACTGCCGGGAGCGGAACTGCGCGAGCATGCGGGGCCTAGACCGGTGCCGCAGCGGCCTGCGCGGCCATCTGGCGCCCGAAGCCGATGCTCTCGGAGATGCCGCGGTCCTCAGGGTAGTAGTAGGACGTGTCGGCCACCCACAGGCCGCGCACGGGCAGCTGCACGGGCGGCAGGCTGTCCAGGTAGTTGGGCGGGCAGATGGGCTGGGCGTAGCGGTAGCGGCTGGCGCGCAGGGCCAGGAAGTCGCTGTCCTGCAGCTTCGGGTTGATGGCCTTCAGGTAGCGGCGCACCTTGTCGAGGAAGGCCGCGTCGGGCTCGGCGAACTTGGGGTGCTCGCCGGGCATGTAGAACGGCACGTACACCACCGACTCCGCCAGCGGGCGCAGGTTGCTGTATTCGACCAGGCCGGGAATGTCCATGTCCGGATCGTTCACGTTGAGCCAGAAGTTCTCGGTCAGCGGCTGGCGCAGCTTGGCGATCACGCAGACCACGGCGATGTTCTGCAGTGCGCCGTACTGCGCCAGCAGCGCGGGCGGCAGGTCGGGCATGGTGCGCGGTACGTAGGGCAGGGGGATGGTGCTCACCACCTTGTCGAAGGCCTCGAAGCCGTGCGCGGTTTCCACGCCCTGCACGCGGATGCCGTCCATGCGCACGCGGGTGACGGGGGTGGACAGGCGGATCTCGCCGCCGTGGCGCTGGATGTCGGCCACCATGCCGTCCAGCAGCGTGGCCGAGCCGCCATCGAGGTGGCCGAGCTTTTCGCGCATCAGGCTGTAGCGCGAGCGGCCGATGCGGCGGATGCGGCTCCAGATCCACGCGGCGGACAGGTTGCCGGCATGGTCGTAGAACTTGTAGTCGAACAGGCGCCGCCACAGTACCTCGTAGGCCTCCTTGCCCACCCAGCGGCGGATCCAGCCCGTGGCCTCTTCGCCGTCGAGCGGCTTCCAGTCGGTGCGCTTCGTGGACAGGAACGCGTGCAGGCCGTAGCGGAACTTGGCGACCAGCCCCAGACCCTGAAAGCGCAGCAGCGCCACCGGGTTGCCCCAGGGCTGCAGGCGCTTTTGGAACCAGTAGCCCATGCGCGTGGCGCGCCAGCGCATCTTGTCCGAGAGCCCCAGCTCGTCGAGCATCTGCAGGAAGGCGTGGTCGGAGGTGCAGTGGAAGTGGTAGTAGCGCTCGATGGGCAGGCCGTCGAAGTCGAACATCGCGGTCATGCCGCCCACGCGGTCGTCGGCCTCGAAGACCACGGGCCGGTGGCCGTCGCGCGCGAGCTGGTAGGCCACCGCCAGGCCCATGGGGCCGGCGCCCAGCACGGCGATGCGCTGGCCCGGCGCGGCGGCCGTGGATGCGGAAGGAGAGGGGGGGTGCGCACTCATCAGAACTCCAGCACCACGCGGCTGTATTGCGGGTGGTTGAAGGTTTCGTGGATGGCCTCGGCGAAGGGCGTGGCGCGCACGCCGAAGATGCCGGGCCAGTCGATCACCTCGAACTCGTCATGGGCCACCAGCGCCTTGAGCTGGTCGGCGGTGAACGGCGGGTCCTTGTCGAACAGCGCCCACACCTTGAGCAGCAGGTAGAAAAGGCCGTAGGGGATCTTCACGATCCAGGCGCCCGCGCCCGTGGCGGCCTTGATCTGGCGAATGATGTCGATGTAGTCCACCTTCTCCAGCCCCGTGATGTTGAACACGCCGCCCACGCGGCGCTCCTCGATGCAGCGCACGATGATGCGGCAGAAGTCCGCCGCGTACAGCGGCTGGCGCATGTAGCGGCCGCTGCCCGGAATGGGGAACACCGGCACCTTGCGCATGAAGCGCGACAGCCAGCCCAGGTGCTTGCGGTCGAACCAGCCGAACATCAGCGTGGGCCGCAGCACCACGCAGGGAATGCCGCTGTCCAGCACCATTTTTTCCTGCGCGCGCTTGGTCTCGGTGTAGTGGTCCTGGGCGACCGACTCGACCACCGAGGAGCTGATGTGCACGGTCTGCGGGATGCGGTGGCGCTGGATCAGATCGAGGATGCGGCCGGTGGAGGTGAGGTTGTTG
This sequence comes from Acidovorax sp. SUPP3434, assembly GCF_030159015.1. Classification (NCBI taxonomy): domain Bacteria; kingdom Pseudomonadati; phylum Pseudomonadota; class Betaproteobacteria; order Burkholderiales; family Comamonadaceae; genus Acidovorax; species Acidovorax sp. SUPP3434. Next base: position 18,040 of record NZ_BQXL01000004.1, read on the forward strand.
CGCACGAACGGGTCGGCCTGCGGCGCGCCGATCTGCGCCTGCAGCATGACCACCACGTCCGCGCCTTCGAAGTGGCGCTCCCACGCGCCGGGCTCGGCCAGGTCGGCGTCCTCGGCCACGATGTCGGGGTGCACCTGGCGCAGGATGGCGAGGTTGCTCGCGTGCTTGTCCAGCACGACGAGGTTGTGATAGCCGTGCAGCTTCAGGTGGGCCACGAGGTTCTGGCCCACGAGGCCGGCGCCTCCCGGCAGGATGATTTTGGCGTTCTTCATGGTGTTGGTTTTTCTCGGCGGGTTCGGGGCGCTCATTGCGGCGCCGGTATCTGCAGGGCCACCGAGCAGTCGGTGTCGGGCGCGGTCAGGGTCACGGCGGTGGGCAGCGCCTCGGGCGCGGCCTGCAGGTAGGCGGTGAAGGTCAGGTAGCGTGCGGGCGCATGGGGGCCACCCGGCGCGCTCAGCTTGCGCCAGCGGTGGGGCACGCCCAGGCCCACCACGGTGCCATCGGGCGCGACAAGGCGCATCGAGGGCGGCGGCGCATCGCCTTCGGAGGGCAGCAGCGCGCCACTCACCGAGACGAAGCGCGGGTCGCCGGGCACGCGCTGCACCCAGTCCACGAAGGCCGTGCAGCGGGCGGGCGGCACGTCCGCGTGCGAGCCCAGGGCCGCGGCGGCGTCGGCGAGCGGCGGCTGGCCGAAGATCGAGTGGCCCTGCTGGCGGGCCTTGGCGACGATGCGCTCGCCCAGGGCCCGGTCCCAGATCAGCATGCCGATGCGCCGTTCGTCGTGCACGCCCATCGCCAGCGCCAGCGCGCCGGTCATGCGCAGGTGCGCGACATCGCTGCGTTTGGTGTCGCGCACCTGCACCGACAGCATCTGCGCCAGCACCGCCACCAGCAGCACGGCGGCACCGGCGCGCGCGAGGCCGCGCAGGGCCAGCACGCGCGGGGCGTACAGCACGCCCAGGGCGGCCCAGGCCATCATCGTGGGCGTGGTGTAGCGGCTGGCCAGCGAGCCCTCCATGCTGAACTGCAGCCGTCCGCTGGCGGTGGCGAAGGCGATGCCCGCCACGAACGCCACGAAGGTGAGCAGCGACAGCTCCAGCGCGTGCGTGCGCGGGGCGCGCAGCGCGGGCACCAGGCGGGCCAGCGCCAGCACGGTGAACAGCACGCCGAAGGCCTGGCTGATCCACATCGGCTCCATCTTGCGCGCCAGGTGCTGGAACGGGCTGCCCAGGTATTGCAGTGTGTACTGCAGCAGGCCCAGCGGCCGGCTCTGCAGCATGGCCAGCAAGCCGGGGCGGGGCGTCGGCGCGGCGAAGTCCGCCATGTACACGCCGATGCCCGCGGCGCCCAGCAGTGCCAGCAGTGCCACGCGGCGCCAGCCCATGCGCGCCACGGCGGCGTAGAGCGCCATCATGGGCAGTGCCATGATGCCGTTGGCCATGCTGCCGATGCTGAGCACGCCCAGGGCGCAGCCGCCGGCGAACCAGCCCACGTCCTGCGGCGCCTGCGTGGCGCGGTACAGGCAGTACAGTCCGGCCAGCGGCAGCCACTGGGCCAGGAAGAACTGGCTCTGGAACGCCCAGGTGAGGTTTTCCTGCTGCACCCACGACAGCAGCCAGACGGACAGCAGCGCCAGCGCCGCCACCGACGCCGTGCGGGTCATCGGCCCCAGGCGCGCCTTCAGGAAGGCCCAGAAGGTGGCGATGCTGCCCGCCACCAGCAGGTAGTTGACCGCGATCAGGAAGGCCTGGGTGCCGCCGAACCAGCGGTATTCCATCCAGAACAAGGCCTTGGACAGCACGATGCGGTGCTCGTTGAAGAGCCGCCACCAGGCCTGCCAGCCGGCGCCATCGCGCACGTCGGCATAGAACTCCAGTGCGCCCCACATGTCCCAGATCGGCACGGACGTGAAGGTGCGCCAGGCCGCCACGGCCGTCACCAGGGCAAAGAGCGTGGCATAGCCCGCAAGGGCCACCGCCGCCCAGAGGCGGCGGCGTTCAGGGGTCCATGGCATGGGTCAGATGTCCATCTTGTGGAAGACCGCGCGCGGCAGGTTGCGGATCACGGCCATGATGAGCGCCCATTTCGCCGGGGCATAGACCACGGGCGTGCCGCGGGCCATGCCGCGCACCACCGCCTGGGCCACCTGCTCCACGCTGGCGAGCTTGGCGCCGCGCGCCTTGAGGTGCGCCGTCATCGGCGTGTCGGTGGGGCCCGGCTTGATGAGCACCACCTTCACGCCCGAGCCCGCCAGGCGGTGCTGCAGGCCTTCGGCGTAGCGCTCCACCAGGCCCTTGGCGGCGCCGTATACGTAGTTGGATTTGCGGCCGCGGTCGCCGGCCACCGAACCGATGATGCCGATCGTGCCCCGCCCCGCCACCTGCATCGCGCCGGCGAACGCCTCCGCGCACAGCGCGGGCGACAGGCCGTTGACGGCCATGGCCTGCTCGGCGCTGGCCAGATCGCCCTGGCACCGGGCCTGGTCGGGCAGGCTGCCATGGGCGATGAGCACGGTGTCCGGCACACCCTGCGCCACCAGGTGCTGCACCAGCGCGGCGATGGAGGCCGCCTGCGTCACGTCGCCGGCCATCACGTCGATGCGGGCCTGGGGCTGGCGCACCTGCAGATCGTCGGCCACGCCCTGCAGCCGGACCGCGTCGCGTCCCACGAGCACCACGCGGCCGATGCCGCCGGCCTGCAGCCATTGGCGCGCGCAGTGCTGCGCGATCAGCGACGTGGCGCCGACGATCACGAGGGTCTGCGGTGCGCCGCGGTCGTTGTGGTTGTTTTGCATGTTGGCGGTGATTTCGTTCGTTCTTGTGTGGTCTTGGGGAAAAAGCCGCAGGTCAGTCGCCCATCAGGCGCCGCGACATCGCGGACCGGATGTTCGGGTCGCGGTACGGAAGGAATTGGGCGAGCTTCGGGTAGCCGGCCTCGAACAGGGCGCGCGGCATGCGCGCGTCCTTGGCGGGGTACAGGCGCCCGCCGGCCTCGGCCACGACGGCATCGAGCCGCTCGAACAGCCGCAGCGTGCGCTCGCCGAGGTTGGGAAAGTCGAGCGCCAGCGTGACGCCCGGCTGCGGAAAGCTCAGCAGGCCCACCGATTCGCGGTCGCCGAAGGTCTTGAGCACGCCCAGAAAGCTGCCCTGGCCCGACGCGGTGATCTCGCGCAGCAGGGCGCCCACGGCATCGGGGCCGTGCGGGCGGGGCACCACGCACTGGTACTGGTAGAAGCCCCGGCGGCCGTAGATGCGGTTCCATTCCTGCAGGTTGTCCAGCGGGTAGGAGAACGGTTCGTAGTGCTGCAGCGCGCGGCCGGCGCGGCGACGGTTCAGGTGGTAGTACGCCGCGTTGAAAGGGCGCAGGCTCAGGCGGTTGACGAGCGAGACGGGCGGCGCGAACGGCACGGTGCGCTGGCGGTCCTTCGGGGCGGGGCCGTGCTGGGATTCGGGCGCGGCGGCATTGGCGCGCAGGAAGATGCCTCGCGTGCCGCCGGCCCGGGCGCCCGAGAGGCAGTCGATCCACGAGACGGTGTGTTCCCAGCCCGCCTCGGAGGCATCGGCCAGGGCGAAGAACTCGCCCAGCGAGCCGTAGGGCAGGGTCTCGGTGTCCAGCCACGCGCCGGGCACCCGCCGCAGCCGCAGCGTGGCCTGAGTGACCACGCCGGTCAGGCCCAGGCCGCCCACCGTGGCGGCGAACCAGTCGGGGTGCAGCTGGGGGCCGCAGCGGATCGACAGCCCGTCGGTGCGCAGCAGCCGCAGTTCCTGCACATGGTCGCCGAAGGAGCCCTGCACATGGTGGTTCTTGCCGTGCACGTCGTTGGCGATGGCACCGCCCACGGTGGCCAATTGGGTGCCCGGGGTCACGGGCAGCATCCAGCCGCGCGGCACGAAGGTGCGCTGGATGTCGCGCAGCAGCATGCCTGCCTCGCAGGTCAGGTCGCCGGTGGCTTCGTCCCAGGCGATGAAGCGGTCCAGCCCGCGCAGCGACCACAGCGCGCCGCCGGGGTTCAGGCACACGTCGCCGTAGCTGCGGCCCATGCCGAACGCCAGCCCGTGCTGGCCGGGCTCGCGCGGCAGGTGCGCCAGCGGCCGTTCGGCCAGGATGCGCAGATCGTGGTCGTCGGCGCTCAGGCGGCCCCAGGAGCGCACGGCTACCACGGCAGTCCCAGGGCGGCGGCGACCATCGCCAGGCTGAACAGCGCGCCCGCGGCCAGGCTGGCGCGGTCCTTGAAGGCGAAGACCAGCGGGTCGTCGTGCATCTGCCCGCGCACCGCGCGCAGCCACATCCAGCTCACCCAGAACACCATCACGGGCACGGCGGCCCAGATCATCTCCGGCGCGCGGTACATCAGCAGCACCGATTCGCTGTTGAGGTACAGCGCCAGCACCACCACGGCCGTGTAGCCGGCGGCGATGCCCAGGTTCTGCACGATGGGTGCGTCCGAGGTGAGGTAGCCGCGCCCGTGCGCCTGCGTCTTGCCTGCGGCCTGCTGCACCATCAGCTCGGCATAGCGCTTGACGAAGGCCAGCGACAGGAAGAGAAAGCCCGAGAACGCCAGCAGCCAGAACGACAGCGGCTGCGTGATGGCGTAGGCGCCCGCAACGATGCGCAGCGTGTAGAGCACGGCCAGCGCGATGCAATCGACCAGCACCCAGCGCTTGAGCGCCAGCGAATACGCCCAGGTGATGGCGAAGTACCCCAGCAGCCAGCCGAAGAACCCCTGGCCCACCTGCCAGGCCAGCGCGAAGCTCGCCGCCGTGAGCACCGGCACCAGGGCCACGCCCTGCCAGGCGGCCAGCGCGCCCGAGGCGAAGGGCCGCAGGCGCTTGCGCGGGTGCCGGCGGTCGCTCTCCAGATCGAGCAGGTCGTTGGCCACGTAGACCGACGAGGCGCACAGGCTGAAGGCCAGGAAGGCCACCAGCAGCAGGCCCCAGGCCTCGCCGTCGGCCACGCGGTGGGCGGCCACCAGCGGCACGAACAGCAGCAGGTTCTTGAGCCACTGGTGCAGCCGCAGGGCCTTGCGCCAGGGCTTGAGGCCCGCGGGCTCGCGGGGAAAGCGTTCGGCCACGTTGCCGTGCGCCTCGGCCCGCCGGGTGACGGCGCCCGAGGCATTGACCACGATGGCCGAGCGCGCGGCCTGCCACACCGGCACGTCCGCCTGCGAGTTGCCGGCGTAGTCGAAGCCGCGCTCGCCAAAGGCCTGCACCAGCGCGGCGGCCTTGGCCCGCCCGGCGAGGTTGGTGGCGCCATCGCTGGCCATCACCTGGTCGAAGCACCCCAGGTGGGCGGCGATGGCCTGCGCCACCGAGCGGTCGGAGGCCGTGCACAGCACGGTGCGCCGCCCGGCCGCGTGCTGGTTGCGCAGCCACTGCACGAACGGCACGTTGTAGGGCAGCGTGGCCACGTCCATCTGCACCCGCTGGCCGATCGCCTGCTTGAGCGCCGCCTTGCCCCGCGCCAGCCACACGGGCAGGGCCAGCACGCGCCACGGCCCGTCCCGCAGCAGCTGCAGCGACGATTCGTGCAGCATGTCCGTCAGGATGAGCGTGCCGTCCAGGTCCACCACCAGGGGCGGTTCCGAGGACGGGCCCGGGGTGGGCAGGGACGAATCGAGGGGCGGGCGCAAAAGGAACCTTTGTTGGGATGGCGTGATGGGGAGGCGCGGCGCATGTGTAACGCTCTGTGCGCAATGGCAACAGGACATTGTAGAAGCCGCCATCCACGCCGCCGGCACCGGCGTCCCGGCGTTACACCTGCCCGCTCGGGTGTGGCGAAGATGCCGCAGCCCGCGCCCGCCACCCCCCCGCCGCGCTCAGCCCTGCAGCGTGTACGACACGTCCGGTTCGCGCTGCGTGGCGATGAAGCGCTCGAACCGGCGCGATTCCAGGTGGAAGACCCCGACCCGGTTGTTGTCCTGGCTCACGAAGGCCCAGGGCCGGGTGGGATGCAGGCTGATCGCGATGGGGCGCGCGTCCATGGGAATGTGGGCCTGCTCGGCGAGCGTCGCCGGGTCCACGATGGACAGGCTGCGGTCGCCATAGTGGGACACCAGCAGCCGGCCGTCGCGGCAGCGGTAGATGCGCGTGGGGTCGTTGCGCGCGGGCGCGCTGCGCACGACCTTCATGGTGGCCGTGTCGATGGCGCACAGCGTGTTGCTCCAGCGGCAGGTGACGTACAGCGTGCGCTCGTCGGCGCTGAGCGCATTGCCCTCGGGCTTGTCGCCGGGCACGCAGGCCACGGGCGCGAACGCGGCGTCGTGCGGCTTGAACTGCGTCACCGAGTGCGTGAGCAGGTTCATCGCGTAGGCCGTCTGGCCGTCCCGGGTGAGCGCGAACAGGTGGCTCTTGATGCCGCCCACCGGCACCGCGCGCCGCACGGCGGTGTCGGTCTCGGGCCGGTCCAGCACGGCCAGCTGCGCGCGGTCCTCGCTCAGCACGTAGAGGCGGCCCGACTGGTCCATCTGGATGCCGTGCAGGCGGTTGAACGGCGCCAGGTCGATGGTGCGCGCCAGCGTGCGCGTGGCCAGGTCGATCTGCAGCACGCTGGTGCCGCCCGGGCCCGGGTGGCCCGAGGTCTCCACGCCGTAATGGCCCACGTAGGCGTAGCGCTGCGCGGCGTCCACCACGAATTCGTGCGGGAACGGGGGCAGGGCGATGGTGTGCAGCCGCTCGCCGCTGGCGATGTCGTAGTGGCTGATGCAGTGGCTCGATTTCTCGATCAGCAGCAGCACCTCGCGCGGCGCGCGCCCCGCCGGGGCCTGGGCGAGGACCGTGGCCGGCCCCAGGGTGGATGCGGCCAGCGAAAGGCCGGCGGTCTTCAGAAGCTCCCGACGTTGCATGGTGGTGGTCTCCCTTGGTGTGGATCGAACAGCGCCCTGGCGGTCGCGCGGCGGGCGCATCGCCGCTTTTCTTGCGCGCTTCAGCGCCCCCAGCGCAGCACCAGCGGATCGAGCCGCCGCGCGATGCCGATGAGCTGGCGGCGCACCTCGGGGTGCATCGGCGGCCAGGGCGCGCGCGGCGCCTCGCAGGCGATCACGCCGCCTTCCTTCATGAGCGCCTTGGCGGCCAGGAAGCCCGCCTGGCGGTTCTCGTGGTTGATGAGCGGCAGCCAGCGCTGGTAGTGGGCGAAGGCCGCGTCCGCATCGCCCTGCCGATGCGCCTCCAGGATGGGGCGGATGCCGTCGGCAAAGCCCGCGCCGGTCATGGCGCCGGTGGCGCCGGCCTCCAGGTCGGCCAGCAGGGTGATGGCTTCCTCGCCGTCCCACGGGCCTTCGATGGCCTCGCCGCCCAGGGCGATCAGCTCGCGCAGCTTCGTGGCGGCGCCGGCCGTCTCCATCTTGAAGTAGCACACCTGCTCGATCGTCGTCGCCATGTCGGCCAGGAAGGCGGGCGACAGCGGCGTGCCGGCCGCCGGTGCGTCCTGGACCATGATGGGAATGCCGATGGCGTCCGACACGCCCTGGTAGAAGGCGCGCACCGGCGCCTCGCCGAAGCGGAAGGTGGCGCCGTGGTAGGGCGGCATGACCATGACCATCGCCGCACCCATGTCCTGCGCGCGACGGCTGCGGGCGGCGCAGACGGCGGTGCTGGTGTGCGTGGTGGTGACGATCACCGGCACGCGGCCGGCGACGTGCTCCAGCGCGGTGCGCGTCAGCACCTCGCGTTCGTCGTCCGACAGCAGGAACTGCTCGGAGAAATTGGCCAGGATGCACAGGCCGTCCACGCCCGAGTCGATCATGAAGTCCAGGCAGCGCCTCTGGCTGGCCAGGTCCAGCGTGCCGTCTTCGTGGAACGGGGTGGGCGCGACGGGGAAGATACCGCGGTAGCGGGGGTGGGAGAGACTGGCCATGGGACGCCGCCTTACTCGATGATGTCGAACTGGTCGAGGTATTCGGTCTTGAGCGAAAGGCCCAGGCCCGGCACGTCGTCCTGGAGCTGCAGGAAGCCGTTCTCCGCGATGGGCTCGCCGTCGAAGAGGTACCAGAACAGCTCGTTGCCCACCTCCACGTCGAAGATGGGAAAGTACTCCGCCATGGGCGAGGCCAGCGTGCTCATGGTCAGGTGGTAGTTGTGCATCTGGCCCGCGTGCGGAATCACCGGCACGGAATGCGCTTCGCACAGCGCGTTGATCTTGTGCGCGGCGGTGATGCCGCCCACCCGGTTGGTGTCGTACTGCACGACGCTCACGGCTTTTTTGTCGAGCAGCTGCTTGAAGCCGTACAGGCCGAACTCGTGCTCGCCGCCCGAGATGGGGATGATGTTCATCGCGTTCAGTTCGGCATAGCCGTCGATGTCGTCTGCGATCACGGGTTCTTCCAGCCAGCGCGGCTCGAACTTCGCGAGCTTGGGCAGCATGCGCTTGGCGTATTCGAGGTTCCAGCCCATGTAGCACTCGAGCATCAGGTCGGTGTCGTAGCCGATGACTTCGCGGATGGCTTCGACCGATTTCAGGTTCTCTTGCACGCCGTGCTGCAGGTGCGCGGGGCCGTAGCCGAAACGCATCTTGAAGGCCTTGAAGCCCTGGTCGAGGAAGGTTTGCGCCTCGTCCTGCATCGCCTTCAGGTCGGTGCGGTAGAGCTTGCTGTAGTAGCAGGGGATCTTCTCCTTGGTGCGGCCGCCCAGCAGCTTGAACACGGGCTTGTCCACGCTCTTGCCCAGGATGTCCCAGATCGCCAGGTCCACCGCCGAGATCGCCGCCATGGCCACGCCCTTGCGGCCCCAGGCGTGCGTGCTGCGGTACATGCGCTGCCACAGGTACTCGTAGTCCCACGGGTCGTGCCCGATGACCAGGGGCGCAAGATATTCGTCGATGATGGCCTTGGCGATCTTCGGCGCCAGCGCCACGTTGCCGAGGCCCACGATCCCGTCGTCGGTCTCGATCTCGACCACCGTCCACGCATGGAAACGGAAGGTGCTCATGCTCTCGGATGGCGAATACAGCAGGTCCATGGCGTTGGAGCAGAAGTGGCCCTGCGGCGGCACGGTCTGGCCCTTCCACTGGAACACGCGGGCGCGGACGGATTGGATTTTCATGGTGGAGTCTCTGAACGGAGGGAGTGGGATTCAGGCCGCGGCCAGCGCCTTGGCGCGCTGCGTGCTGCCCATGCGGCAGGCGATCTGGAAGGCCTGCCAGGTCGCCTCCACGCTGGCCCGGCCCTGGCCGGCGATGTCGTAGGCCGTGCCGTGCGCGGGCGTGGTGATCGGGATCGGCAGGCCGCCCTGCACCGTGACCCCGCGCGAGAAGCCCAGCAGCTTGATCGCGATCTGGCCCTGGTCGTGGTACATGGTCACGATGGCCTGGTACTCGCCCGCCTGCGCCTTCAGGAAGATGGTGTCGGCCGGGAACGGGCCATGGAAGGGCGCTGGCGTGGGCCAGTCGCGCGCCTGCAGCGCCTGCACGGCGGGCGCGATGGTGTCGATCTCCTCGCGCCCGCACACGCCGCCATCGCCGCCGTGCGGGTTGAAGGCGGCAATGGCCACCTTCGGTGCCGCGACGCCGCTGGCCAGCAGCGAGCGGTAGATCAGCTCTGCCGCCTGCTGGATGCGCTCCACGCTCAGGTAGCTCGCCACGTCCTTGAGCGGCACGTGCGAGGAGATGCGCGAGGTCCACAGGTCGCCCAGCGTGTTGAACTCGCAGAAGTAACCGGTCACGCCCAGATACCGGGCGAAGTGGTGCAGCTCGTCCTCGTGCTGCATGCCGCCGATCTTCATGGCCTGCTTGTTCAGCGGCGCAAAGCAGATGGCGTCGATGTCGCCGGCCAGCGCCGCGTCCATGCAGCGGTCCAGCACCTGCAGCACCGAGCGGCCCCCGGCCCCCCCGGCGCGGCTGCGCTGCACGTCGGCCGGGGCCACCGTGTCCAGGGCCAGGAAGGCGGGCCGGGTGGTGCCGGCGCGGCCCCGCACATCGGCCAGCGCACCCACGGCATCGGTCGCCACCTGCACGCCGGCGATGCGCTGGCCGTCCTCCCACAGCCAGGGGTCGCCCACCAGCACGGTGTTGGCCCGCTGCGCGGTTTCGGGCCTGGCGAGCAGGCGGGCGATGAGTTCGGGGCCGATGCCGGCGGGGTCACCGAGCGTGAGGGCCACCACGGGGCGGTCTTGCGTGTTCATGGGCGGCTTGTCCTGCTAGTCGATGCGGATGTGGTTCTTGCGGATGAGGTCGCCGTAGCGCTTGAACTCGGCGTTCTGGAAGGCGATGAACTCGGCCTGCGAGATCGGCTTGAGTTCGGCCCCGACGGCGCCCAGGCGGGTCTGGGTCTCGGGCATGGCCAGCACCTCGTTCACCGCGTCGTGCACCTTCTGCTGCACCGCCTTGGGCGTGGCGGCAGGCATGTAGATGCCGTACCAGGCGCTGATGTCCACCTGCGGCAGGCCGGCCTCGGCCATGGTGGGCACCTGCGGCAGCTGCGGGTTGCGCTGCGGCGTGGTCACGGCCAGGGCGCGCATCTTGGCGGACTTGATCTGGCCCAGCACCGAGGGCATGGTGTCGAAGCTCATCTGCACCTGGCCACCCACCAGATCGACCAGCGCGGTGCCGCTGCCCTTGTACGGCACGTGCATCAGGTCGATGCCGGCCGCGTCCTTGAACATCTCGGCCGCGATGTGCTGCGTGCTGCCCGCGCCGCTGCTGGCGAAGTTGATGGTGCCGGGCGCTTTCTTCGCCAGGGCCACCAGTTCCTTCACGGATTGCGCTGGCAGGGCGTTGGTCACCACCAGCACGTTGGGCACCGCGCCCACGAAGGCCACCGGCACCAGGTCGCGGTTGTTGTCGTAGGCCAGCTTCAAGAGGTGCGGGGCGATGGCGTGCGCGGTGACCACGCCCATCACCATCGTGTGGCCATCGGTGGACTTGGCGGTGGCATCGGCCGCCAGCGTGTTGGAGGCTCCCGGGCGGTTTTCCACCACCGTGGGCTGCTTGAGCAACGGGCCCAGCCGGTCGGCCACGGCGCGGGCCATGGCGTCGGTGCCGCCGCCGGGGGCCGAGCCCACCAGGATGCGGACGGGCCGGGTCGGCCATTCCTGGGCGCTGGCGCTCAGGGGGATGAGGACGGCGGCGGCCAGGGCCAGGCCGGGCAGGGGGATGCGGCACCACATGGTTTGTCTCCTGTTGTATGCATGCCCATGGACCGGGCATTGAGGGGCATCCTATGGCGCGGCCTGCGGGCCGTAAATTGAAATGAAATGATGGATTGATATCCATTGGTTATCGTTTCCGGTCGCGTGTGGATGCCACCGGAATGGGGGCCTGCGGTTGAATGCCCCGCGCGCGGCTCACTAAACTCGGCGCTGCTCCCTCCCCACCGGATTCCCACCCTCCATGCACCGACTGCCCTGGCCCCTGCCCGCCCTCCTGGCCTGGGCCGCCGCATGGCTGGCGTACCTGGGCCTGCAGGGCCGGGTGGCGCCGGTGGCGGCGCTGATCGCGGCCTGCGCCGTGGGCACCGCGGCCAGCGTGCTGGGCACGGGGTGGTGGCGCCGCGGGCTGATCGCGGCGGGGTTTCCGCTGTCGCTGGCGCTGTCCGGCGCGGCCAGCGTGCCGGCCTGGGCCTGGCTGGTGCCGCTCGCGCTGCTGCTGCTGGTGTATCCGCTCAACGCCTGGCGCGATGCGCCCCTGTTTCCCACGCCACACGATGCGCTGCTCGGCCTGGCCCGCGCGGTGGCGCTGCCGGCGGGCGCGCGGGTGCTGGACGCCGGCTGCGGCCTGGGCGACGGCCTGCTCGCCCTGCGCCGCGCCTACCCGCAGGCGCGGCTGGCGGGCGTGGAGTGGAGCCGGCCGCTGCGACTGCTGTGCGCGCTGCGTTGCCCGTGGGCCGAGGTGCGTCGGGGCGACCTGTGGCGCGCCGATTGGAGCGGCTGCACGATGGTGTATTTGTTCCAGCGCCCCGAGAGCATGGCCCGCGCCTTGGCCAAGGCGCAGGCGGAAATGGCGCCGGGCACCTGGCTCGTCAGCCTGGCGTTCGAGGTGCCGGGGGCCACGCCGCATGCCCGGCTGCCGCCGGACGGCGGGCATGCGGTGTGGATCTACCGCATGGGCGCCGCGCCGGTGGCCGGCCGCCCGGCCGCGGCGCTATGATCCGTCGCTGCCCCTGGCAGGCCGGGCGTTCCGGCCGACGCCCTTGCTCGCGCCCTTTCGCCGCAAGGTGGCGTCTCCACCCTTTTCCCTGAGAGGTACCCTCCAATGTCCAAGAAGACCTTGCCACTGCTGGCCGCCGCCTGTGCCGCCGTCCTGCTGACGGGCTGCGAAACCACCAACATGAAGATGGGCAGCGCCGAGTCCAAGACGGTTGCCACCGGCGCGGCCGCGGGCGGTGCCACGGCCAACGAAAGCAGCGACCTGCAAAAGTGCGCCTCGCCCCTGGGCACCGTGTCGCTGGTGGAAAACCAGCAGGCCGGCTGGTACACCATCCTGCGCAACGAATACCGCCTGCCGCCCACGGCCAACCTGCTGCGCCTGCTGATCCAGCAATCGAACTGCTTCATCGTGGTGGAGCGCAGCGCTTCGGGCATGACGGCCATGGACCGCGAGCGCGCGCTCATGCAGTCCGGCGAAATGCGCGGCGGCAGCAACTTCGGCAAGGGCCAGATGGTCGCCTCCGACTACGGCCTGTCGCCCGAAATCGTGTTCTCCAACAGCGATGCCGGCGGCATCGGCGGCGTGCTGGGCGGGCTCATCGGCGGCGGCAGCGGCCGGGCCATCGGCGCCCTGGGCGGCGGGCTCAAGACGCGCGAGGCCAGCGCCATGCTGACCCTGGTGGACAACCGCTCGGGCGTGCAGATCTCGGCCTCTGAAGGCAGCGCCTCCAAGAGCGATTTCGCCGGCTTCGGCAGCCTGTTCGGCGGCTCGGCCGGCGGCTCGCTGGGCGGCTACCAGAACACGGCGCAGGGCAAGGTGCTCACCGCCGCGTTCATGGACGCGTACAACCAGATGGTCGTGGCGCTGCGCAACTACAAGGCGCAAAGCGTGCAGGGCCAGGGCCTGGGCGGCGGTGGCCGCCTGGGCGTGGACGGCGGTGCCGCACCGTCGCAGACCCGTGCCGGAGTTCCCGCGCCCGCAGGGGCCCCGGCCGGCGCCCCTGCCATGTCGGTGCGCGAGGCGCAGGAGCGCCTGAACGCCCTGGGCTACAACGTGGGCACGCCCGATGGCGCTGCCGGCGCCCGCACGGCCACCGCGCTGCGCAACTTCCAAAAATCGAAGGGCCTGCCGATCACGGGCCGCGTGGACGCCGCCACGGCCGACGCGCTCTCGCGCTGAAGCCAAAAGCGCGAAGGGGACCGCAGGCCCGCGCCTGCCCGTCCCCTTTTGCGCGGCGCCGGGCTCCGGCGCCGCCATGCCACCCCGGTCACTGCCCCCCGATGGGCGCCACCGTGTTCCACAGCGCGGTGCAGTGGGCCGCCGAATCGATGGACGATGCCGGGAGGCTGCTGGGGCTGCCCGCGGTGCTCCATTGCGAAAGCGAGGAGGACAGGCCGGCATAGGGCGTCCAGGCCGTCGGCAGCTGCGCGCCGCTGGCGGCCACCGGCGTCCATGGCACCGGGCTGGCGGGGCTGTTCACGAAGCTCGCCCAGGCGGCGGCCATGGTCTGGGCCAGGGCCTGGTCGGCGGGCGGCGGCGGCTGGCTGCCCCGGGTGTACACCGCGTAGGCCGTTCCCAGGGTGTTGAACACATAGGGCAGTTCGTTGCCGTGGCAGACGTTGCCGTCCTGGCCCGGTGCGCAGGCCGCGACTTCCGTGGGCGGCTTGCCGGCGCTGTAGAGGTCGATCAGCGGCGGCTGGGCGAACAGGTAGCCGAAGGCCGGCAGCGCGGGGCTCGCCTGCGCGTTGCGGGCGGCCGCCCGGTTCGCCATGGCCAGGTTGCCGCAGCGGAACGCGAAGTCGTTGATCACGCCGGACAGCGTCGCCGCCGTGCCGTTCATGTAGCTCGGCGCGGGCCGGGTGGGCGCGCGGTACGGGAAGACCGGCTGGCCCTGCACCGTGGTGCTGTAGCCCAGAATGGTCTTGGCGTCGTCCGGCCAGACCATCGACACCAGCTTGCCATTGAAGAACAGGGGATCGAGAACCAGCCCCAGCTTCAGGAAGGCCAGGTTGGCGAAGACGGCGCCCTCGTCGCGGTTCACGCCGAAGACGAAGGGCTTGGGCGGCATCGAGGCCGTGGCGGACACCGCGTTGTAGCCGGCCAGGGGCTGGCCCACGATGACCTTGCCGTCCACGGTGGGCGACCACGGCAGGCCATCGTTGACCTGGGGCGACGCCTGGGCCAGAAGCCCCACCAGCGGGCGCGTGGCGGCCTCGCGTTCGGCGGCGGCGAGGGCCTTGGGGTTGCCGGCCTTGCCCCGGGTGCCAAACAGCTGGCCCGCCTGGGCCGCGACGATCTGCGCCGGCGTGGCCTTCAGCAGGATGGGCTTGCCCGCGAGGCACCCGCCCACCTGGGTGCACAGGGCATCGCGGAACAGGCTTCCTATGCCTTGCGCCTGCGCGGGCGTGCGGTACACCGAGCCCACCGGGTTGCTCTCCATGATGGCTGCCTGAAAGCGCGTGGCGCTGTCCGGTGCCGAGAACAGGTGCAGCCCCGCCGACATGGCCCCGGCGCTCTCGCCCGCGACCGTCACCCGGGTGGCATCGCCCCCGAAGGCGCCGATGTACTTCTGCACCCAGTCCAGCGCTGCCTGCTGGTCCAGGATGCCGAAATTGCCCTGCAGCGGTCCCCCGACGGTGGGGTTTTCCACTGCGTTGTCGAGGGCCAGGAAGCCCAGCGCTCCCAGGCGGTAGTTGATGGTGACGACCACCATGTCGCCCGCCGCCGCGAGGTACGAGCCGTCGTACAGGTTGCCCACCGTGGCGCCCTTGGCGCTGTCGTACAGCGGCAGGTAGCCGCTGCCCTCCACGAACGCGCCGCCGTGGATGAAGAACAGCACCGGCCGCTGGGCCGGCGCGCCGATGGCCGACTGCGGCGTGAAGACGTTCAGGTACAGGCAGTTCTCGCTCTGCGCGCTGGTGGGAAGGTTCGGCCGCGCGGCCTGCGGGCAGAACGGGCCGGCGGCCGTCTGCGCCACGTTGCTGCCGGCCGGGACCGTCGCCGCCGGGGGCTGGAACCGCGCGGCCGTCGCGTACTGGATGCCCAGGTAGGCGTTCACCGGCACCGGGGCCGATGCGCCCGCGGGGGTGACGGGCGTCTGCAGCCCGCACAGCGTGGGCGCCGCGGGCGCGCCGGCGATGGTGACGGTGGTGCCGCTCGCGCAGGCCGGTGCCGTGGCGGCCGCGGCCATGTTCGGGGCGCCCAGGCACAGCAGGGCAGGGGCCGCCAGCGCCAGCAGGGCGCGTCGGGCGGAAGGGGGTCGTCGCATGGAAATCTCCCTCTCTTGTTCGATGGATCGGTGTGTCGCGCCCCCCGGGCGGGGGGCGGTTCCATTCTTGGAGAAAGCGCGGGCCCCGGGCCGCCGCAGCGCCTGAAGCCTTCTGAATCGTTCTGGGGTGGCGGTGCCGGCCCAGGGTGCCGCGTGCAAGGCGTTACCTGCGGTCACAGCTCCTTGGAATCCTTGGCCTGGCCTGCCATGTTTGCTATTAAAAAAATAGCTACCAAGGCATGTTTCACTAGGGCGTGAGGCCTGAAAGGCTTGCAATCGATCTATACTCCCGCCCGTTGGTGCTCGCGCGGTCATTGCGACCGCGCAGTTAAACGGGAACCAGGGAGGGCGCGTCCGGCACGGACCGCGCCCCAACCTGGGCTGCCCCCGCAACGGTAAGCGAAAGAAGGCCTCGCCTTCACCCCGTGGAATCGTGCCCACTGGATGCCTCGGCATCTGGGAAGGGCCCACGGGTTTTCGCCAGCCCGGAGACCGGCCGACAGGGGGCCGCGCGCCCCAAGGCACAGGCCTTGGAGCGCGCGGCCCATTTCACGGAACCTGCGGGGAGGCAGGGGTCCGGGCGAATGCATTCCTGTGGTCCCCATGCAAATCTTCTCTGTGCTGGCGCGTGCGCCAGCCCCGCGGCCATGACGCCGGGCACCGTCTGGTTCGTCGGCGCCGGGCCGGGCGATCCCGAGCTCATCACCGTCAAGGGCCGCGCGCTGATCGAGCGCGCCGGCGCCATCCTGTTCGCGGGCTCGCTCGTCAACGAAGCGGCCACGCGCTGGGCCCCGCCCGGCTGCACCATCGCCGACAGCAAGGACATGACGCTGCCGCAGATGGCGGCGTGGCTCATCCTGCAGGCGCAAAAGCACGACACCGTGATCCGCCTGCAGACGGGCGATCCGGCCCTGTACGGCGCGCTGATCGAGGTGGTGCAGCCGCTGGACGCCGCGGGCGTGCCGCTGCGCGTGGTGCCGGGGGTGTCCTCGGCCATGGCCTCGGCCGCGGCGGCGGTGGAGAGCTTCACCCTGCCCGAGGTCACGCAGAGCGTGATCTTCACCCGTGTGGAGGGCCGCACGCCCATGCCGCCGGGCGAGTCGCTGGCCGAGTTGGGCCGCCACCACTGCACGCTGTGCATCTTTCTGTCGATCACGCTGTTGCACAAGGTGCAGGCCGGGCTGCGCGAGGCCGGCTGGGCCGACGACGCGCCCCTGCTCGTGGTGCACAAGGCGAGCTGGCCGGGCGAGGAGCTGATCGTGCGCGGCACGCTCGCCGACATCCGCGACCGCTGCCGCGAGGCCCAGGTGGTGAGCCAGGCCATGGTGATCGCCAGCCCCACGCTGGGCGCCCGACAGTGGACGGAGCTGGCCAAGTCCAAGCTGTACGACCCCACCTTCACGCACCGCTTCCGCCGGGCGAGCGAGCCCGCCCGCCTCACCCAAACCCCCTTGGAGCGTGCCCCATGAACACCACCATCCTGCTGATCGGCCATGGCTCGCGCGAGCCCGAGGGCAACGACGAGATCCACGCCTTCGTGGCGCAGTGGCGCGCGCGCCAGCCGGCCTGGCGCATCGAGGTGTGCTTCATCGAGTTCGCGCCGCCCGGCCTGCACGACGGCCTGCTGCAGGCCGCGCAGGGCAGCCAGCGCGTGCTGGTGCTGCCGCTCATCCTCAACGCGGCGGGCCACGTGAAGATGGAGATCCCCGAGGCCATCGAGCATGCGCGCGCGCACTGCCCCGGCGTGGCGTTTCTCTATGGCCCGCACCTCACGGCGTGCGAGCCCATCCTGGCCATCCTGCAGCGCCAGCTGCGCCAGTGCATGAACGCGCTGGACATGCCCGACCCCACCACCACCGGCGTGGTGCTGCTGGGCCGGGGATCGTCCGACCGGCAGGCCAACGGCGACGTCGCCAAGATGGCGCGCTGGCTGCAGGAAGACGGCCACCATGAACTGGTCGAGATCGCCTTCACCGGCATCACCTGGCCGCGCCTGGAGCGCGTGGTGCAGCGCCAGGTGCTGCTGGGCATGAAGCAGATCGTGGTGCTGCCGTACTACCTGTACACCGGCACGCTGATGCAGCGCATCGGCCGGCAGGTGGCGCACCTGCGCGCGCAGTACCCGCAGGTGCGCTTTGCGCAGTCGCTGCACTTCGGCCTGGAGCGCGAGATCTTCGAGTTGCTGGAGGGCCGCGTGGCCGACCTGCTGGAGGGCGCCCCGGGCAGCCTGCTGCCCTGCGACGGCTGCAAGTACCGCGAGATCGCGCACGACCTGGGGCACGGCCACAGCCACGAACACACGCACGCACCGGCGGCGGCGCCCGCGCCGACCCCCGAGGCCGCGGTGGCCCTCGCCGCGGCCGGGGCGCCGGTGCACCGGCACGTGCACGCCCCGCACGGGGCCGACCATGCCCATGGCGCGGCGCACCCGCACCCGCACCCGCACCCGCACCCGCACCCGCACCCGCACGAGACCGCCACGGCATGAGCACCGTCAACACCGTCACCGAGCAGCTCACGCGCGCCGGCCAGGCCATCGAGCACGACAGCTTCGCCATCATCGACGCCGAGGCCGGCCCGCACCCCTACACCGCGGCGCAGTGGCCCATCGTGCGCCGCATGATCCACGCCAACGCCGACTTCGAGTTCAACGGCCTGACCGACTTCCACCCGAAGGCGGTGGAGGCCGGCATCGCCGCCTTGCTGCGCGGCGGCGCGCCCGTGGTGGCCGACGTGGAGATGATCTGCTCGGGCCTGTCGCAGCCGCGCCTGGCGCACTTCGGCATGCGCACGCACCAGTTCATCAGCGACGCCGACGTGATCGCCCAGGCCCAGGCCGAGGACACCACGCGCGCGGTGCAGGCCATGCGCAAGGCGCACCGGCTCGGGCTGCTGCAGGGGGCCGTCGTCGGCATCGGCAACGCGCCCACGGCGCTCATCGAACTGGTGCGGCTGATCCGCGAGGAGGGCGTGCGCCCCGCGCTCGTGGTGGGCATGCCGGTGGGCTTCGTCTCCGCCGCCGAGTCCAAGGACCTGATGGCCGGCGTGGACGCCGTGCCGTGGATCGTCATCCGCGGCCGCAAGGGCGGCTCCACGCTGGTGGTGGCCGCGCTGCACGCGCTGCTGGCGCTGGCCGAGGCCCGCCAGAAGGCCGCGACGCCGGGAGCGCCGTCGCCATGATGGAAAAGACCGTGCGCCGTGGCACGCGCACCGGCTTCACCACCGGGGCGTGCTCGGCCGCCGCCGCGCGCGCCGCCGTGTTGGGCCTGGTGCACGGCAGCGTGCCCGAGGCGGTGGACTGCCTGCTGCCCAACGGCGATGTGGTGCGCTTCACCGTGAACGACGGCCGCTGCGACGGCCAGGCCGCGCACGCCATGGTCATCAAGGACGCGGGCGACGACCCCGACTGCACCGACAAGGCCCACCTGACCGCCGACGTGCGCGTGCTGCCCGGCGATGCCGGCGCGGTGCGGCTGGCGGGCGGCTTCGGCGTGGGCACCGTCACCATGGCCGGCCTGGGCCTGGCGGTGGGCGGCCCGGCCATCAACCCGGTGCCGCGCCAAAACATCGAAGAGAACGTGCGCGCCGTGGGCGAGGCGCTGCTCGCCCATGCGGGGCTGGAGGTCACCATCTCCGTGCCGCAGGGCGTGGACATGGCCAAGAAGACGCTCAACGCGCGCCTGGGCATCCTGGGCGGCATCTCCATCCTCGGCACCACCGGCATCGTCAAGCCCTACTCCACCTCGGCCTACCGCGCGAGCGTGGTGCAGGGCGTGCAGGTGGCGGCCACGCTGGGCCATGGCGTGGCGGTGCTCACCACCGGCGGGCGCACCGAGCAGTTCGCCATGAAGGAGCGCACGCAGCTGCCCGCCGCCTGCTTCGTGCAGATGGGCGACTTCCTGCGCTACGCGCTCGACGAGGCCGTGGCCCAGGGGCTGCGCGAGGTCGTCATCGGCGGCATGGTGGGCAAGCTCACCAAGATCGCCCAGGGCGAGACCATCACCCACGCCAACCGCGCCGAGGTCGACACGCAACTGCTGGCCGAACTGGCCGCCGGCATCGGCGCGCCGGCCGACGTGTGCGCCGAGATCGCCGCCGCCGAGACCGCGCGCTTCGCCGCCGAGCGCATGGAAGCGCTGGGCCTGGCCGCACCCTTTCACGCCGCGCTGGCCCGCGCGGTGGTGGACACCCTCATGGCCCCCGACCGCTACGGGGGCCGCTTCCAGCTCCAGGTGCTCGTCTGCGACTTCGACGGCCGCAAGATGGCCGAGGCCTGCTCTGCATGAATGCCCCCGACACCGTGACCGCCTTGACCACTGCCCCGACCGCCATGCCCGACCCCCAACCCTGCCGCATCATCGGCGTGCTCGACGACGGCGCGGCCAGCCTGGGCGCCACCGCACTGGCCCTGCTGCGCCGCGCCGACCTGGTGGTGGGCGGCACGCGCGCGCTCGCGCTGTTCGAGGACGACATCGCTCCCGGCGCCACGCGGCGCGACCTCACGGGGCAGCTCTCCGCCGTGCCCGGCTGGATCGCCGCCGCGCGCGAGGCGCAGCAGGCCAGCGTGGTGCTGGCCACGGGCGACCCGCTGTGCCACGGCATCGCCAGCTACCTGGCCTCGCGCCTGTGCATCGAGGCCATCGAGGTGATTCCCAACGTCTCCACGCTGCAGCTGGCCTGCGCCCGCCTGGGGCTGGCCTGGCAGGACGCGCGCATCGTCTCGGTGCATGCCAGGGATGCGGGCGAGTGGCAGCAGGGCGCGGCGCCGTCGCACGGCCTGTATGCGCTGGCGCAGGCCGTGCGCGCGCACGACCGGCTGGCGGTGCTCACCAGCCCCGACAACACGCCTGCGCGCATCGCCCGCCTGCTGGTGGCCGAGGGCCTGCAGGACGACTTCCAGCTCAGCGTGGCCGAGCGCCTGTGCACGGCCGACGAGCGCGTGTGCGCCGACCTGGCGCCGGCCGACGCGGCGCAGCAGGCCTTCGCCGACCCCAACGTGGTGCTGCTGGTGCGCACGCGCCATCGGCCCGCGCCGGTGCGCTTCGGCCTGCCCGATGCGGCCTACCACCAGCGCCAACCGGACAAGGGCCTCATCACCAAGCAGGAGGTGCGTGCCGTGTCGCTGGCGCGCCTGCAGCTGCGCGCCGACAGCCGGGTGTGGGACATCGGCGCGGGCAGCGGCTCGGTGGGGCTGGAGGCCGCGCGCCTGTGCCCCCAGGGCCATGTGTGGGCCATCGAGAAGAACGAGGCCGATGCGGCCATCGCGCGGCAGAACGTGCAGGCCTTCGGCGTGTCCAACCACACGCTGGTGCACGGCAAGGCGCCCGAGGGGCTGGATGCGTGGCCCGACCCGGACGCCGTCTTCATCGGCGGCTCGGGCGGCGAGCTGGCCGAGCTGATCGCGCTGTGCCTGGAACGCCTGCGCCCGGGCGGCTGGCTGGTGATGAACTTCGTCACGCTGGAGAACCTGGCCGCTTCCACGCAGGCCCTGCAGGCCGCGGGTGCCGCGTGGGACGTGCTGCAGCTGCAGGCCGCGCGCAGCAAGCCCATCCTGCACATGCACCGCATGGCCGCCGAGAACCCGGTGTGGATCGTCTGCGCGCAGGCCGTGGGCACGGAGGCCCCGGCAGCGGCGGTGGTGGAGGAGGGCGCATGACCGATACGACCCCGTCCAGCGCCGCCCTGGGCCGCCTCATCGGCGTGTCGCTCGGCCCCGGCGACCCCGGCCTCATCACCCGCGCGGCCTGGGCGCAGCTGCAGCGCAGCGATGCCGTGTGGACCTACCCGGCCCGCAGCACCAAGACGCCCAGCTACGCCTTCGACATCGTGCAGCGCGCAGGATTGACGCCGCCCGCCACGCACCAGACGCTGCTGTTCCCCATGACGCACGACGGCGACAAGCTCGCCCGCGCCTGGGCGCGCGCCGCCGCCGCCGTGCTGCCCTGGCTGCAGGCCGGGCAGGACGTGCTGTTCCTGGTGGAGGGCGATGCCAGCACCTATGCCACCTTCGGCCACCTGGCGCGCACCGTGCGGGCGCTGGATGCGCGCATCGAGGTGCCTGTGATCGCGGGCGTGAATGCCTTCACCGCCGCCTGTGCCGCGCGCGGCATGCCGCTGGCCGAGCAGGACGACACCGTCGCCATCGTCCCCGCCGCCTACGGCGTGGGCGCGGTGGACCGCCTGCTGCCCGACTTCGACACCCTGGTGCTCATGAAGGTCAAGCCGCTCATGGACGAGCTCATCGACTGGCTCGTGCGGCGCGGGCTGCTGCCGCACACGCAGTTCATCGAGCGCGTGGGTGCGCCCGACGAGCGCTGCGTGAACGGCCCAGACCTGCCGGCCCTGCGCGGCACCAAGGTCAGCTACCTCTCGCTCATGGTGGTCAAGAACCCGCACCGCATCCGCGGCGAGCGCATCAAGGGCTGCCTCAAGAAAACTTCGCCCACTGCGCCGCTCACCGGCGCCCTGGGCCTTCCACTTGCCGAAATGGAGGCAGACGAATGAATTCCCCCACCGCCACCCCCGCCGTGGTGCTCTCCGCGCCCGCGCAGCCGCTGGAGGCCGTGCGCGTGTGCCTCGTCGCCATCACCCGCCACGGCGCCGCGCAGGCCGCGCAGCTGGCCCGCGACGTGCCGCAGGCCCATGTGTGCACCGCGGCCAAGTTCGCCAGCGCGTTCGAGGGCCTGCCCAACACCGTGCGGGCCTACGAAGGCGCGCTGCGCGACGAGATCGCGCCGCTCTTCGCCGCCTACGACCAGCTGGTGTTCTTCGTCTCGCTCGGCGCCGTGGTGCGGCTCATCGCGCCGGTGCTGAAATCCAAGGACGAGGACCCCGGCGTGACGGTGGTGGACGACGCGGGCCAGTTCGTGATCCCCGTGCTGTCGGGCCATGTGGGCGGCGCCAACGACTGGAGCGAGCGCATCGCCGCGCTGATCGGCGCCACGCCCGTGCTCACCACCGCGTCGGACGTGGGCAAGACCATTCCCGTGGACATCCTCGGGCGCCACCTGGGCTGGCGCGTGGAGGCGCCCAAGATCAACATCACGCGCGTGTCGGCCCACGTCGTCAACGGCGAGCCCATCGCCGTGGTGCAGGAGGCCGGCCGCCGCGACTGGTGGAACCGCCCCACGCCGCTGCCCGCCAACATCGCCTGCTTCGACCGCCTGGACGATGTCGACCTGGCGCACTACCGGGCCGTGCTGTGGGTCACCCATGCGCCGGTGCCGCCCGAGCAGTGGCAGGCCCTGCAAGAGCGCCTGGTGGTCTACCGCCCGCCGCTGGAGGGCGCTGCGGCATGACGGCGGCACCCGGCACCGGTGGGCTGCGGCTGGCCATCGGCCTGGGCTGCGACCGCGGCACGCCCGAGGCCACCGTTCAGGCCTGCCTGCTGCAAGCCCTGGCGCAGGTGCCCGCCGACCTGCGCCACGTGGCTGCCGCCGCCAGCATCGCCGCCAAGGCCGACGAGGCCGCCTTTCTCGCATTGGCGGCGCGCCACGGCTGGCCGCTGCAGTGGTACACCGCCGCGCAACTGGCGGCGGTGCCCGTGCCCAATCCTTCGGCCACGGTGCTGCGCTACATGGGCACCCCGTCGGTCAGCGAGGCCGCGGCGCTGCTGGCGGCCGGCGCCGCGCACGATGCATCCGCCCTGCTGGTGGAAAAGCACCGGCTGCGCGGCGAAGACGGCCGCAACGCCACCGTGTCGATCGCGCGCATGGCGCACGCGGCCGGCTGATCCCTTCGTTCCGATTTTTCCCCTTCTTCACCCCAAAAGGTTCACACCATGCACATCGAAATCGGCATCCTTTCGCAGGACAAGATCGCTTTTGCCTCCGTCGCCGCCACGGCGCTGCTGGGCGCGCACGCGCTGCCCCTGCTCAAAAGCCCCACCGCCTGGCTGCGCACGGTGCTGGCGGCCTTCTTCTTCAGCGTGCTCATGCAGGTCTGGCACATGCCCGTGGGGCCGTCGGAGCTGCACTTCGTGGGCGCCATGCCCATCTACCTGCTGTTCGGCTTCATTCCCACGCTGTTCGGCTTCGGGCTGGGGCTGCTGGCCCAGGCCCTCGTGTTCGAACCGCAGGACCTGGCGCACCTGGCCATCAACTTCCTGAGCCTGGCCGTGCCGCTGGTGGCCGTGCACCACGGCCTCGGAAAGCGCATGCAGCGCATCAGCGTGGCCAACGTGCTCAAGCTCGACGCCATGTACTACGCCGGCGTGACGCTCATGGTGGGCTTCTGGCTGTCCATCAGCAGCGATGCGGCGCCCGTGGCCGACTGGGCGCTGTTCGCCGCGTCGTACCTGAGCCTCGTGGCGGTGGAGCCGCTGCTCACCATCGGCATCACGCTGGGCGCCGCCCGCCTGCGCGGCCGCCGCTGGCTGGCCGCCTGCATCGACGAGCGCACGCTGCAGCGCGTCGCATCTCCCGCCCCGGCGGCCGCTGCGTGAGGGGCCCCGAGACCATGTCCGCAGGAAAGATCATGCTCGTGGGCATCGGCCCCGGCAGCACAGACCACATGACGGCGCGTGCGCGCGCCGCCATCGCCGAGGCCGACACCATCATCGGCTACGTCACCTACATCAAGCTGGTGGCCGATCTCATCGAGGGCAAGGAGATCATCCGCAAGTCCATGACCGAGGAGCTGGACCGCGCCATCGAATCGCTGGCCCGCGCCCGCGAGGGCAAGAAGGTGGCGCTCATCTCCTCGGGCGATGCGGGCGTGTACGGCATGGCCGGCCCCACGTTCGAGGTGCTGTTCCAGGCCGGCTGGACGCCGCCCGCCTTCGACGAGAACGGCGTGGTCGAGCCCGGCGGCATCGAGGTCGAGATCGTGCCCGGCGCCTCGGCCATCAACAGCTGCGCCGCCCGCGTGGGCGCGCCGCTCACGCACGACTTCTGCGCCATCTCGCTGTCCGATCTGCTCACGCCCTGGCCCACCATCGCGCGCCGGCTCGACGCCGCCGCACTGGCCGACTTCGTGGTCGCGCTCTACAACCCCAAGAGCGGCCGGCGCACGCGGCAGATCGAGGAGGCGCAGCGCCTCTTTCTGCGCCACCGCAGTCCGGACACGCCGGTGGCCATCGTCAAGAGCGCTTACCGCCGCCGCGAGCGCATCGAGTTCGCCACGCTGGCCACCATGTGCGATGCCGACATCGGCATGCTCAGCACCGTGCTGATCGGCAACAGCAACACCATCGTGCAGCACGGCCTCATGGTCACCCCGCGTGGCTATGCCAACAAGTACGACGTGGAGGGCGGCGGCGCCACGCGGGCCGGAGAGCGGCCGGGCCGGTCGCTCTCCACCGGCCTCAACGGCTGGCTGGAGAATCTGCAGCTCGACCACGCGGCCGGCGAGAGCATCGAGGCCCTGGCCCGGCGCCATCGCCTGCCGGCCGATTACATTCGCGACACCCTGGCCCAGCCCCTGGCGGCCGAGGCCGTCGCCACCACCGAGGAAGAGGCATGAGCCAGCAAGACCCCACCACCGCCACCGCCACGACCGCAGCGCCCGAAGGGGTGCGCGTGGCCATCCGGCCGAAGATCGGTGCCTACCGCCGCCACATCCTCATCTGCACCGGCCCGCGCTGCGCCGAAGACGGCCAGGCGCAGGCCCTGTTCGACAGCCTGGGCGACAAGTTCAAGGCCGCGGGCCTGAACGATGGCGAGCTGCGCGTCAAGCGCAGCCGCGTGAGCTGCTTCGCCGCCTGCAAGGGCGGGCCGGTGATGTGCGTGCAGCCCGACGGCACCTGGTACTACGACGTCACGCCCGCCAACATGGACCGCATCATCGAAAGCCACCTGGTGGGCGGCCAGCCGGTGCAGGACCTGGTGTTCCACCAGGGGCCGTCCGGGGGCTGAACGGCGCGGGTGCGGCGGCCGGGGCGACCGGGCCGTGCACCTTGCGGCCGGCTTCACGGACCGGTGGCCAGCCGCTCCTGCAGGAACTCGATGAAACGCAGCGTTTTCGCCGGCAGGAGCCGCGTTTCGGTCAAGGCGTAGACCGGGACGGGCGTTCCGTACCAGCCCGGCAGGATGCGGCGCAGGCGCCCCTCGGCCACGTGGTCCGCGACGACGCCTTCCGCCAGCAGCGCGATGCCCTGGTCCAGCACGGCCAGGCTGCGGCACATCCCCACGCTGTTGACCTTGAAGCGCTGGCCGATAGCGACTTCCACGGTGGCCCCTCCCTCGTCGGCGTTCAGCACCCACGGGCCGAGCTTCGGAGAGCCGATGCACTCATGCTGTGACAGCGCGTCAGGATCTGTGGGCTCGCCCGCTGCCTGCAGATAGCGGGGCGATGCGTACAGGTGGGTGGTCAGGCGGGCCAGCTGGCGCGCGACCAGCGTCGAGTCCGGCTGCTCGCCCATGCGGATGGCCACATCGAAGGGCTCGGCCACCAGGTCCACCCGGCGCGGGCTGAGGTCCAGATCGAAGGCGATGCCCGGATAGCGGCGGGCGAACTCCGCGATCAGCGGCGCCACGTAGATGGTCGCAAAGTCCACCGGCAGCGAGGCACGCAGCACCCCGCTGGGCTGGGCCAGCAGGTCGCCCAGCTGCTCGTGCGCGATCCGCGCTTCCTCGACGATGCGCCGGCAGCGCTCGTAGTAGATCTGCCCCGCCTCGGTCAGCTCGATCCTGCGGGTCGTGCGGTGCAGCAGGCGCAGGCCGATCGATTTCTCCAGCGCGCCGATCCGGCGCGACAAGGTCGAGTTGGGCACCCCCGTCGCATCGCCGGCCGCGCGAAAGCTCTTGGCTTTCACCACCTCCACGAAAAGCGCCATGTCGTTCAGGTATTCGAGGGCCATTGCGTCATTTTTGGATCAATCATTCCCATCAAACCATCTTTATCTCACGGGTAGGTTAATCGAAGATGCAGCTTCGCAACCGGAGAAACCCATGACCGCCCTTTTCAGCCCTGCCACTGTCGGCCGCTACACCCTCTCGAACCGCCTCGTGATGGCGCCGATGACCCGTTCCCGCGCCGCGCCCGACGGCACGCCCACGGCCCTCGCGGCCACCTACTACGCGCAGCGCGCCGATGTCGGGCTGATCGTCTCCGAAGGCACGCAGCCTTCCGACGACGGCCAGGGCTATCTCACCACCCCCGGCATCTACACCGATGCCCATGTGGCCGGCTGGCAGGCCATCACTGGCGCCGTGCACGCCAAGGGCGCGCGCCTGTTCATCCAGCTCATGCACGTGGGCCGCATGTCGCACCCCGATAACACGCCCCACCACCGGCAGGCCGTGGCCCCCTCTGCGATCGCGCCCGGCGCGCCGATGTTCACGATGACGGGCATGCAGCCCATCCCCGAGCCGCGCGCGCTGACCACCGAGGAGATCCAACAGACCGTGGCGGACTTTCGTCTGGCCGCTCGCCGGGCGATCGAGGCGGGTGCCGACGGCGTCGAAATCCACGGCGCGAATGGCTATCTGGTCCAGCAGTTCTTCGCCCCGAGCGCCAACATCCGCACCGACCAGTACGGCGGATCGATCGAGAACCGCGCCCGTTTCGCGATCGAAGTGGCCACCGCGATCGCCGAGGAAATCGGTGCGGACCGTACCGCCATTCGCTTGTCGCCCGGCGTCCAGTTGGGGGGCATCGATGAGGGGGTCGAAGGGCCGGCCCTGTACCGCTACCTGAGCGCCGAACTCTCCCGGCTGGGCCTGGCTTATGCGCATGTGATGCACGTGGGCGACGAAGCCCTGGTGGCGGACATTCGCAAGCTCTGGCGCGGCACGCTCATCGTGAACCGCCCGGGGCGTGCACGCGAGCAGATCGGCACCGACCTGGCGTCGGGCCTGGCCGATCTGGAAGCCTACGGACAGATGGTGCTGGCCAACCCCGACTTCGTCGAGCGCCTGAAAACCAACGCCCCGATGAATGCGCCGGACCACAACACCTACTACGGCGGTGGTGCCAAGGGCTACACGGACTACCCGGGCCTGGCCGGCGCAGCCGCCTGAAACGGCGCGCCCCGCCATCGACACCTGGACAGGAGAACCTCCCATGACAACGACCCAACGCGCGGTCCTGATCCGCGCCTACGGCGGCGCGTCGGCCGCCGAGATCGGCGAGATCCCGAAACCCTCCGCTGGCGACGGCCAGGTGCTGGTCCGGGTTCGCGCGGCCGGCGTGAACGGCATCGACTGGAAAGTCCGCGAAGGCCTGGTCCAGAAGGCTTTCCCGATTCCCCTGCCTGCGGTGCTCGGCATCGAGTTGGCCGGCACCGTCGAGGCTGTCGGGCCGGGGGCCTCGCGCTTTCGGGTCGGCGACCGCGTCATGGGCCCGCTGGGCCGGCTCGGCGCGTACACGGAATTCGTGCCGGTGGCCGAGGCGAACCTGGTGCACACGCCCGCGGGGCTGGACGATGTGCAGGCCGCCGGCATTCCTGTGGCGGCCGTCGCGGCCTGGCAGAGCCTGCACCAGGCGGGGCCCATCGCGGCAGGCCAGCGCATCCTGATCCACGGCGCTGCGGGAGGGCTGGGCGGCTATGCCGTGCAGTACGCCAAGCGGGCCGGCGCCGAGGTCTTCGCCACGGCCTCCGCAGCGCACCTTGACCATGTCCGAAGCCTGGGCGCGGACCACGTCATCGACCACCGAAGCGAGCGTTTCGAGTCAGTGGCGCAGGGCATCGGCCTGGTGCTGGACTACGCTGGCGGCGAGGCGCTCGATCGCTCGTGGGCCGTGCTGGCCGAAGGCGGCGCCATCGTCAGCGCAGCCGCGCCCGACATCGCCGCACGCACCCCTGCCGGCCGTCGCGGACTGTGGTTCGTGAACCAGGCGGACGCGGTGCTCCTGGCGCAGTTCGCGCAGGAAATTGCCCAAGGCTCGCTGATCTCCAGGCTCAGCGACGTCGTGGATTTCAATGGCATCCCGGCGGCCATCGAACGCAGTCGCACCGGCCCCCGCATCGGCAAGGTGGTGGCCGACTTCACGCGCTGACCGCTCCCGGCCACGAATGCCCGGGAGGCGAACGTCTTCGGCGGTGTATTGCGCCGGCCTTACCGCTGCACTGGCGGGCGCGCCAGCCAGCGCACCCCCACCCCGGCCAGGTACAGCATCAGCGCGGAGGGCAGCGTGAACATCGACCCCCACGCACCGATCATGAGCACCGAATACGCCGCGTCCGACAGCCCGGGGGCCGCGGCGCATTGCATGCCCGAGCCCTCGTTGCCTTCGCAGCCGAGCAGGCGCAGCAGCGGCCACGACAGCAAGAGCAGCAGCACCGGCGCGAGGCCGAGGACGATGCACAGCAGGCCGAACCAGCAGCGCACGGCGAAGCGGCGCAGCGCGGCGGCCCTCATGCCGGGCCGTCCCGTTCCATCGCAGCCACCCCGCACCGCGCAGGGGCCGGCTGCGGGCCGTGCCTGCGCATCACTTCTTCGCGCCCAGCACCAGCAGCAGGCCGCCGACGGCGATGGCGCCGATGCCCACCCACAGCGGGATGTTGACGGTCTCCTTCTCCTTGGCCGAGATTTCCAGCGGACCGACCTTCACCACGGTGGTGTCCTTCGTGTAGCTGAAGCCGCCGTAGGCCAGGCCCAGGGCGCCGGCCACGATCAAAACGATGGCGATCAGTCGGGTGGGGTTCATGGTGTCGGTTCTCTGCAGTGGAATGGAAAAGGGTTGGTGGAGCATAGCCGCTGGCCGGCCCCGCCCAGGCCCGCTCAGCGCGGCCGGTGCATCTTGAACAACTGCTCCGGCCCCACCGTGAAATAGTCCGCCGGGCCGCCCGCGCGCAGGATGTGCCCGGCATGGGCCGTGTCGTACACCCCGTCCTTGAGTAGCGCGCGGTCGATGTGCACCGCCACCACCTCGCCCAGCACCAGCCAGGTGGGCACCTTCTCGCCGTCCGCGCCCTCGAGCTGCACGATCTGCGTGCGGCGGCATTCCATGGCCACCGGGCTTTCGGCGACGCGGGGCACGGACACGATCCGCGAGGCCGCGGGGGTGAGGCCGCCGAGCGTGAACTCGTCCACCTCGGGCGGCACGGCGGCGCAGGTCCGGTTCATGGCCTCGGCCAGCGGGCGGGTGGCCAGGTTCCAGACGAACTCGCCCGTGGCCTGGATGTTGGCGAGCGTGTCCTTGGCGCCGATGCTGGCGAATCCGATGATGGGCGGCGTGTAGTTGAAGGCGTTGAAGAAGCTGTAGGGCGCCAGGTTGAGCACGCCGGCCGCGCTGCGCGAGGCGATCCAGCCGATGGGGCGCGGCCCCACGATGGCGTTGAAGGGGTCGTGCGGCAGGCCGTGGCCCTGGCGCGGCTCGTAGCTGTGGATGCCGGAGGCGGCCGGGGCGTCGTCGTGGGGGGAGGTGGCGGTCGTCATGCCTGCACGATACACAAACGGTTCCGGATTCGCCGGCCGGGGCATTTGCTACTATTTTTATAGCTAACAGGGCAATCAATCTCCCGGCGTGCGGCCTGAAAGGTTCGAAAAGGCTGCGAACGCCCCCTTCTCCCCCCGCCCGGGCGCCTTCAGTCCAGCAGGCAGGCGGCCACCGCGCCCAGCAGTTCGCCCAGGTCCGCCACCGGCACGGCGCCGGGCAGGGCGATGTCGCCGTGCAGCACGTACACCGGCTTGCCCCACTTGAGGCCCAGCGCCATCTCCGACAGCGTGCCCATGCCGCCGCCCACGGCCACCAGGCAGCGGCTGCTGCGCGCGATGAGGGCGTTGCGCATCTCGCCCATGCCGGTGGGCACGGCCACGCTGAGCCATTCGTTGGCGTGGCGGTCGTCGTCCTCGGGCAGCAGGCCGATGGTGATGCCGCCCGCGTCGTGCGCGCCGCGCGAGGCCGCGGCCATCACGCCGCCGCGCCCGCCGCAGACGATGGCCATGCCGGCGGCGGCCAGGTGGCGCCCCACGGCGTAGGCGGCCTGGCATTCGCGCACGCCGCCGTCGCCGGGGCCGATGACGCCCACCGGCTGGGCATGGCGGCGCGGGCCGCGCTGGCGGGCGGCCAGCCGCGCCAGCGCCTCAACGGTGGTTTCGGGAAGCATCGCGCTCCCGTTGGCGGGTGGCCACATCTCCAACTCCCATCACGATCACACACACGACCATGAGCACCAGCGAGAGCGCCGCCGCCATGGAAAAGT
This sequence comes from Acidovorax sp. SUPP3434, assembly GCF_030159015.1. Taxonomy (NCBI): domain Bacteria; kingdom Pseudomonadati; phylum Pseudomonadota; class Betaproteobacteria; order Burkholderiales; family Comamonadaceae; genus Acidovorax; species Acidovorax sp. SUPP3434. Next base: position 48,471 of record NZ_BQXL01000004.1, read on the forward strand.
CGTTGCCCCCGTCGCTGACCTGCGCGAGCAGCATCAGCGGCAGGATGTTCAGCTGCGTGCCCACCAGCGCCAGCGCCGTGCCGTAGGTGCCCATGGCCAGCGCGGCCACGGTGCAGGCGCTGGCGAGCACGGAGGGCGCCACCTCGGGCACCACGGTGTCCCAGAACGCGCGCAGCGGCGTGGCGCCCAGCGTGCGCGCGGCGGCCAGGGGCCGCAGGTCCAGGTGCGCGAACACGGGGTACAGCGACAGGGCCACGCGCGGCACGAGGTAGTAGGCATAGGCCAGGCCCAGGCCGCCCACGCTGTAGATCCAGCCGCCCACCACGGCGGGGTCGGCGCCCAGCCGGGCGGCCAGCTGCGTGACCAGGCCCGCGCGGCCGAACGCCAGGATGAAGCCGTAGGCGATCACCAGCCCCGAGAAGGCCAGCGGCAGCCCCAGCATCGCCATGAGCCAGCGGCGCCGGCCCTCGGGCTGGCGTGCCAGTTCGAGAGCCAGGCAGCTGCCCACCACGGCCGACACCGCGCCGCTGCCCAGCCCCAGCAGCAGCGTGTTGCGCAGCGCGCCCGCGAACAGCGGGTGGTGCAGCAGCCGCCCGAAGGCCGCGCCGTGGCCGGCCAGGGCCTCGGGCAGCAGCGCCGCCAGCGGCACGGCCAGAAAGAGCGCCATGAAGGCCCAGGCGGGCCAGGCACCGAATCGCCGCATGGCGTTCAGCGGCCCACGGTGGCCTCGGCCCAGAGGCGGTCCACCTCGGCCTTGCGCGCGGAGGCCTTCACCACGTCCAGTGGGCGGATCTGCGGCGCGGCGGGCATCTTCGCGGCGATGTCGGCGGCCAGCGGCACGCCCGGCACGGCGGGGCGCACGAAGCCCTGGGCGAACAGCGCCTGGCCGGCCTGGCTCATGGTGAAGTTCAGCCACAGCTTGCCGGCGTTGGGGTTGGGTCCGTTCTTGACGAGGCTGATGGCATAGGGCGCGGCCACGCTGGCCTCGCGGGGGATCACCACCTCCAGCGCATCGCCCATGCCGTCCACGTGCTTCGCCTTGAGGCCGTCGTTCTCGTAGCCGATCCAGATGGGGATCTCGCCTTTGAGGAACTTGGCGTACGGCGTGGTGCCCTCCACGCGCAGCACGTTGCCGGCCGCATGCAGGCGGCCCAGGTAGTCGGTGCCGGGCTTGACGTCGTCCACGCTGCCGCCCATGGCGTAGGCGGCGGCGAACGCCACCACCTGGCCCACGCCGGCGGTGCGCGGGTCCAGGTACACCACGGCGTTGCGGTACTCGGGCCGCAGCAGGTCGGCCCAGCCGGTGGGCACGGTCTTCACGAGCTGGCGGTTCACCAGGAAGGCGATGTTGAGCGTGTGGATGGTGAACCAGCGGCCTTCGGCCTCGCGGAACACCGGTGGCAGGTGCTCGAAGTTCACCGGCTTGAACGGGGCCACCACGTCCTTGGCGGCGGCGTCCACGGCCGAGGCCGCGAAGTAGTAGGCGGTGTCGGCCTGGGGGCGGCGGCGGGTCTTCTCCAGCGCCAGCACGGTGGCGGCCGAGCCGATGTCGTTGTAGGTCAGCTCGATCTCGGGGTAGCGCTTCTTGAACTCGCGAAACAGCGCCTTCCAGTTCGCCCATTCGGGGCCGGTGTCGAACGACACGCACAGGCCTTCCTTCTGCGCGGCCTGGTAGAGCGCCTTCTCGCCGGCGTACAGCTCGGGGCCGTCGAACGAGAAGGCGGCGGGCGCGAGGGCGGCCAGCGGCATGGCGCCGGCGGCCTGGATGAGTTGTCTGCGTTGCATGGGGAAATCTCCGAAAGGGTCGGTGGGAATGGGGGTAATCGGATGGGGGCGGGCAGCGCCGTGCGGTCAGTCGTCCAGCAGGCGGATGTGCTCGGGCGCGATGGCGACGGCGGCCTGGGCCGGCTGCGGCGACTCGGCCAGCAGCGGCGTGGGCGCGCCGGGCACCGCGAAGTCGTAGCGCGTGGTGCTGCCCAGGTAGCGCAGCGCGCCGGTCCGCCCTTCCAGGCGGTTGGCGGCGCGCAGGGCCGGGTCGGGCCGCACGTGCTCGGGGCGCACCAGGGCGTGCACGGCCTGCCCCGGGGTGCGCGGGCCGGTGGGTGTGCAGAGCGTCGCAAAGCCCAGGTCGATGCGGTCCGGCCCCGCCACGGTGGCGGGCCAGACGGTGGACAGGCCCACGAACCGCGCCACCGCGCGGCTGGCGGGCGCCTCGTAGAGCTGGCGCGGCGTGGCGAACTGCAGCAGGCGCCCGTCCTGCAGCAGGGCCACGCGGTCGGCCATGGCCAGGGCCTCTTCCTGGTCGTGCGTGACCAGCAGCGTGGTCGCGCCGAAGCGCCGCTGCAGCTGGCGGATCTCGTCGCGCAGGTGGCCGCGCACGCTGGCGTCCAGGGCGGACAGCGGCTCGTCCAGCAGCAGCGCGCGCGGGTCGATGGCCAGCGCGCGGGCCAGGGCCACGCGCTGCTGCTGGCCGCCCGACAGCCGCGCCACCGGGTGCGCGGCGCGGTCGGCCAGGCCCACCGTCTCCAGCAGCGCCAGCGCGCGGCGCCGGCGTTCGGGGGCCGGCACGCCGCGCATGTGCAGGCCGTAGGCCACGTTGTCGATCACCGGCAAGTGCGGGAACAGCGCGTAGTTCTGGAACACCATGCCGATGCCGCGGCGGTGCACCGGCGTGTGGGCGAGGTCTTCGCCGGCCAGCAGGATGCGCCCGCCATGGCCCGCGCCCTGCAGGCCTGCGACGAGCTGCAGCAGCGTGGACTTGCCCGATCCGCTCGGGCCGATGACCGCCACCAGCTCGCCGGTGGCGACCTCCAGGGACACGCCGTGCAGCCCGTGCGGGCTGTCCGGGTAGCGGTAGTGGACGTCTTGGAGAACGAGGCTCATGGGCGGTGTTTCACGAGGGACGAGGAAAAGAGCGCCGCCGAACCCGCCAGCACCAGCAGCACCACCGTGGCCGCGCAGGCGAAGCCGGTGGCGCCGTAGAAGGCCTGCAGCAGCAACACCGGGTACGTGCGGCTCTGGAAGCCCGCCAGCAGGTTGGACAGGTTGAACTCGCCCACCGACAGCGCCGCCACCATCACCAGGCCGCTGAGCAGGCTCTGGCGCAGGCTGGGCAGCACCACGGTGGTGAACTGGCGCCAGCCCGAGGCACCCAGCGTGGCGGCGGCGGCCTCCAGCCGGGCCAGGTCCTGGTGGCGCAGGTCGGCCAGCAGCGTCTGGGTGAGGTAGGGCAGGGTGGCGACGGCGTGCGCGGCGATCAGCAGCGGCAGCGAGCCCAGCCAGGGCAGGGCGTCGGTGTTGAACACGATGACGTAGCCGAACGCCAGCGTGACCGGCGGCACGGCGATGGGCAGCGCGCTCACCAGCCGCGCCATGCCGGCGCGGCCCCGGCGGGCGCCGTGGTACAGCGCGTGGGCCAGCGGCAGCGCCAGCACCGTGTTGATGGCGCAGGCCGACAGCGCCACCAGCAGGCTGGTGCCGAAGGCTTTGCGGAACGCGGGGTCGGCCCACAGTTCGGCGTACCAGCGGCCGGTCAGGCCCGTGGGCAGCAGCGTGTTCGTCCAGCGCTCGCCCACGCTGCCCAGCAGCAGCAGGGCGATGGGCAGCAGCAGGTAGGCGGCGTAGAGCAGGGCGGCGGCGCGGACCAAGGGGTGACTCCGGTGGAGGGGACGGGCTAGGGGCTTTGCAGGCACCGGGCGACCCGGCATACTTTCCTGAAACGCCACATTGCCAATGGCAGCGTGGAAGGTTCATCAAAATTCTAGGAAGAGCGGTGCCATCGATGGGTGAAACCTGGATGACGTTGCTTGAGCAAAAGGAAAGTGTTTTTCACATCCGTGTCATGCGAGCCGGCTGCATTGCCGGCCGGGGCGTTGCCCAGGGGGCCGCATGAAGCGCACCTGCCCCACCATCCAGGAGCTGCTGGCCTTCGATGCCGTGGCGCGGTATGAAAGCCTCACGCTGGCCGCGCAGGCGCTGTGCGTCACGGTGAGCGCGGTCAGCAAGCAGGTGGCTGGGCTGGAGGCCTTCATCGGCCGGCCGCTGCTGCAGAAAAGCGGGCGCGGCGTGCAGCTCACGCCCCAGGGCCACGTGTACTGGCAGAAGGTGGCGGGCGGGCTGCGCGCCATCGAGGCGGCCACCTTCGAGGCCCGGGCGGGCGATGCGGGGGCGGGGCTGCTCACGCTGGCCAGCGTGCCCACCTTCCTCACCAAGTGGCTGATCCCCCGGCTGCCGGCCTTTCGCCAGCAAAGCCGCCAGGTCACCCTGAGCTTCAGCCGCCACCTGGAGCCCACCGACGGCATGCCGCCCGGCGTGGACGCGGCCATCCGCTACGGGCCGGACGGCTGGCCCGGCGTGGTGTCCGAATACATCGCGGGGCGCGAATTCGTGCTGGTGGCGGCGCGCACGCTGGTGGACGCGCACCACCGCATCGCCCGGCCCGAGGACCTGCTGGGGCACACCTTGCTGCACCACGAAAATGCGCCCACCGCCTGGCGCCAGTGGGCCGCGCAGCACGGGGTGGCCGCGGCGCACACGGCAGCGGGGCCGCGCTTTGCGCAGTACGCGCCGCTCATCCAGGCCGCGCTCGCGGGCTTGGGCATCGGCCTGGTCCCCCGGGTGCTGGTGCAGGAGGAACTGGCTGAGGGCGCGCTGGTGAGCCCCTGCGGCGAGCCCGTGGCCATCGACCAGGGCCACTACCTGTGCTACCACCCGGGGCGGCTCAAGCTGCCGGCGTTCGCCGCGTTCCGCGAGTGGCTGCTGGCCGAGGGGCAGCGCTCGCGCGGCCCCGTGGGCTGATCGATCGCGCGCGGGGCGCTACCCCGGGCCCAGGCCCGCGGGCGACTGCAGGCCGAGAAAGCGGGCCGGGGGCATGCCCACGGCGCGCCGCACCATGGCGCTGAAGGCACTGGCGCTGTAGCCCAGTTCGGCCGCGATCTGCCCCACGGGCAGGCGCTCGGCAGCCAGCGCCACCGCCTTGGCCAGGATCACCTGCTGGCGCCACTGCGTGAAGGTGCTGCCCAGCTCGGCGCGGAACAGCCGCGCCACGGTGCGCGGGCTGGCCCCGGTGTCGCGCGCCCAGTCCTCCAGGGCCTCGTGGCGCGTGGGGTCGGCCAGCACGGCCTCGCACAGGTGCAGCAGGCGCTTGTCGCGCGGCAGGTCCACGCCCAGTCGCAGGGCGGCGGCGCGGCGCAGCTCCTCGCAGATCAGGGCGCTCAGGTGGCGCTCGCGCCGCAGCAGCTCGGGCGTCGGGGGCGTGGCGCTGTCGTCGGGCTCGGAGGGCATCTCGCACACCAGGGCGCGCAGCAGGGGCGACACCTCCAGCACGCGGCACTGGCGCCAGGCCGCGTCGTCCGCGCGCGCCGCGCCGATGGGCACGCCCGGCCCGCAGCGCCCGCGCGGCTGGTGGAAGTACAGCGTGCGCAGGTCGGCGTCCTGCACCATGGTCACGGCATGCTCCACGCCGGGCGGAATCCACAGCGCGCGCGAGGGCGGCACGATGTAGGTGCCCTGCGCGGCGGTGAGGCGGATCACCCCCGTGGTCGAGATCGCCACCTGCGCCCACGGGTGGCGGTGGGGCAGCACCTGCGTGTCGGCGGGCAGCCAGCGGGCCTTGGCGCGCACCGGGCGCGTGCCGGCGGGCACGAACAGGTCGGGCGTGAGCGAGCTGACGTACGAAACCGCGCGGCGCGGGCGCGGTGCGGCGCTGGGGGCCGGCGCAGGAGTGGAATGGGCAGTGCTTGGCATGATCGCGACAGAAGTTGGCAGTCTATCGTCAACCTGCCGCCGCGCCGCTGCCTAAGATCGCTGCCATGACCTCCACCGCATCCCCCCACCCCGCAGCGCCCGCCGGCACGCTGCGCCAGGACGCCCGCACCATCGGCCTCATCGGCCTGGCCCACGGCTCCTCGCATTTCTTTCACATGCTGCTGCCGCCGCTGTTTCCGTTCCTGATCGCGGAGTTCGGCTTCAACTACTCGGAGCTGGGGTTGCTGGTGTCGGTGTTCTTCGTGATCTCGGGCGTGGGCCAGGCGCTGTCGGGCTTTCTGGTGGACCGGGTGGGCGCGCGCCCCATCCTGTTCTTCGCGCTCTCCAGCTTCGCCGTGGCGGGCCTCGTGGCCGGCACGGCGCAGGGCTACGCGGGGCTGATGCTGGCAGCGGCGCTGGCGGGGCTGGGCAATGCGCCCTTCCATCCGGTGGACTTCACCATCCTGAACAAGCGCGTGTCGCCCGCGCGGCTGGGCCACGGCTTTTCGGTGCACGGCATCTCGGGCAACCTGGGCTGGGCCACGGCGCCGGTCTTCATGGCCGGCATTGCCGCGGCCACCGGATCGTGGCGCACCGCCTGCCTGTGCGGGGCCGCGCTGGCGGCGGTGGTGCTGGCCATCATGGTGTGGCAGCGCGACGCGCTCGATGACCGGCAGGGTGCCTGGGCCCACGCGCCCAAGCCCGGCACCGCCGGCGCGCCGGGCGCTGCGGCCGTGGCCGAGCACCCCATGGCCTTCCTCAAGCTGCCCTCGGTGTGGCTGTGCTTCTCGTTCTTCTTCTGGACCACCTGCGCCCTGAGCGCCATCCAGAGCTTCGCCAGCCCCGCGCTGCAGCAGATGTACGGCCTGCCGCTGGCGGTGACCTCCATGGTGGTCACGGGCTACATGCTGTGCGGCGCCGCCGGCATGGTGGTGGGCGGCTTTCTCGCCGGCCGCGTGGCGCGGCTGGAGGGCATCATCACCGTGTGCCTGCTGGCCACCGGCGTGCTGCTGCTGCTGGTGGGCACCGGCTGGCTGCCCGGCATGGGCGCCGTGGCGTTCGCCGCCATCGCGGGCCTGGGCACGGGCCTGGCGGGCCCCTCGCGCGACATGCTCATCAAGCGGGCCGCGCCCCCCGGGGCGACGGGCCGGGTCTATGGCACGGTGTATTCGGGCCTGGACCTGGGCTTTTGCGTGGCGGCCCCGATCTTCGGCGCGCTGCTGGACCGCGGCGCGGCGCACGGGATCTTCTATGGATCGGCCGCGGCGCTGGTGCTGGGCGTGGCCTCGGCCGGCGTGGTCGGTGCGGGTGTGGCGGCCCGGGCCCGCGCGGCCCGGCCCATGGCCGCCTGACGCGGGGGGCACCGGCGGAAGGGCTTCAAGCCTTTCAGGGCTCCAGTGCAGATTCCACTAGGGCATATTGCTATTAAAAATGTAGCAATATGCTTTGAGGCTCAGAACGCTTCGGTATCCACTTCGGCCTGTGCCTGGGGCGGGTAGCGGTCGCCCGCCATGGCGCGGTCATGCACGAGCGCATCGAGCCGCGCCAGCAGCTCGGGCGGCAGTCGCACATCCGCCGCGCCCAGGTCGTCGCGCAGGTGCGCCACGCTCGTGGTGCCCGGAATCGGGATGATCTCCGGCCCCTGCGCCAGCAGCCAGGCCAGGGCCAGCTGCGCGGGCGTGCAGCCGGCCTCGCGGGCGAGGGCCTCGTAGGCGCCCAGCAGCCGCAGGTTGGCCGCGTAGGCCTCGGGCGCGAAGCGGGGCATCGTGCGGCGGATGTCGCCCGGCGCCAGCGTGGACACATCGCGCAACGCGCCGCCCAGAAAGCCCCGCGCCAGCGGGCTGAACGCCACGAACGCCGTGCCCAGCTCGCGGCAGGCCTGCAGCACGGCGATCTCGGGGTTGCGCGTGCACAGCGAATATTCGGTCTGCAGCGCGGTGATGGGGTACTCGGCATGCGCGCGGCGCAGCGTGGCGGCCGACACCTCCGACAGGCCCACGCCGCGGATCTTGCCCTCGCGCACCAGGTCGCCCAGCGTGCCCACGCTGTCTTCGATGGGCACGCGCCGGTCCCAGCGGTGCAGGTAGTACAGGTCGATCACGTCCGTGCGCAGCCGGCGCAGGCTGGCCTCGCAGGTCGCGCGCAAGGTGGCGGGGCGGCCATCGATCACGCGCACCAGCTTACCGTCGCCGTTCGCGTCCACGCCCTGCATGCCGCACTTGCTCGCCAGCGTGATGCGCTGGCGGTGCGGCGCGAGGATCTCGCCCACCAGCGTCTCGTTGGCCCCGAAGCCGTAGAGCGCCGCGGTGTCGAACAGCGTCACGCCCTCGTCGAGCGCGGTGAGCAGCACCCGCTCGGCCTGCTCGCGCGAGGCCGGCACGCCGTAGGCATGGCTGAGGTTCATGCAGCCCAGGCCGATGGGGTGGACCTGGAAGGGGCCGAGGGAGCGGGGGGTGGTGGGCATCGAATGGCGCTGGTGTGCGAAGCGGAAGGTGGCGTGACGGTAGCGGCCGGGCAGGCACCGGTCAATACACGATGCGCGCCACCGCACGCAGCGCCTCGGGCGTGGCGCCGCCCCAGCCGAAGAACTCCAGGTACGCGGGAATCATCTCGAACAGCATGTCGGTGCCCTGCTGCACCGGGCAGCCCCGGGCCATCGCGGCCTTCAGCAGCGGGGTGTGGGCCTGCGCCATCACCACCTCGCCCACGAAGGTGCCGGGGGCGATGCGGTCCACGTCGAAGGGCAGGGGGTCGTCCTCGCGCATGCCCAGCGGCGTGGCGTTGACGACCAGGTCGAAGCCGGCGGGGTCGTTGCGGCCCACCGCCGTGCGCAGGGCGGGGTAGTGCTGCCGCAGCCGGTCGGCCAGCGCCTGCGCGCGGTGGCCGTCCACGTCGAACAGGGCCAGCTCGGCCACCCCTGCGGCGGCCAGCGAGGCGGCGATGGCCGACCCGACCCCGCCGCTGCCGGACACCAGCGCGCGCCGGCCCGCCAGGGCCAGGCCCTTGCGCTGCACGCCGCGCACGAAGCCCGCGCCGTCGAACTGGTCGCCCAGCAGCGTGCCGTCGGGTCGGCGCACGATGGCGTTGCAGGCCCCGGCGATGCGCGCCGTGGGCGTGAGCGCATCCACCAGCGCCAGCGTGCTCACCTTGTGCGGCATGGTCACCAGCGCGCCGTGCCAGTTGGTCATGCGGCGCAGCACCTGCAGGGTGGCGGGGTAGTCCTCGGCCTGCACGCCCATGGGCACCACCAGGGCGTTGATGCCCTGCTGCGCGAACCACGGGTTGTAGATCATCGGGGCCTTGAAGGCCTCGGTCGGGTAGCCCAGGTGGGCGATCAGGCGGGTGCTGCCGTTGATGGTTTGCTGCTGCATGGGGAACGATGGTGGGCCGATTGCCGTGGGTCTTTCAGCGGCCGCGCCCGTGGCTGCGCAGGGCTTCCTGGCGGGCCTGTTCGTATGCGGCCTCGGACAGGGGCTGGGCATCGGGCTGGCCCAGGTCCTGCGTGGGAATGCGGAAGGTCTCGCGCGCCGACCACGCGGCCAGCGCCGCGATGGCTGTCACGCCGAATGCGATCGCGCCCACGGTGGCCGGCACGTTGGTGGAGCCGGGCGGCGCCACGGCGGCGAACAGCGCGGGCAGCAGGGCGGTGAGCGTGGTGCCCACGTTCTGCGAGATGGCCATCGAGGTCACGCGGGTGCGGGCCGGGAACAGCTCGGGGTAGAAGCTCGGGAACACCGCGTTGTAGCCCTGGTACACCACGCCCCACATGAGCAGCGACATGCCGATCGCCATCGGCACGTGGTGGATGCTGATGGCATAGAGGTACAGGAACGCCAGCAGCCCCGACAGCAGCGCGCCCACGATGATCGGCGGGCGCCGGCCGATGCGGTCCGACAGGTTGCCCACGTGCGGGATCACCAGCACCGCGACGATGTTGCCCAGCACCGGAATCCAAAGGTACACGCTCTTGTCGAAGCCCACGCCATAGCCCGGCTGCACGGCATAGGCCGCGCCGAACACCGTCGCCACCACCGGGATCACGTTCATGAGCGCCATGCACACCACGCGCAGCATGTTCGGTCCGTTCTCCTGAAACGCCTGCACGATGGGCGCGCGCGGCACGGCGCCCTGCCGGCGTTCGGCGTTGAACACGGGGGTTTCCTGCACTTCGCGGCGGATGTAGTAGCCCACCAGGATCACGATGAAGCTCAGCAGGAACGGCACGCGCCAGCCCCAGGTGTTGAACTGCTCCGCCGGCAAGAAATACGCCAGTGGCAGGAACACCGCCGCCGCCAGCACCTGCCCTGCCTGCACGCCCTGCAGCGCAAAACTCGCATAAAAGCCCCGCCGCCCGGTCGGCGCGTGCTCCAGGATCATTGAGCTGGCGCCCGAGATCTCGCCGGCCACCGCGAAGCCCTGGATCAAACGCAGCACCACGAGCATCGCCGGGGCCAGCAGGCCGGCCTGCGCATAGGTGGGCAGCAGGCCCACGGCCAGGGTGGAAAAGCCCATCAGGAACATGCACAGCACCAGCACCTGCTTGCGGCCATGGGTGTCGCCCCAGTGGCCGAGCACCAGGGCCCCAATGGGCCGGGCCACGTAGCCCACGCCGTAGGTGGCGAGCGAGGCCACGATGGCCGCCGTCGGGTTGCCCGCGGGAAAGAAGATCTGCGGAAAGATCAGCGATGCGGCGGTGGCGTAGATGAAGAAGTCGTAGTACTCCAGCACCGAGCCGATCCAGCCACTGGCGGTGGCCTTGCGCGTTTGCTGTAAGCCGCTGTCGGCGGCGTGGTGGTCTGGCATGGGTTTGTCTCCCCTGTTGGAATGGTTGGATGGACGCAAAAGCCTGCGTTGGGCGTTTGGCGGAGCATCGCATGCCTTGGGATGCCTTTTGGCCATCCGTGCATGGCGGGTGGCGCCGGCCGGCGGTGCATCAGGCCTTGCGTTCGAGCTCCCTGGCGTACCGGTGGCTGGCGATGCCCAGGACGATGCCGAAAACGATGAACCCCAGCCCGAAGGCATGGCCGAAACTGAACCACGACCCTTTGCCGCTGCCGGAAAAGGCGATGAACAGGGCACCGGCGACGATGAAGAACAGGGGCGCGAGGAACCGGTTGCGCCGCTGCGCGGCCAGCACCACGCTGCTTTGCGCGACCTGCGAATCCAGCGTGCGCGCCTTGGTCTCGCAAGGGCCCTGGCTGCAGCAGATGGAATGGCCCAGGTCCTTGGCGCAGGCCGGGCAGACCCCCTTGTTGCAGGCGCGGCAGGTGCCCACGGCGTCGGCGGCCTGGTGTACGAAGCACTTCATGGATTCTCCTGTTGGGTGGTGGCCCTTGGGGCGGACTTTAGCGTTGCAGGCGACGCGGTCCCAGGCGTCATGCCCCCTCGGCTGGAAGCGGCGGGGCGGCGTCGATGGGCGCCCAGCCTGCCACGGATTCCAGCGTGGCCTGGGCGGAGAAGGCCGTGGATCGGGCAGCAAAGACTTGCTGGTAATGGAGGGTGGCCCCCTCCCATCGGAAGTCCTGCGCAAACCCTTTGGCGAGCACCTCCAGCCGGGCGATCTTCCACCCGTTCACTTCGATCAGCGCAGCGCAGGTGATGGGCCCCGTGGCGTAGTCGGTGGTCAGCCACTCCTGCGCGGCCAGGAAGCGCGAGTCGGACGACCACAGGAGGGGCTGGCCGAAGATCCGGTGCGGGATGCCGCGGCCGTCGATCGACAGGCGAAAGTACTCCGGGCCGAATCGGATCTCGCCTTCGAAGCGCAGCACCGCCCGGTGGGTTCCGTCGGGAGAACGTGGCATGTCTGGGATCGCTGGAACGGGCGCCCGGGGAGCGGCCATCACTTGAAAAGGACGCGGACGATGCCCACGAGCAGAAGCACCAGGGCGACCGGCAGGAACCACCAGAGCATTCCCAGGGCCGAGGCCGTGCCCCGCAGGCTCCACGCCAGCAGCCCCAGCGCGACGCCGCCGATGCCCATGGCCAAGAACAGGAAGCGCCCGACCTTCTCCGACGCGTCGCCGAACAGGTGCTCGTCCGAATCGCCCATGTGCATCGCGAGCAGGCCGAAGGGCACGGCGCAAAGCAGCAAGGCCCACCTGGGCGCATCCAGCCTGGCCGCCAGCCCGGGCGGAATGGTCATTGCAATGAGCAGCAGGATCTTGGACATCGTGGTTCACCCGGCGATCGCCGCCATGGGATCAGACCCCGATCTTGCCATGGGCCGCGCGGCGATTTGTGCCCTGCCGGTGGTGCCAGGCCAGCGCCCGTTCCAGTTCCTGGGGGTGGTAGCTCAGGCCCGCCAGCGCCACGGTGTAGTCGCCGCCGGAGAGAAGCCGCCGGGTCCGGCTGATCCATCTGCGCCGATCGGGCGCCGCATGGTCCGCCACATCCACCAGGATGCGCTGCTCGTCCAGGTCGAGCTTCACCCGCTCGATCTCGTGCCACGGCACCAGGCCCGTCCCGCCGCGAAGGTCGTTTAAGCCGTGCGAATCGACGATCACGGCGGGTTGAAGGTCGCAGAGGGCTTCGAGCACCGTCTTTCCCAGCGTGCCCCCCACGCAGAAGGCGCCGAAGGCCGAGAGCCCCGCGAGGAAAGTGAACAGCCGGTTCCCCGTGAACATGAGAACGACCGAGTAGATGCAGATGGCCAGCATCAGCACGGTGAACGGCAGGGAAAAAATGAGCGTCCAGCGCCGGCGGCGCAAGGTCAGTCGTTTCGCAGGCATGGCTTCGGATGGGCCGATGGCCGAGACGGCGGCGTGGGGCGGCTGGCATGGCCGGCGATCCGCCCGCCTCCGGACCGGCCTTCGGCCGCCCGCGTCACAGCGCGAAGATCTTACCCGGGTTCAGGATGTTCTTCGGGTCCAGCGCGCGCTTGATGGCCCGCATCATGTCCACCGCGCCCGCGCCGGTCTCGTCCAGCAGGAAGCCCATCTTGTGCAGGCCCACGCCGTGCTCGCCCGTGCAGGTGCCGCCCAGGCGCAGGGCGCGGGCGACGAGCTGGTGGTTCAGGTCTTCGGCCTTCAGGCGCTCTTCGGCGCTTTCGGGGTCGATCAGGTAGCCGAAGTGGAAGTTGCCGTCGCCCACGTGGCCGACGAGGAAGTAGGGGATGCCGCTTGCGTCGGCCTCGGTCACCGAGTCGAGCAGGCAGTCGGCCAGGCGGCTGATGGGCACGCAGGTGTCGGTGCTGATGGCGCGGCAGCCAGGGCGGCTTTGCACCGCGGCGAAATAGGCGTTGTGCCGCGCGGTCCACAGGCGGGTGCGCTCCTCGGGGGTGGTGGCCCATTCGAACGCGTTGCCGCCAAACTCGGCCGCGATCTCCTGCACCACCTCGGCCTGCTCCTTCACGCCAGCCGGCGAGCCGTGGAATTCCATGAGCAGCATGGGCTCCTCGCGCAGGCCCAGCTTGCTGTGGGCGTTGACCATGCGCACGGTGTGCGCGTCGATCAGCTCCACGCGCGCGATCGGCACGCCCAGCTGGATGGTCTGGATGGTGGTGCGCACGGCGGCCTCGATGCTCGGGAACGAGCAGATGGCGGCCGACACGGCCTCAGGCAGCGGATACAGGCGCACGGTGACCTCGGTGATCACGCCCAGCGTGCCTTCGCTGCCCACCAGGAGGCGGGTGAGGTCGTAGCCCGCCGCGCTCTTCTTGGCGCGTGTGCCGGTGCGGATGGCCTCGCCGCCGGCCGTGACCACTTCGAGGGCCAGCACGTTCTCGCGCATGGTGCCGTAGCGCACGGCGTTGGTGCCGCTGGCGCGGGTGGCGCACATGCCGCCGATGCTGGCGTCCGCGCCGGGGTCGATGGGAAAGAACAGGCCCGTGTCCTTGATGGCATCGTTGAGCTGCTTGCGCGTGATGCCGGGCTGCACGGTCACGGTGAGGTCGTCGGCATCGACGCTGAGCACGCGGTTCATGCGGTTCACGTCGATGCTGATGCCGCCCTGCACGGCCAGCAGGTGGCCTTCGAGCGAGGAGCCCGCGCCGTACGGAATCACCGGCACGTCGTGCTGCGCGGCGAGCTTCACGGCGTCGGCCACGTCCTGCGTGGTTTCGGCGAACACCACGGCCGAGGGGGGCGGCGCCTTGAGCGAGCCCTCGTCGCGACCGTGCTGTTCACGCACCGCCTGGGCCGTGGAGCACTGCGCGCCGAAGCGGGCGGCCAGTGCGTCGAGCAGTGCCTGCGGAACGGGGCGCAGGTGGATTTCGGGAAGCAGGTGCTTGGCGGCGGCGGGGGCGTTCATGGCGTGTCTCCAGGCTGGGATGGGTGCGGCTTTTTCATTGTAGGCAGCCCGTCGCAGGCAGGGGATTGCCCGGGATTGACGGTCTCGCTGCCGCGTATTTACATTACGTTCGAAATGTATAACGTTTGCCGCCGATGATCCACCGCACGCCCCGCCGCACCCATGCCGAGCGCAGCGCCGCCACGCAGCAGCGCCTGATCGCCACGGCCATCGAGGTCATCCAGTCGCGCAGCTTCGAGGCGATGTCGATCCACGAGCTGGCCCGCACGGCGGGAATGACGTCGGGGGCGGTGCAGCACCACTTCGAGTCGAAGGCCGCGCTGATGATGCGCGTGCTCGCCGAGCTGATCGCGGCGCAGGACCGCGAGGGCCTGCTGTGGCCCGCCGCATCGCTGCCGGCGCTGCAGCGCGCGCGGCATTTCGTGCGGTCCGCGTGGCACATCGTCTATGCCCAGCCGCGCTTCATGGCGGCGTGGAACGTCTACCTGGGCAGCCGCAACCAGCCCGAGGTGGTGGCGCACATCGCCGCGCTGCGCCAGGACCTCAATGCGCGCATGCACACGGGGTTCTTCGAGGCGTTTCCCGAACTGGAGGGCGACCCGGAGCGCGAAGGGTTCGTGGGGCTGGTGTTCTCCACCCTGCGCGGCCTGGGCCTGCTGGAGATGTTCCGTCCCGCCGACGAAGCCGCCCATGCGCAACTCGATTGCCTGGCCACGCTCATCGCGCAGCGCTGCGACGGCCTGGCCCGCGCGGGCGCTCCGGCATCGAAACCCCGACCCCGCGCCAGGCCCCCGCGCGCGGCATGACCGGCGCCGTGCCCTGGCCCGGGCACGTGCGCACCCCAGGGCACCCGGCATCCATCACGACAACAGGAGACACACCATGAACCCCCCTCCCACAGGCGCACGGCGCGCCCTGGCCGGCGCCGCGCTCGCGTCGCTGGCTTTCGCGGCCGGTGCCCAGCCCGCGGCCTACCCCGCCAAGCCGATCCAGCTCATCGCCCAGCAGCCGCCGGGCAGCGCGTCCGATGCGATGACGCGCGCCTGGGCCGACTGCGCCGCGCGCGAGATGGGCCAGCCCGTGGTGGTGCAGAACAAGCCGGGGGCCAACGGCATCCTGGCGGTCAATGCGCTCAAGGCCCAGCCGGCCGACGGCTACACGCTGATGACCATCGGCATGTCGCAGATGACCATCACGCCCTACGTCTACCGGCAGCCGCCCTACGACCCGCTGCACGACTTCGACAGCGTGGCGGTGCTGGGCAGCACGCCGCTGGTGCTGGCCGTGCCGGCGGGGCTGGGCATCACGCGGCTGGCGCAGCTGGCGGACCAGGCCAGGGCCCACCCGGGCGGGCTCGACTTCGGCTCGCCCGGCAAGGGCAGCCCGGCGCACCTGCTGACGTCGGCGCTGCTCGACCGCATGGGCGTGTCCGGCACGCACGTGCCCTTCGTGGGCGAAGGCGCCGGCCTCACCGCCCTCATGGGCCAGCAGATCCAGGCGATGACGCTGGTCATCGGCACGGCCGCGCCGCATGCCAGGTCGGGCAAGCTCGTGCCCCTGGCGGTGTTCGCGCCGCAGCGCTCGCCCCTGCTGCCGGATGTGCCCTCGATCGGCGAGGCCCTGCCGGCCGCCAAGGACCTGGCCCGCACCGCGTGGATCGCCGTGGTGGCCCGGGCCGGCACGCCGCCCGCGCTGCTGGGCACGCTCAATGCCGCGACCGAGAAATGCCGCAGCGGCGATGCGTCCTACCGCGCGCGGATGGAGGCCATGAACGTGACGCTGGCCGCGTCCGTCCCGGGGGATGCGCGCACCTGGGCGGCACGCGATACTTCGGTCTGGAAACCGTTGATCGACAAACTGGGATTGGCCACTGAATGACTCTGGATACCGTGCCGTGCGTGCACCTTTCCCACGGAGGTGGGCTGCAGGGGCGCCTTGACCATGGCGTCGCCGTGTTTCGCGGCGTGCCTTATGCGCAGGCCCCACAAGGCGCACTGCGCTTTTTAGCCCCCCAGCCTGCCCCCGCCTGGTCGGGGCTGCGCGAGGCGATGGCTTTCGCGCCGGTGCCGCCCCAGTGGCCGCGCGGCGGCGGTGCCCGGGCCCGCCCGCTGGGCGGCCCGGACTGCCTGGCGGTGAACGTGTGGACCCCCGAGCCCCGCGCGGGTGCGAACCTGCCGGTGATGGTCTGGATTCCCGGCGGCGGCTTTCTGCGCGGCGGTGCGAGCGACCCGCTGTACGACGGCGCGTCGTTCGCGCGCAAGGGCATCGTGTTCGTGTCGCTGCAATACCGGCTGGGCGTGGACGGCTTCATGCACTTCGGTGGCGAGGCGCCCGCCAACCGGGGCCTGCTCGATCTGCTGGCCGCGCTGCGCTGGGTGCGGGAGCACATCGCGGCCTTCGGCGGGGATGCCGGGCGCGTGACGGTGTTCGGCCAGTCGGCGGGCGCGGGCGCCATCACCTGCCTGATGGGCATGCCGGCGGCGCAGGGCCTGTTCCAGCGCGCCATCCTGCAAAGCCCGAGCGTGGCCTGCCAGACCGTCGAAGAGGCCACCGTGGTGCGCACTGCCGTGGCGCAACTGCTGGGCGTGGCCCCTACGCTCGCAGCGCTGGGCGCGGCGCCGCCGGCGGACGTGCTGTTCGCCGTGCACCGGCTGGCCGAGGACGCGGCCCTGCGCGACCAGCACGGCATCAGCCGCCGCAACGTGTTCCCGCTGCGTCCGGTGATCGACGGTCAGGTGCTCGCCCAGGCGCCGCTGGCAGCGCTGCAGCGCCAATGGTCCGATTCATCGCGGCCGCCGCTGCAGGTGCTGGTGGGCAGCAATGCCGAGGAGATGCGCCTGTACCACGTGCCCGGCGGCGCCATCGACCGCGTGACCGATGAACAGGTCACGGCCTTCATGCGGGACACGGGCCTGCCACCCGCGGCGCGTGCGGCGTATGCGGCGCTGCCCGCGTGCGAGGGCGGCGCCCATGCCGGCGAGATGCTGTGCGCCATGCAGTCCGACTACTACTACCGCGTGCCGGCGCGCCGCATCGCGGCCCTGGCCGTCGCGAACCGGCTGCCGGTGCACCGGTACGAGCTGGAATGGCGGTCGCCGCAGTGCAGCGGGCAACTGGGCGCCGCGCACGGGGTGGACCTGCCGTTCGTCTTCGACCGCCTGGCCACGTCCACCGGGCGCGAGTTGACCGGCGATGCCCCGCCGCAGCCGCTGGCCGATGCCATGCACGGTGCGTGGGCGGACTTCGTGGTGCAAGGCGACCCCGGCTGGCCGGAGCACGGCCCCGGAACGCCCTGGATGCAGTTCTTCGACGACCTGGGCTGGTGCGGTCCGGCGCCGGCCTCCGCCACGCTGGACGCGTGGGACGGCGTGCTTTGAACTGACCGGATCCGGGGCGGCCTGCCAGTCGCCAAACTGGTGCATCTGGCTTGTATACCAGTTGGCACGGAACCTGCGTAGTTCCCTGGCAATGACCAGCGCCACCGAAATCAGCAACCGCATCATCGAAGCCGTGATGGCCCAGAAGCTCGCCCCCGGCGCGCGCCTGGGGGAGCAGCAACTCGCCATGCTGTTCGACTGCAGCCGCACCATCGTGCGCGAGGCGCTCACGCGGCTGTCCACGCGCGGCATCGTCACCGTCAGCGCGCGCCGTGGCTGGTACGTGATCGAGCCCTCCGAGGACGAAGCGCGCGAGGCCTTCGAGGCGCGCCGCGTGATCGAACTGGGCCTGCTGCACCAGTTGAAGACGGTGGACAAGGCCGCGGTGCGCAAGCTGCGGGCCCATCTGCAGCGCGAGAAGGCGGCCCTGGCGGGCAGCGACGTGGGCGCGCGCAGCTTCCTGCTGGGTGACTTCCATGTGTGCCTGGCCGAGTGCCTGGGCAACGGCCTGCTGGCCGACACGCTGCGCGACTTCACCGCGCGCACCACGCTCATCGCCATGCTGTACCAGTCGTCGCACGACGCGGCGCAGTCGTGCGAAGACCACGTGCGCATCGTCGAGGCGCTGGAGGCGGGCGACATCGCCCGCGCCGAATCGCTGATGGCCGAGCACATCGGCTCGGTGCAGTCCGCCCTGCGGCTGCAGGCCAGCGCCGATCCGCTCGAACACCTGCGCAGCGCGCTGGCGCCCGTGCGCGCCGGCGCCGCCAGTGGCCCGGCCGCCCCTTCCGCTTCCCCTTCCCCCGCCGCGTCCCCGGGCGACGCATCCACCTACCTAGGAGCCTTGCTATGACCTTCGCCACCCGCTTTCTCTCCCGCCGCCTGGCCCTGGGCCTCGTGGCCGCCGCCGGCCTCGTGTGCGCCGTGGCGCCCGCACAGGCGCAGACCGCGCTGGACGACATCCTGAAGTCCAAGACGATCAAGATCGCCATCCCCACCGACTACCCGCCCTACGGCTTCGTCGGCACCGACCTCAAGCCCCAGGGCCTGGACATCGACATGGCCGAGCTCATCGCCGCCAAGCTGGGCGTGAAGGTGGAACTGGTCGCCGTCACCAGCGCCAACCGCATCGCCTACCTGCAGACCAAGAAGGCCGACCTCGTCATCTCCACGCTGGGCAAGAACCCCGAGCGCGAGAAGGTCATCGACTTCACCTCGGCCTATGCGCCGTTCTACCAGGCCGTGTTCGGGCCCAAGTCCCTCACGGCCAAGGCCTGGAGCGACCTGGCCGGCAAGAGCGTGGCGGTCACGCGCGGCGCCATGGAAGACCAGGAACTCGCCAAGGTCGCCCCGCCCAGCATCGACGTGAAGCGCTTCGAGGACAACAACGCCACCATCGCCGCCTTCGTGGCCGGCCAGACGCAGTTCGTGGCCACCAGCGCCTCGGTGGCGGGCAACATGATGCAGAAGAACCCGCAGCTGCAGGCCGAATACAAGCTGCTGCTCAAGGACAGCCCGTGCTTCATCGGGCTGCCCAAGGGCGAGGCCGCGCTGATGGCCAAGGTCAATGAAATCATCGCCGGCGCCAAGAAGAGCGGCGAGCTGGACACCATGGCCAAGAAGTGGCTGGGCCGTCCCGCCGGCGACCTGCCGGTCTGACCTCCCCTGGCTGCAGTGCACTTTCCCTGACCCGTTGACCTGATCGGCTGCCCATGCGCATCGAGTTCGACTTCATGGCCGTGCTGTCGCAGTGGCCGCTGCTGGCCACGGGCGTGGCCTGGACCCTGGCCCTCACCGCCGTGGCCACCGTGGTGGGGATGGCGGTGGGCATCGCCTGCGCCTGGGCACGGTCCCAGGGGCCGGCGGCGCTGCGCTGGCCGGTGGCGGCCTATGTGGAGCTGGTCCGCAACACGCCCTTCATCGTGCAGCTGTTCTTCATCTTCTTCGGGCTGCCCGCGGCGGGCCTGAAGCTCTCGCCCGAGGCGGCCTCGTTCATCGCCATGGTGATGAACCTGGGCGCGTACTCGACCGAGATCGTCCGCGCCGGCATCCAGGCCACGCCGCGCGGCCAGATCGAGGCGGCGGTGAGTCTGGCGCTGTCGCGGGTGCAGGTCTTCACGCGCGTGGTGCTGCCGCCCGCGCTCAAGAAGGTGTGGCCGGCCATGGTGAGCCAGATCGTCATCGTGATGCTGGGCTCGGCCGTGTGCAGCCAGATCTCGGTGCAGGACCTGAGCTACGCCGCCAACCTGATCCAGAGCCGCAACTTCCGCGCCTTCGAATCGTTCATCGTGGCCACGGGCATCTACCTCGTGCTCTCGATCGCGCTGCGCCGGCTGCTGCACTGGGTGGGCCCGCGCTTTCTCTTCGGCCGCTGAGCATGGCTCCAGCAATTTTCTAGGAACGCGAGATGGTCGATTTCACCTTCTGGGACATCCTGCGCAACCTGCTGCTGGCCGCGCGCTGGACCGTCGTGCTCTCGCTGATCGCCTTCGTCGGCGGCGGTCTGGTGGGCGGGCTGCTGCTCGTGGCCCGGCTCACCGGCGGCCGCGTGGCCGAGCGCGCCGTGGGCGTGTACGTGCAGGTCTTCCAGGGCACGCCGCTGCTGATGCAGCTGTTCCTGTCGTACTTCGGCCTGGCGCTGCTCGGGCTCAACGTGTCGGCCTGGACCTCGGCCGCCGTGGCGCTCACGCTCTACACCAGCGCCTTCCTGGTGGAGATCTGGCGCGGCTGCGTGGCCGCCGTGCCCAAGGGCCAGTGGGAGGCCTCGGGCAGTCTGGCCCTGTCGTTTGGCGAGCAGATGCGCCACGTGATCCTGCCGCAGGCCGTGCGCATCGCCACGGCGCCCACGGTGGGCTTTCTGGTGCAGGTGGTCAAGGGCACGGCGCTGGCCTCGGTGATCGGCTTCGTGGAGCTGACCAAGGCCGGGGGAATGATCGCCAACACCACCTTCAAGCCGTTCGCCGTCTTCGCCTGCGTGGCGCTCGTCTATTTCGCGCTGTGCTTTCCCGTGAGCCTGTATGCGCAACACCTCGAAAGGAAGTTCCATGGCCGCCGCTGAAACCCTGGCCGACGCGCCCGCTGTGGCACCTGCCGTGCCCGCGCCGCCGGGCCGCTCCATCGTACAGGTCACCGCGCTGCGCAAGTCCTACGGCACCAACGAGGTGCTCAAGGGCATCGACCTCACGGTGCAGCCCGGCGAGGTGATCGCCATCATCGGCAAGAGCGGCTCTGGCAAGAGCACGCTGCTGCGCTGCATCAACGGCCTGGAAACCTTCCAGGACGGCGCGCTCACGGTGGACGGCAAGCCGCTGCTGCACGACAGCGCCATGGCCATGCGCGAGCTGCGCCAGCGCGTGGGCATGATCTTCCAGAACTTCAATCTCTTTCCGCACCTCTCGGTGGGCCGCAACGTCATGCTGGCCCCCACGCTGGTCAAGCAGCGCTCGCAAAAGGACGCGGCCGCACAGGCGGCCCGGCTGCTGCAGCGCGTGGGCCTGGGCGAGAAATTCGACGCCATGCCCGACCAGCTGTCGGGTGGTCAGCAGCAGCGCGTGGCCATCGCCCGCGCGTTGGCCATGGAGCCGGCCGTGCTCCTGTGCGACGAGATCACCTCGGCCCTCGACCCCGAACTGGTGGGCGAGGTGCTGCGCGTTGTGGAGTCGCTGGCGCGCGAGGGCATGACCCTGCTGATGGTCACGCACGAGATGGCCTTCGCCCGCAAGGTGAGCAACCGCGTGATCTTCATGCACCAGGGTCGCGTGCACGAGATGGGTCCGCCACAGGACCTGTTCGGCGACCCGCAGACGCCGGAACTGCGGCAGTTCCTGTCGTCGCTCAAGGATTGAGCCGCCTTCGCCGGTAGCTCCCATGGCGGCGGGCCGTCCGTGCCCGCACACGCATCAAGGCCCGCATGCTCCTCAGCATGCGGGCCCGTCGGGGTGGAGTGGAGTTCGTGTGGTAGTTGCTCCGGGCAGCGTCAGGAGTGGGCGCCGGCCTCGAATTCCGAGCGCGACAGGGCACCGTTATGGTCCTTGTCGAGCTCCTTGAAACGGTTGCCGATGGCGGGCAGGCGTGCGGCCTCTGCCAGGGTCAGTTGTCCGTTCTTGTCGCTGTCAACGCGATCGAATGCGCTGGAAGTTTGTGCGGCTGGCTGCGAGCCGCCGAAGGTGGCGCCCTTGGCGCCGGGATGCAGGCCCATGGAGGTGCCCGACGCGGTCTGGGGAGGTTGGTTGGACGGGGAGGTGAGGGTCGGGGAAGGCGTTTGTGCATGCACTGCGGCACCTCCCAGGGTGATCGCCGCGAACAGCATCACGCTGCGGCTGTCGAAAGGAAGGGTGCGTCGTTGCTGAGGTGCCATGGGTTCACGCTCCGTGAAAGTTGAACAGGATTGCATTGCACCGCAACCTGCGGTGCCCGGCCAGTGATTTTGCCCGCTGTTGCCCTGATACACATTTGCCTGCCGGTTGTAACGCACAATGCCCGCGGCCGCCTCCAGCGCGGCTTGCAACGCACAAGGAGCAGCCCATGGGCAACCGACTGACACAGATCGCCACGCGCACCGGAGACGACGGCACCACGGGCCTGGGCGACAACACCCGCGTCTCCAAGGACAGCCCGCGCCCGCATGCCATGGGCGATGTGGACGAGCTCAATTCCCACATCGGCCTGCTGCTGTGCGAGCCGTTGCCGGCCGAGGTGCGCACGCTGCTGTCGGACGTGCAGCACCAGCTGTTCAACCTGGGCGGCGAGTTGTCGATTCCCGGTTTCGAGCTGCTCAAGGACGAGGCGCTCGCGCAGCTCGACGAGGCCCTGGCCACCCACAATGCGGCGCTGCCGCGGCTGGCCGAATTCATCCTGCCCGCCGGCACGCGCGCCGCGGCGCAGGCCCACGTGTGCCGCACCGTCGCCCGCCGCGCCGAGCGTGCGGTGGTGGCCCTGGGCGCCGCCGAGCCGGTGCGCGATGCGCCGCGGCGCTACCTCAACCGGCTGTCGGACCTGATGTTCGTGCTGGCGCGCGTGCTCAACCGCCTGGACGGCGGCGACGACGTGTACTGGAA
Source organism: Acidovorax sp. SUPP3434 (assembly GCF_030159015.1). Classification (NCBI taxonomy): domain Bacteria; kingdom Pseudomonadati; phylum Pseudomonadota; class Betaproteobacteria; order Burkholderiales; family Comamonadaceae; genus Acidovorax; species Acidovorax sp. SUPP3434. The sequence goes on from NZ_BQXL01000004.1 coordinate 70,897, forward strand.
GAGCGAGCGCATGGCGCGCGCGGAGTCCGGCGCGGCCTGACTGGCACCGCCGCCGGCCTGAAATCCGCCGCCGCGGCGGTCAGCGTGGCGCCAGCATGGCGATCGTCAGGCGCGACACGCAGGTCAGCTCGCCTTCGTCGTTGACCATGTCGATCTGCCATACCTGCGTGGTGCGGCCGATGTGCACGGGCCTGGCGGTGCCGGTCACCCAGCCGCTGCGGGCCGAGCGCAGGTGGTTGGCGTTGATGTCCAGGCCCACGGCATGCCAGCCCTCGGGCGAGGCGTACACCGCGCCCACGGAGCCGAGTGTTTCGGCCAGCACCACGCTCACGCCCCCGTGCAGCAGCCCGAAGGGCTGCTTGGTGCGCGCATCGACGGGCACGCGGGCGCGCAGGAAGTCGTCGCCGATCTCGGTGAACTCGATACCGAGGTGGGACACGGCAGTGCCTTCGTTGCCGGCTTGCACGGTGGGCAGGTCGATGGGGCGCTTCCAGATGGGCATGGGGGATTCCTTGCGTTGGTGGGTGGGGCCGGCCGCGGGCGGCCGGGAAAGTGGGCCGGATTATCCGGCGCCCTTCCCGCCGCGCGGGTCGCTCAGGCGCGCATGGTCCCCGTGCGCACGTAGCGCTCGTGCCAGGACAGCGCCTCGCCCAGCAGGTGGGGCGTGTGGCGGCCGCAGCCGCTGGCCTCGGCGCGGGCCACGTAGTCGCGCAGCGCGGGGCGGAAGTCCGGGTGCGCGCAGCGTTCGATCACCACGCGCGAGCGCTGCGAGGGCGACAGCCCGCGCAGGTCGGCCAGGCCCTGCTCGGTCACGATCACCTGCACGTCGTGCTCGGTGTGGTCCACGTGCGAGGCCATGGGCACGATGCACGAGATGGCGCCGCCCTTGGCCAGCGATGGCGTGAGGAACATCGACAGGTAGGCGTTGCGCGCATAGTCGCCCGAGCCGCCGATGCCGTTCATGATGGACGTACCCATCACGTGCGTGGAGTTCACGTTGCCGTAGATATCGGCCTCGATCATGCCGTTCATCGAGATCAGGCCCAGGCGGCGGATCAGCTCGGGGTGGTTGCTGATCTCCTGCGGGCGCAGCACGATGCGCTCGCGGTAGAAGTCGATGTGGCGGGTGAATTCCTCGGTGGCCGCCGGGCTGAGCGACAGCGCCGTGGCCGAGGCGCTGTCGAGCTTGCCCGAGCGCAGCATGTCCAGCATGCCGTCCTGCAGCACCTCCGTGTAGGCCGTCATGTGGTCGAACGGCCCGGCGTTCAGGCCGGCCAACACGGCGTTGGCGATGTTGCCCACGCCGGATTGCAGCGGCAGCAGACCCGGCGGCAGGCGGCCCCGCGCCACCTCGTGCTGCAGGAACTCGATGATGTGGCCGGCGATGCGCTGGGAGGTGTCGTCCGGTGCGGCATAGGCCGAGTTGCGGTCCGGCGCGTGCGTGGCCACCACGGCGACCACCTTGGCCGGGTCGCAGCGCAGGTAGGGCTCGCCGATGCGGTCGGCCGGGCGCACCAGCGGGATCGGCACGCGGTTGGGCGGCAGGTCGGTGCCGTAGTAGATGTCGTGCATGCCCTCCAGTCCCTCGGGCTGCCAGCTGTTGACCTCCAGGATGATGCGGTCCGCCTGGTCCAGCCAGGTCTTGTTGTTGCCCACCGACGATGAGGGGATCAGCCGGCCGTCGGGCAGCACGCCGGCCACCTCGATCACCGCCACGTCCAGCTTGCCCCACAAGCCGAACCACACGTAGGGCGCAACGTGCGACAGGTGGGCGTCCACGTACTGCATCTGGCCGGCATTGATCTGCTGGCGGCAGGTGGGGTCGGACTGGTAGGGCATGCGCATGCTGATGCCGCCCACCTTGGCCAGCGCGCCGTCCAGCTCCGGTGCGGTGGAGGCTCCGGTCCACAGGCCGATGCGAAAGGCCTCGCCGGCCGCATGCAGCCGCTCGATGCGGCGGGCCAGCGCCGCCGGCACGGCCTTGGGATAGCCCGCGCCGGTGAAGCCGCTCATGCCCACGCGCGCGCCGTCGGGAATCAGCTCGGCGGCCTGTTCGGCCGACAGGGTGCGTTCGCGCAGCAGGGGGTTGAGAACGCGGCTGGGTGGGGTCATAGGAGGGTGCTTTCTGCGCAAGGAGAGGCGGCCGCAAGAGACCGCAAGGCGGCTCGAAATCTTAGCAGCCGCCTGTGTCGCCACTCAGGGTTTACCCGTGAGCGAAAGCGGTCCCGGTCACTTTGGAATGCACCCGCGGCGACCGGCGGTACGATCGATGCCACCCATGTCCACGACCTCCCTTTGCCCCTCCTGCCGGCAGCCCGCCGAGTCCCATCGCTTCCGCTCGCACGGCAGCGAGACCATCGAGCTGGACCTGTGTTTCGCCTGCCAGGGCCTGTGGTTCGACCCGCGGGAGAACACGCGCCTGGCCCCGGCCGGGGTGGTGGCGCTGTTCGAGCTGTTGCACCAGCACCGCGGGGATGCGCGCCACCCGGTGGCCCAGCGGCTGCAATGCCCGCACTGCCCGCGCGCGCTGGAGCCCGGCTTCGACGTGGTCAAGGGCGGGCGGTACAAGACCTTCCGCTGCCCCGCAGGGCACGGCCGGTTCAGCACCTTCGGCTCGCTCATGGTGGAAAAGGGGTTCGTGCGGCACCTGTCGGTGGCGGAGATCGACGCGCTGGCCGAGCGCGTGGGCACCATCCAGTGCACCAGTTGCGGCGGCACGGTGGACATCCGCAACGACCACGCCTGTCCCTATTGCCGCTCGGCCTTGTCGCTGCTGGACCCGCAGGCCGTGGACCGGGCATTGGACCGCCATGCCAGCGCGGCTCGGACCGCACCGGCTGCCGCCGCGCCCGGGCCCTCCGACGTGGCGGATGCGCTGGTGGCCCTGGAGCGCGTGCGTTCGCGCGAGCGGCGCGAGATGGAGCGGGAGCGGCTGACCGGCGCGGGCGAAGGCTTCGACCTGCTGGCCGCGGGGCTGGAACTGGTCTGGACGCTGGTGCGGCGCTGAGGCCGCACCAGCGGCCGGGCGCCCGCTGCGGCAGGGGTCAGCGCTGGCGGTTCAGCAGCGCGTAGAGCCCGATGGCGCCGAAGGTGGCGGTGCCGATGCCACCCAGCGCGAAGTCGCCGAATTTCAGCGTGAAGTCCCCCGTGCCGATGATGAGCGTGATGGCCGCCACGATGAGGTTCTTGTTGTTCGAGAAGTCCACCCGGTTGTCCACCCAGATCTTGGCGCCGGCCACCGCGATGAGGCCGAACACGACGATGGAGACGCCGCCCATCACCGGCAGCGGAATCGCCTGGATCAGCGCGCCGAACTTCGGGCTGAAGCCCAGCAGCAGCGCGATGAGGCCCGCCACCAGGAACACGGCGGTGGAGTAGATCTTGGTGGCGGCCATCACGCCGATGTTCTCGGCATAGGTGGTCACGCCCGTGCCTCCCGCACTGCCGCTCACCATGGTGGCGATGCCGTCGCCGATGAAGGCGCGGCCCATGTAGCGATCCAGGTTCTGGCCCGTCATGGCCGTCACGGCCTTGATGTGGCCCAGGTTCTCGGCCACCAGGATGACGGCCACGGGCGCGATCAGCAGCATGGCCGAGCCGCTGAACACCGGCGCCGTGAAGTGCGGCAGGCCCAGCCAGGGGGCGGAGGCCAGGGCCGACAGGTCGATCGGCTTGCCCCAGCCCAGCAGGTTGGTGAACATGGCATAGACCCCGCTGGCGCCGATCAGCCCCAGCAGGATCAGCAGGCGCTGCGCCATGCCCCGCGTGAGCACGGCCACCAGGCCCACGCACACGAAGGTGACGGCCTGCATCCAGCTCTCGAAGTTGTTGGCCGCCATGTTCTTGATGGGAATGCCGGCCAGGTTCAGCCCGATCACCGCCACCACCGCGCCCGTCACCACGGGGGGCATGAAGCGCTCGATCCAGCCGGTGCCGATGGCCTGCACCAGCGCGCCGATCAGGGTGTAGACCAGGCCGCACGCGACGATGCCGCCCAGCGCCACGGCCATGTTGGCGTTGGGCCCCTGGCCGGCGTAGCCCGATGCGGCCACCACCACGCCGATGAAGGCGAAGCTGGAGCCCAGGTAGCTCGGCACCCGCCCGCCGGTGATGAGAAAGAAGATCAGCGTGCCCAGCCCGCTCATCAGGATGGCCACGTTGGGGTCGAACCCCATCAGGATAGGCGCGAGCACCGTGGCGCCGAACATCGCGATCACGTGCTGCACGCCCATCACGGCGGTCTGCCCCCAGGGCAGGCGTTCGTCGGGGGCGACGACGGCGCCCTGGGCAGCGGTGGTCACCCGCCAGCGGGGAAAGTAGGGGGAAGTCACGGGAAGGTCTCCTGAAAAGGTATGGGCACCGCGGCGTGCGGGTGCCGTCTGGATGGGGGGAACGGCCGGTAGGGCGTGGGCGAGTTTAGGGTCAATGCACACCGGTCCCGCCGGGGGGCGGGGCGCCGCGTTTCGGCCCCTGGACCCACAGCCGCGTAGGACAGGGCCGACCTGCCACGGCCGGGCCCTGCGATAACGTAGCCCTTCGGTATCGCAGCACGTCCCGCCGCCCGCGCCCGGGGCTTTTTTGACCTTTCTGAACCTTCCTGACGCACATGCCGCGCCACCGCCTCCGCTGGATTGCCCTGGGCGCCACTGCCGTGGCGCTGGCGTGCGCGGCTGCCTTGGCGATCTGGTGGCCGTCCGAGGCCGAACTGGCCCGCCGCGCAGGCGATGCCGCGACCGAGCGGCTGGGCGTGCCGGTCCAGGTCGGCCAGCTGCACTGGTCGCTGTTTCCTTCGCCGCGCATTGAACTGCGCGACGTGCGCACCGAACAGGAAGCCCCCTTGAGCGCCGGGCGCCTCTCGGCCGGCGTGCGCTGGGGCGACCTGCTGCACCGGCGCCTGGCGCTGACCGACCTGCAGCTGGAGAACGCCACCATCCCGCAGGCCTCGCTGTCGGATTTCCAGGTGCGTCCCACCGATGGCGGCGCCGAATCCTCCCTGCCGTTCACCCTGGCCCCCATCCCGGTGGAGCGGGCCGACTGGCAAGGCGTGCGCTGGATCGGCCGCAACGGGCGCACGCTCGTCTACGCCGGCAGCGCCGAATTCGACACCGCATGGCGGCCCCGCCAGGCCTGGCTGGAGCGCGCCGGCGCACCCGTGCCCACGCGCATGGCCATCGCGCGCGAGGGCGCCGAGGACCGCTGGCGGGCCGACGTGTCCGCCGGCGGGCGCACCGAGCAGGGCACCCTGCGTCTGCAGGAGATCAACGGCCGCTACCGGGTGACGGGCGCCATCGACTTCACCGGCGTCGATGTGGAGGGCGTCATGGCCGCCTTCGAGCGCCGCGCCGTGGTGGCCGGAAAGGCCAGCGGCCACACCGACCTGATCGCCGAGGGGGCCGACCCGGCCGAGGCGGTGCAGGCCCTGCACACCCGCACCCGTTTCACGGTGGCGCGCGCCCGGCTGCTGACCTTCGACCTGGAGCGGGCCGTGAAGACCGTGGGCACCCAGCGCGGCGGCACCACGCAGCTCGACAGCCTGGAAGGCGTGGTGCGCACCGAGGCGGACCGCGGCGGCACCATCGTGCGCTACAGCGACCTCAAGGCGACCTCCGGCGTGCTCACGGCCACGGGCGACGCGGTGCTGCAGAACCGGCGGGTGAGCGGCCACGTGGCCGTGGACCTGGTGGACGGCGTGGTGGGCATTCCACTCGAATTCGGTGGCACCATGGACGACACCACGCTGACCCTTCCGCCAGCCGCGCTGGCCGGGGCGGCCGTGGGCACGGCCGTGGCGCCGGGCGTCGGCACGGCCATCGGCGCCCGCATCGGTGAAACCCTGCGCCGCATCTTCGGTGGCGACGAACCGGAGGTGCCGCCCCCCAAACGCCCGGCTGCGCGCCACTGAGCGCGCCCGGAACCCCGCCACCAGGGCTGGATCTTCTTTTTTCGGTGCGGCATGGATAACCCCATTGAAAATGCCGGTCACCGCAATAAACACTAGGGCATTACGCTATGAATTCAGGAGCAAATCAACGAGAAGGAGCGTTCGCATGACGGGTCGCAATCCGGCCCCGCCGGGCATGGGGCGGGTCGCTTTCGATCGATAGGAAACCGTGCCATGTCCAGCGGCGTCCCCACCCACCCCCCTTCGTTTCTCGCCTCCGGCGGCGAGATGGCGCAGCGCATCGCCCGCCATGACTGGGCCGCCACGCCCCTCGGCCCCCTGGCCGCCTGGCCGGCCTACATGCAATGGGCCATTTCCACCATGCTGCACGCCGCCGTGCCCATGGCCACGCTGTGGGGCCAGTCCGGCGTGCTGCTCTACAACGACGCCTATGCGGCCTTCTCGGGCCAGCGCCATCCGCAGCTGCTGGGCTGCAACATCGGCGACGCCTGGCCCGAGGCGGCGCAGTTCAACCGCCACGTCGTGAACACCGTCCTGGCCGGCGGCACCCTGAGCTACCGCGACCAGCCGTTCGTGCTGAACCTCAACGGGCGTGCCGAGCCGGTGTGGATCAACCTCGACTACTCGCCGCTGCTCGACGGGACCGGGCAGCCCGCGGGCGTGCTCGCGCTGGTGGTGGACACCACCGCCAAGGTCCAGGCCGAGCGGCAGCTCAAGGGCGAGCAGGAGCGTTTCGCCCAGCTGTTCGAGCAGTCGCCCAGCTTCATGGCCATGCTGGAAGGGCCCGAGCACCGCATCGTGCTGGCCAACCCCGGCTACCTGCGGCTCGTGGGCAACCGCCCGCTGCTGGGCCTGACCGTGGCGCAGGCGCTGCCGGACGCGGCCACGCAGGGCTATGTCGAGCTGCTGGACCGGGTCTATGGCAGCGGAGAGGCCCTCACGGCGCATGCCGCCCGCTACGTCCGCCAGGCCGAGCCTGGCGGGCCGGAGCACGAGCTGTACGTGGACTTCGTTTTCCAGCCGATCCGCGATGCCGCGGGCGCGGTGACCGGCATCTTCGTGGAGGGCGTGGACATCACCGAGCGCATGGCGGCCGAGGCGCGGCGCGAGGCGCTGGCGCGGTTTTCCGACCAGTTGCGGTCGCTGGACAGCGTGGACGCCGTCTGCCTGGCCGCGGCCGAAACCCTGGGCCGCACCCTGAAGGTCAGCCGCGCGGGCTATGGCGCGGTGGATGCCGCCGCGCAGGCCGTGCACGTTCACCACGACTGGATGGCGCCCGGCTGCGATCCGCTCGCGCCGGTGCTGCACCTGCCCGATTTCGGCGGCTTCCTGGACGACCTGGCGCGCGACGAATCCGTGTGCGTGGCCGACGTGCGCGGCGACGCCCGCACCCGCGATCGGGCCCCGGCGCTGGAGGGCCTGTGCGCCCGCGCCTTCATGAACATGCCGGTGGTGGAACACGGCCAGCTGGTGGCCATGCTGTTCGCCCACCACGAGCACGTGCGCGAGTGGACGGGCGAGGAGATCGCCTTCATGCGCGAAGTGGCCGCCCGCACGCGCACCGCCGCCGAGCGCGCGCGCACCGAGGCCCAGCTGCGCGAGGTCAACGAGTCGCTGGAGCAGGCGGTGGCGCAGCGCACCCACGAGCTGATGGAGGTCGAGGCCAAGTACCGCCAGGCGCAGAAGATGGAGGCCATCGGCCAACTGACCGGCGGCATCGCGCACGACTTCAACAACCTGCTGGGCGCCATGAGCGCCAGCCTGCAGGTGCTGGAAAAGCGCATCGCGCTGCACAAGTTCGACAACGCCGAGCGCTACATCGGCATGGCGCAGGGCTCGGTGCGCCGCGCCGCGTCCCTCACCCAGCGCCTGCTGGCCTTCTCGCGCCGCCAGACGCTGGACCCTAAGCCGGTGGACGTCAACCGGCTCATCGGCAGCATCGAGGAGATGGTGCGCCGCACGGTGGGCCCGGGCGTGGAGGTGGAGGTCGTCGGCGCGGGGGGGCTGTGGCTCACCCGGGTCGATCCGTCGCAGCTGGAGAACGCGGTGCTCAACCTGTGCATCAACGCGCGCGACGCCATGTCGCCGCACGGCGGGCGGCTGACCATCGAGACCGCCAACAAGTGGCTGGACGACCGCGCCGCCACCGAGCGCGAGCTGGCGCCGGGTCAGTACATCTCGGTGTGCGTGACCGACACCGGCGCGGGCATGGCGCCCGACGTGGCCGCCCGCGCGTTCGACCCCTTCTTCACCACCAAGCCCATGGGGCAGGGCACGGGCCTGGGCCTGTCGATGGTGTACGGCTTCGTGCGCCAGTCGGGCGGGCAGGTGCGCATCTACTCGGTGCCCGGCGAGGGCACCACCATGTGCCTGTACCTGCCGCGCTACCTGGGCGACGCCGATGCCGAGGTGCCCGAGCTGCCGGCCATGGACGACCACCGCGGCGAGGGCGAGGTGGTGCTGGTCATCGAGGACGAGTCCATCATCCGGGGGCTCATCGCCGAAGAGCTGGAAAACCTGGGCTACCGGGTCGTCTCGGTGGGCGACGGGCCGGCGGGCCTGCACGTGCTGCAGTCCGGGCGCCGCGTGGACCTGCTGCTCACCGACGTGGGGCTCCCCGGCGGCCTCAACGGCCGCCAGGTGGCCGACGCTGCCCGCGTCACGCGCCCCGGCCTCAAGGTGCTGTTCATCACCGGCTATGCCGAGAATGCGGCCGTGGGCAACGGCCTGCTGGAATACGGCATGGAGGTGATCACCAAGCCCTTCGACGTGGGCGCGCTGGCCGCCAAGGTGCGGGAGATGATCGAGCGCTGAGGGGCACGCGCCCCGTGCGCTTTTGGTTCAGGGGCGGACCCGCTGGGTGGCGTGCGTGAAGAACGTGTTGCCGCCCGAGGTCTTGAACTCGCTGAACTCGCGCGACGGCGCCCCCGAGCCGGCGGTGCGCCAGCCGAAGAGCCCGGTCGGGCTGGGGTCGGGCGCAAGGCCCTCCGTCGCCACCTCGAGCGCCGCGTTGTAGAAGGCCGTGTACTGGGCGTTCCAGCGCAGGTTGGTGGCGTCGTTGACGAGTGCCAGCACCCCGTTGATCACCTTTTCCTGGCCCCCGCCCAGCCGGGGATACTGGTCGAATCCCTTGAACTGCACGCCGTGGGCGCTGGCACGCACGATGTCCGTCAGGCTGCGCGCATTGGGGGCGCCGAAGTCCTGCGGCTTGCCCGAAGCGAGCCGGTTGTGGAGCACGCGCCGCATCATGCGCATGCCCTGCTTGGCGTCCTCGATGTCCTTCACGCCGGTGTCGCGCCACGTCTGTGGCGCCGGGGCCTCGGCCAGGAACAGGCGCATCAGCATGCCGGCCTCGGAGGCGGCATCGGGCAGCGACACCGGCTTTCGGATCGTGATGCTGACCAGCGGCGGGGTGATCGTCAGCAGCGGCGCGCCCGCGCCCTGCTGCACCTGGATGGCCAGCTTGGCATTGCCCTCGCGCAGGGCCGTGACCACGAAGGCCCACGAGTCGGCGCGGCTGTTGTGGGTGCTGCTCACCTCCAGCAGGTTCGGGATGTCGCTCACGGCGACGAGCTTCTGGCGCTTGTCGATGGCCTCGAGCTTGACGCGCAGCTTGTTGCCCACCACCAGGGTCAATACGCTGGGCACCGGGTCGTTGTAGGCGAACTTCAGGAGGGCATTGGGCATGGCAAAGGGCTCGGATCGGAAGAGAGAGAAATAAAGGAAAAAGGGGGCTGCGGCAGACCCGCAGGCAGGTGCCTCGGGCCTCCACACGGAATGCGCCGCGAAGTGGCAAGAGGGACGAGAAAAGGGAAGAGGGAACGGGGCAGGGCCGAGACGCCTGGAAGGCGCCCAGGGCGGCCTCAGTGCAGCGTCATGGCGGCGGCGGGCGGAACGCCGGCACGCGCACCGCGGTGCCGATGCGCCGGCACTGGCCCTGGACGCGCTCCACCCAGGCGCGGCTCACGAGGAAGGTGCTGGACCCCACGGCCTCGTCGGTGGGCACCACGTCGGTCCGCAGGTTCACCGATTTGCCATTCGCCAGCGCCGCGCCGCGCTCGGCCGGGTCGTCGTCCTGTGCGGGGTTCGGGGCCCCCGGCGGCATCGGAGGCGGCACCCGCAGCCGGTAGATGTGTGATCCGGTGGTCCAGACCATCCACACCAGCGCAAAGCCTTCCGGATCGGCCTTGGACGGCGGAAACGCTTGCTGCACGAAGCAAAACGATTGGGGCCGCCGCGTCTGCCGCAGTTCCGTCAGGAACGCGCGGAGCATGGCCGGGCTGGCGATGTGTTCCGGGGCCGGGGTCGAGAAGGCCGGGTCGGCCGCCACGGGCTGCGGGCGGCCCGCGTCGGCCCAGGCGCCGGGCGCCAGGGCCGCCAGGGCCGCCAGGACCCAGGCGTATAGCCTCGGGCGCGCCTTAGGAAACAGGGACAAAACAGGGCGCAGCCGGGATACGTGCATGGGGCAGGAGGGAAAGCCGGGACCGGCGTAGTGTACGCAGGCGCCTGCCCCCCGCCATGGCGCGGCGGCCAAGGCGAGGGCCCTGTGGCAGACCCTGCGGCGGGGGCGTCAGCCGTTGGTGGCGATCACCGCGCTGATGAGGCCGGGGCCGGGGAAGTCGGCCATGACCATGCCCACCCGCCCGTGCAGTTCCCCACCTGGGCCCATGCGGGGGTACAGGAGCTGGTTCGTCCCGTCGAAGGCGATCGAGCAGATGCCGATGAAGCAGTTGACGCGGGGAAAGTCGGGCCAACTGTTCTTCCAGCCCGGGGTGGTCCGCCCCGTCATGAGCAGGGGGGCGTTGGTCTGGGGGCTCGACGCCCCGCTGGCGACGAAATAGGGAAACGAGCCGGACGCGGCGCTCAGGTAGTTGATATAGGCCTGGTCGCGGCTTCCGGCGATCGCCGCGCGGGCATGTGCCTTGACTTTTTCCCACTTGTCGTACAGGTCCCAGTTGGTGCCCAGCTTCCACTCGTCCTGGATGCTGAACGCGCCGGGGTACGCGATGCCGTACTGGTGCGTCGCGGTGAAGTTCTGCAGCACCACGATCTTGCCGCGCAGGTCCTTGAGCACGGGGTTGCCGCCGGTGCCGTCCGCGGGCGGCTGCCAGAAGGCGGCCTGGTTGGGTTGGTAGTAGCGGTTCTTGAACGTTTCCTCGAAGGTCTCGGTGTTGCCGCCGCCGTCGCCCTCCTGCTTGATCCGCATGAACACGGTTTCCGACGGGTGGGTCTTCAGGAAGTCGATCACGGTGGCGAGCACGTCGGAGAAGTACGCGTACTGGAACTGGATGCCGTGGTAGATCGGCAGTTCGTCCTTGGTGTGGTTGCACCGGATGTCCAGCACGCGGATGCCGGATTTGAGTTGGTTCGCCAGCGGCATCGACTGCGTCTGGGTGATGTCGCCGCCATAGAACGACATGGTGTCGTGCGTGCCGGGCAGGGACAGCTCGCTGAGCCTGCGCCCGTCCGGCAGGTGCGCCATCCAGTCGGTGTTGCTGGTCTTTATTTCCGAATCATGTGAATATCCCTGCCGGCTGGCCGCCAGCTCGCCCGTGGGCACGTGGATCGCCGCGCATTGCATGAGCACCTGAGTCATCGTTCACCTCCTAAAAATGCATGTTTGTGAAAAATCGGTTGCCGGGCGGGTGGTGCCGCCCACCTGTAGCAGCCGGCACCCCCGACCCGCAAGACTAGAGAGGCAGTGCCTCGCGCGCATCCCTGATATCGGGGATGCGTGCTGTTTTTCCTGCGTGCGGCGCCCCTGCCGATGAGCGCGCCCGCACCGCCGGCCGTGGCCGCCGTGCTGCTGGTGGAGGACGACCCCGCCTGCGCGCGGCGCCTGGCCCGCCTGCTCGGGCAGGTCCATCCCGGGGCCTCGGTGGCGCACGCCGGCAGCCTGGCCCAGGCCGGCGCGTTGTGGCCCGCGCGGGGCTTCGATCTGGCGCTGGTGGACCTGCACCTGCCCGATGGTTCGGGACTGGCGCTGCTGGAGGCGTTTTCGCGGGCCCGACCGCCACTGGAGGCCGTGGTGGTCTCCGCCTGGGGGCACACCGACACCATCGTCGCGGCCATCCAGGCCGGCGCGCGGGGCTACCTGCTCAAGAGCGCCGAAGACGATGAACTGGTGCGCGCGCTGGCCTGCATGCGGGCCGGGGGGGCGCCTATCGACCCGCTGGTCGCCGCGCGCATCCTCGCCCTGCTGGCCTCGGCCCCCGGCCAATGCGCCAGCACCGCGCCGCCAACCCCTGGCGCCGGCAGCGGCGCTGCCGACGGGGTGCTGCGCGTGGCGCTGTCGGCGCGCGAGTTGCAGGTGCTGCACCAGGTGGCGCTCGGGGACACCAACCGCGAGATCGCGCACACCCTGGGCCTGTCCGTGCACACCTTGGAATGCCACACCCGCAGCATCTACCGCAAGCTGGTGGTGCGCACCCGCACGGAGGCCGTGGTCCTGGCACAGGCGCAAGGCTGGCTCTAGTGGAGCGCAGGGCGTCGCGTGGTGCCTCGCTGGCACTGGCTGCCCTGCTCGCCCTGGGTGCGGTGGCCCTGCTGGTGAGCGCCTTGCTGCCATCCCCGCGGGCCTGGGGGGCGGGCGATCTCCTGGCCTTCACCGCCGTGGAGTCGGTGCGCGGCGAGCCGCTGGAGGCCATGGCGCCCCAGGCGCCCGCCGTGGCCGTGCCGCCCGCGCACGGCTGGGTGCCCGTCACCTTGCCCGATGCCTGGAGCGACCGCTGGCCCGCGCACGACGGCGTGGTGTGGTACCGCCTGCGCTTCACGCTGCCGCCCGACATCCCCGCGGACCGGGAGTTCGCACTCGCCCTGGACGCGATGAACATGGCTGGCGCGGTGTGGCTCGACGGCCAGTTGCTGTGGCGCGACGAGCTCCTGGCCGAACCCGGCTTGACCCGGGCCTGGAACCAGCCGCGCTTCGTGCGCCTGGGCGCGCTGCGGGCGCCGGGGCCGGGCCGTGCGCAGGCCGGGGTCGAGCACACGCTGCTGGTCCGAATCACCGGCTACGCGCCCTATGTGGGCGGCCTGAGCGAGGTGTGGCTGGGGGCCGCGGACCCGGTGCAGCGCCTGCATGCCCAGGCGCAATGGTGGCGCGTGGGCCTGCAGCAGGTGAGCCTGGGGGTCAACGTGGCCATGGCGCTGCTGTTTCTCATGCTGTGGATCTGCTGGCCGCGCGAGCGGCTGTACGGATGGTTCGCGCTCACGGCGCTGGCGTGGTCCGCGGGCTGCTACAACCAGGTGGCCACGGGCGTGTGGCCGCTGCGCACCGTGCCGCAATGGCAGTTCGCGATGGCCGCGCTGCTGCTGCTGTTCGCCGGCAGCTACCTGGTCTTCGTCTTCCGCTTCGCCGGCCGGCGCCATGTCCGCTGCGAGGCCGCCCTGGCCTGCACCCTGGGCGCGGCCGTCCTCGCCGGCATCCTGGCCATGGGCCGGTATCCGCAGGCGCTGCCGGCCGTGCGGATGGCGACGTTGCTGGCCGGGCTGCTGCTGTTCATGCTGGCGGTGGCCTATGTGCTGCAGCACGCCCTGCGCACGCGCAGCCCCTCCAGCATCGCGCTGGCGCTGGCCGTGGTGATCGCGCTGGCCGGCGGGCTGCACGACATGGCGGCCCTTCTCGCGTGGATCGACGACACGCGATATTACGCGGTGGTCTGTTCCACCTTCTCGCTCGTGAGCATGGCGTTCCTGCTGGCGTGGCGGCTGCGCAGCGCGTTCGAGCGCGAGGCTTACTTCAATGCGGAACTGCGCGAGAAGGTGGAGGGCGCGCGCGCCGAGCTGACCGCGGCGCTGGCCCGGCAGCGCGCCCTGGAACTGGCCAACGCCCGCCAGGCCGAGCGCATCGGCATGGTGCGCGACCTGCACGACGGCCTGGGCGGCACGCTGGTCCATGCGGCGGCCTGCTGGGGCGAGGCGCCGCAGGTGCCGGTACCCGCGCCGCAGGCGCTCGCGGTGCTGGCCCAGATCAGCGACGACCTGCGGCTGATCATCGACACCACGGCCCATGTGCCGCAAGGGGATCTGCAGGCCCTGCTGGCCGCCCCCCGGCGCCGCCTGATGTCGCGCCTGCAGGCCGCGGGCATCGATGCCCGCTGGCATGCCGAGGGCCTGGACGGGGTGCGGCTGGAGGGGGCGCGTGCGCTGAACCTGCTGCGGCTCCTGCAGGAGGCGGTGACCAATGCCATCCGGCACAGCGGAGCGCGCCGCGTCGGCATATCGGTGCTGCGCCGGGGGCCGTGCCTGCAGGTCTGCGTGCAGGACGACGGCCGGGGTTTCGATGCCACGCGGGCCGGCGCGCAGGGGATGGGACTGGCGAACATGCGGCAGCGCGCGATCGCCCTGGAGGCGGTGCTGCAGCTCGAAACCGCCCCGGGCCAGGGGTGCCGGGTGGCCGTCGACGTGGCATGGCAGGCCGCCGATCCGCCAGTTCCCCCGGTCCCTTCGGGCGATTGACTTTTCAGTGCGCGCGGCTGGCGAGCGCCCGCTCGATGCGGTGCCGCGCCACGGTGGTCTTGGGCACCTTGAACGGGAACCAGGCGCGCACGTCCTCGTCCAGCCCGATGCCGTGCATGTAGTTGTAGATCGCCTTCTTCAGCGCGCCGCCCAGCGCGTCGTGGTCCACGCCCGTGGGGTCGATGAAGGCCACGTCGTTCTTGGCGAAGCCGCCCGGCGGCAGCGGCGCGAGCGTGACGCCGTACTCCCCGGGGTTCTTGCCCACGGGCGAGTGCACGGTGCAGGCGAAGCGGTGGAAGAACCCGCTCTGGATGCAGCCGTTGGCGAACAGCTGGCGCACGTATTCGAGCGCATCCACGGTGTCCTGCACCGTCTGGGTCGGAAAGCCGTACATCAGGTAGGCGTGCACGAGGATGCCGGCATCGGTGAAGGCCCGCGTCACGCGCGCCACCTGGTCCACCGACACGCCCTTCTTCATGAGCTGCAGCAGCCGGTCCGAGGCCACCTCCAGCCCGCCCGAGATCGCGATGCAGCCGGAGTCGGCCATCAGCTCGGCCAGATCGGGCGTGAAGGTCTTCTCGAACCGCACGTTGCCCCACCACGAGATGCCGGCGTTGCGTTCGATCAGCTCGGTGGCCAGCGCCTTGAGGGCCTTCGGCGGGGCGGCCTCGTCCACGAAGTGAAAGCCGGTCTGCCCGGTCTCGCGCACGATCTGCTCGATGCGGTCGGCCAGCACGGCGGCGCTTGCGCCCTCGTAGCGGCTGATGTAGTCCAGGCTCACGTCGCAGAAGCTGCACTTCTTCCAGTAGCAGCCGTGGGCCACGGTGAGCTTGTTCCAGCGCCCGTCGCTCCACAGCCGGTGCATGGGGTTGAGCATGTCCAGCAGCGAGAGGTAGCGGTCCAGCGGCAGGCCGTCCCAGGTGGGCGTGCCCACCTCGGCGAAGGCGATGTCGGCCTCCATCATGTTCACGTACTGCACGGCGCCGTCGTCGCCCCGCACGAAGGTGCGCACCAGTCGCTGGCGGCCGCGCTGGCCCTGCACGTGCTCCAGCAGCGCGAGCAGCGGGCGCTCGCCCGCGTCCAGCGTGACGTAGTCGAAATGGTCGAACACGCGGGGCTCGGCCAGCTCGCGCAGCTCGGTGTTCACGAAGCCGCCGCCCAGCACCGTGGCGATGTGCGGGTAGCGCGCCTTGATGGCCTGCGCGATGCGAAAGGCCGCGTACACCGAGCCGGGGAAAGGCACGGACAGCAGCACCACGTCGGGCGTGTGCCGCGCGATGGCCTCGTGCGTGAGCGCCTCGAGCATTTCGTCCACCAGCGTGGGCGGCGCGGCCAGCGCGTCGGCCAGCGGGTCGAAGGTGGGCTGGCTGCCGGCCAGCGACTCGGCATAGCGCACGAACTCGAAGCGCTCGTCCACCGCATCGCGCAATACGTCGGCCAGGTCGTTCAGGTACAGCGTGGCGATGTGCTTGGCCTTGTCGTGCAGGCCCAGGGCGCCGAAGGCCCAGCCCAGCGGGTCGCCGCCCTCGTCGTCCACATAGACGTCGAGCGAGGCGAAGCGCGGGCCCTCGGGCAGGTAGTGGCGCCCGGCGATGCGGTGCGCGAGCGTCGAGTCGCGTCCCTGCAGGAACGCGATGGCCGGCGCCACCGTGGCGAGGTAGCGGTCCTGCTGTGCGGCGAAGGACTGGACCGCCGGGCTGCGCTGCGCCTCGGGCAGGGCCTGCACCCGCGCGGCCACGGCCTGCAGGCCCTCGGGCGAGAGCAGGCGCAGCACCAGGGCCAGCGCCAGGTCTTCCTGGAACGCGGTGACGCCGCGCGAGCGCAGAAAGCCCGTCAGGTAGGCGCTGGAGGGGTAGGGCGTGTTCAGCTGCGTCATCGGCGGGATGACGGCCAGCACGCGGGGGGTCGAGGCGGACATGGGTGTGGGGCAGGGCGGCCGCGCAAAAGGCGGGGGGCAGCAAAGCGCGGCGGAAGGCGGGCGAGGGCCGATTATCCCGCCGGGCTCAGGCCGGCGCGCCGCGTGGGGGCTTCGGCCGCCCGGACACGGGCAGTGCGCCCGCCTGCCAGGCGAAGCGGAACGTGGGCACCCGCGTGCCGCCGGGCGCGTCCCACTGGTCGGCCTGCACGTTCGCGGCCCCGTGGGCGGCATAGAAGCGCTGCGCCTGCAGGTTGCTCTGCAGCACCCAGAGATACAGCCCCGCATCGGCGCAGGCCGCGGCGCAGTGGTCCGCCACGGCGGCGAGCAGCTGCGCGCCGATGCCCGTCCCGTGCGCCTGCGCGCTCACGTGGATGTTGTCCAGCAGGCTGCCCCACACCGGGTCTTCGCCCGGGTAGGCGCAGACGAAGCCGAGCAGGCGGTCGCCTTCGGCGGCCACGATCACGTGCTGCCCTGCGGGCGGCTGCGGTGATTGAAGCCGCTGTGTCCAGAGCGCCAGCCGGTCGACCTCCACGTCGGTGGCGAGGTAGTGCTCGGACAGGGCGCCCCGGTAGGCGAACCGCCAGCTGGCGGTGTGCAGGGCCGCGATGGCCGGGGCGTCGGAGGGTCGGGCGGGGCGCAGCAGCGCGGTCATGGCCGGCCTTTCTTTGCCGCGCGGTCGAACTTCTGCCAGTACCGGAATTCGTCTTCGTGCACCTCGATATCGACTTCGGCCACGCGCTGCTGCAGGCGCTCCTGCACGTCGGCCACGGCCTGGTTGTAGACGCTGGGGCCGATCTCCTCCAGAAAGAAGCCCAGCAGGCCGCTGGCGGCGATGTTGCCGATCTTCTCTTCCATGTTGTCGCGGAAATACCGCTCGATCGAGGCCACGGCCTGCTGGTGGACGTCCTTGGGCAATGCGATGGTCATGCGGGCTCCGGTGGGAAGGGGCCGGCTGCGGGAGGGAAGCAAGCCCCAAGCCGGCGATCCCGCCGATTCTGCCCGCCTTCGGTCCCCGCCCGCGACCTTTCAGCCGGCCGCCGGCACCACCCGGTGGCCCGCGGCGGCCAGCAGCGCGCAGGCGCGTTCTCCGTCCGCCTGCGACACCAGCAGGTGGTCGCCGTCGAAGGTGGAGACCACGAAGATGCCGATGCCGTTCTCCGACAGCGGGCGGATCACCGACAGGACGATGCCTGTCTCGCCGAAGCCGAACGGCCCCACGAAACGGAACGCCATCCAGCCCCGGTCGGCCTGCACGCCGTCCGGCACGCGCGCCTGCAGGCAGGTGATCGACAGCTCCTCGCCGCTGCGCGAGATCGAGACGAACCCCTCGCCATCGGCCCACGGCGGAATGGCCGCCTGCGGTGCGAGCCGGGCGACGGCGTAGAGGGAGGGCAGGGTGGCGAGCGTGATGCTGCGGGTGGCGAGGAGGGGTGCGGTCATGGGGTGGAATGCAGTGGGGTGAAGGCCAGGAACAGAGCGATCGAGAACATGACCGCCGCGATGCCCGCGTCCAGGCAGCGCCAGGCCAGCGGCCGGGCGAACCACGGCGCCAGCCGCCGCGCGCCCAGCCCGAGGGTGAGGAACCACAGGGTGGAGGCCGTGGTGGCGCCCAGCGTGAAGCGCAGCTGCTGGCCCGCCGGCTGCTGGCCGCCCAGCGCTCCCAGCAGCACCACGGTGTCCAGGTACATGTGCGGGTTGAGCAGCGACACGGCCAGTACCGCCGCGAGCGCCTGCCGCGCCGTGGGGCCTGCGCCCGGCGCGCCCAGGCCGGCGGCCAGGGCGCCATCGGGCCGCAACGCGCGGCGCAGCGCCCCCAGGCCGTACCAGGCCAGAAACGCCGCGCCGCCCCAGCGGGCGATCGCCAGCAGCCACGGCTGGCCCTGGATCAGCGCGCCCATGCCGGCCACGCCCGCGGCGATCGCGATCACGTCGATGGCGATGCAGGTGCCCACCGTGAGGGCCACGTGCCGCCCGAGCAGGCCGACGCGCAGCACATGCGCGTTCTGCGCACCGATGGCGATGATCAGGCCGGCCCCGGCGCCGAAACCATGCAGAAAAGGGGTGATGGAAGACCACATCGGCGAATTGTCTGGGGCCGGGGCCGAATCCCATCCTGAATGGGGAAAATATCGATTTGGCTGAAAATTCCTCAGCTTTCAACCCCAAAGGCGCCATGGCACTGGATTCCAAACAATGCGAAGCCTTTCTCGCCGTGGCCGAGGCGGGCAGTTTCGAGCAGGCCGCCGCCGCGCTGCACATCACGCCCTCGGCGGTGTCGCTGCGCGTGCGGGCGCTGGAGACGCGGCTCGGCCAGCCGCTCATCGTGCGCGGGCGGCCCAGCCGCGCCACCCGGGCGGGCCGGCAACTACTGCAGCACCTGCAGCGCGCCCGCGTCATGGAGCACGACCTGCTGGCGGGGCTCTCGGGCGGCGATGGGGAGGCGGATGCGTTCTTCGCCGTCACGCTCGCGATCAACGCCGATTCGCTCGCCACCTGGCTGCTGCCGGCGCTGTCGGGCGTGCTGCAGCGCGAGCGCATCGCCATCGAACTGGTGGTGGACGACCAGGAGCACACGCACGCGCTGCTGGAGGCCGGCCTGGCCCATGCCTGCGTGTCGGCCCAGCCGCATGCCATGCGCGGCTGCACGGCCGAGCCGCTGGGCCGCATGCGCTACCGGCTGGTGGCCTCGCCCGCATTCGCCGCGCAATGGTTCGGGCCGCGCGGCATCACCCGGGCGTCGGCGCGCCGGGCCCCCACGGTGGTGTTCAACCGCAAGGACCCGCTGCAGGCCAACGCGCTGCTCAATGCGTTCGGGCTGCAGGCCAGCGCCTATCCGAGCCATTACGTGCCGGCATCGGAGCCCTTCGTTGCGGCGATCCGGCTGGGGCTGGGCTACGGCATGGTGCCGGAGCTGCAGATCGGCGATGCCATCGAGCGCGGCGAGCTGATCGACGTGCTGCCCGATGCGGCGACGGACGTGGCCCTGTCTGGCACGGCTGGGCGCAGCAGCCGCCCCGGCTGGAGCGGCTCGCCCAGCGGGTGATGCAGGCGGCCCGGGGGCTGCTGTAGCGCGCCGGCCGGCGTCCGCTCACGTGGCGGCGCCCGGCCCGGGCACGGCGTAGAAGCCCAGGAACATGTCCACCGCGTCGTGCAGCACCTGTCGCTGCTGGGCCGCCGTGAGCGGCGGCTGCCCCAGCGCCAGCTGCGGCCAGAAGGCGAAGGCCTTGACCATGCCCTGCAGCTGGTGCGCGGCGTATTGCGGATCGACCCCACCACGCAGGCGGCCGGCCTGCTGCGCCGCGTGGATCCACGCGGGAACGCCTTCTTCCTTCTCCCCCAGGCGCGACACCATGGCCTGCGCGCGGGCCGGGGTGTGCAGCATCTCGGCCATGGCCACGCGCGACAGGTCCATGAACGCCGCATCGCCCAGCAGCGCCATCTTGCGCTCCAGCAGCTCCAGCAACTGCGCGCGCAGGGGCCGCTGCGGATCGTGCCCCGGGGCCGCCAGCGACTGGCTGCGGTCCCACAGCTGCCCGAGGATGGCGGCGAACAGGTCGTCCTTGCTGGGGAAATGGTTGTAGACCGTGCGCTTGGAGACCGCGGCCGCGGCGGCCACCCGGTCCATGCTGGTGCCGGCGAAGCCGTGCTCGCGGAACTCGCCGATCGCCGCCTGGACGATGGCATGGCGCTTGCGGTCGGTCAGGCGGGAGGGCGGCGGAGCGATGGCGGTCATAGGCAAAATTTTACACTGGGCAGTTTACTTTTCTGGATCGAACACTACACTGTGCAGTGCAGTTTTTGCGAAGGCTTTGCTTCCTGCCTCGCCGCATGTTCCGGATTTCCCGGCTGCTTCACTCCCTACATCGCCATGGCTCACCGCATGTCCTCCTGTTCCGAATCGCCGGCCGCTCCGTACGGCCAGTCGCCCCAGTTCGTTGACGGGCGCTTTCGCAACGCGGCGCCCCGGCACCGCCTGGGCGCGCTCAAGACGCTCGGCGTGCTGTGGCGGTTCGCCCTCGGCAAGCCCGCGGACACGGTGCCGGACCGGCCCATCGCCGTCCAGCCCCTGACCACCGCCGCACTGCTGCAGGCGCCGGACGACAGCCTGTGGCGGCTGGGGCATTCGACCCTGCTGCTCAAGCTCGACTGCCGGTTCTGGCTCACCGACCCGGTGTTTTCCGAGCGCGCCTCGCCGGTGCAGTTCCTGGGCCCCAAGCGCTTTCATGCGCCGCCGCTGGCCATCGAAGACCTGCCGCCCATCGCGGGCGTGATCCTCTCGCACGACCATTACGACCACCTGGACCACGCGGCAATCCTGAAACTCGCGCCCAAGGTGGAGCACTTCGTCGCGCCGCTGGGCGTGGGCGACCGGCTCATCGCCTGGGGCGTGCCGGCGGCCAAGGTGCAGCAGTTCGACTGGTGGCAGGGCACGACCCTCGGCGGGCTGCGCCTGGTGGCCACGCCGGCACAGCATTTTTCGGGGCGCAGCCTGGCGGACGGCAACCGCACGCTGTGGGCGTCGTGGGTGCTGATGACGGCGGACACCCGCATCTTCTTCACCGGCGACACGGGCTACTTCAACGGCTTCCAAGCCATCGGCGAGCGCTTCGGCCCGTTCGATCTCACGCTGGTGGAAACCGGCGCCTACAACGCCGACTGGCCCGACGTGCACATGCAGCCCGAGCAGAGCCTGCAGGCCCATCTGGACGTGAAGGGCCGCCACATGATGCCCATCCACAACGGCACGTTCGACCTGTCGCTGCACCCGTGGACCGAGCCCTTCGAGCGCATCACCGCGCTGGCCGCCGCGGCCGGCGTGCCGCTGGTGGCGCCGGCGATGGGCGAGCGGCTGGACATCCGGGCCCCGGCGCCGTCCCGCCAGTGGTGGCGCGAAGCCGCGGTGCCGCCCGCGCGCTGAAGGGGCGCGCCGCGCAGCGAGGGCTTCAGGCCGCCGTCGCGCCTGCCTGCGCCGCCGCGAGGTAGTTGTTCTTCACGCGCACGTAGTGCTCGGCCGAATACCGCAGGTACGCGATCTCCTGCGGTGTCAGCGCCCGCTGCCGCACGGCCGGGCGACCCGTGTAGAGGTAGCCGCTCTCCAGCACCTTGCCGGGCGTGACCAGGCTGCCGGCGCCGAGCATCACGCGGTCGCCCACCACCGCGTCGTCCATCACGATGCTGCCCATGCCGATCAGGCACTCGTCCCCGATGGTGCAGCCGTGCAGGATCACCGAATGGCCCAGCGTGACGTGGCTGCCGATCACGAGCGGCGAGCCGTCCGGCTTGCCCGGATGGCGGTGCGACACGTGGCCCATGGCCAGGTCCTGCACGTTGGAGCATTCGCCCACCACGATGCGGTTCACGTCGCCGCGCAGCACCGCGTTGCACCACACCGAGCTGTCGCGCCCCAGGTGCACATCGCCGATCACCTGGGCCGAAGGGTGGAGGTAGACGCCGGCGTCCAGCGTGGGGGCGGTGTCGAGGTAGGGGGCGAGGGGCATGGGCTATCCAGGGAAATGCGGTGCGTAAATGGTGGCTTGGCGGCCACGGGTCAGGTCAGGCCGCGGGGCGTTGGCGGGAGGCTCATTCAGCAGCCCCGTGGCATCGCGTCGACACGATCGCGCTAGCGTATAGCCGTTCCTTGACCTCTGCCGCGCGGCGCATGGCGGTGCTGGCAAAAGCATGGGCTCCGGCAGGATCGGCGATGGATATCCATGGCTGCATCTGCCGGCTTTCCTGTTCTTGTCCGTCGTAGTCCAGATCGTGTTCCAGATACTGCCACCATGGCCAGTGAATCCAATCTTCCTGCCCATTGGGATAGTGCAGCTTCATCAAGCGCTGAATCTCAGGCCACACCAATGTGTCGCGCTTCGCCAACTCGCCATTCGTGTAGATGCCCCAGTAGAAAGTACCAGCCTCGGTCAGGTCGCTCGTCTCGTACCGAAGTCGCAAATCGCGCAAACCGAGGTCGAATTCAAAGCCGATCCACTCTTCCGACGTCTGCCAATCTTCGTCCCAATGGGCCGCTAAGGCACCGGGCGCCCCCGCCATCATTTGCATCTGCTCGTGAATCTTGCGAAGCAGAGCGCGCTTCATGTGCGGCATCGCTTGGGCAATGCGAATGGACGACGCGATATTCGCTTGGGTAGCCGTCATCGCGTCCACGATTCCCTGCGAGTTTTCCATCGAAGGCTCCCGAATGATTTTCTGTCGGATGAACTGCACGAGGGCGTCCACGAAAAGGCGCACGGTGGGGGCCTGGATGTGCAGGGCGCAGTCTTCCAGCCAGGCGACGATGCCGGGCCAGTTCAGCCAGATGAACCGCCCCCGGTCTTCCATGGCCCGGAGGCTTTTTTCGTCGATGCTGCGGCTGCTGGGGCCGGCGCCGCACAGGTACACCAGCATCCAGGGCCTGCCGAGCGCGGCGCTTTCGAGATGGCGGGCGTAGTTCTGCAACTGCCCGATCTGGTCGGCGGCCCACGGCTTGTTCTCGATGCAGATGCAGCCGCGGTCCAGTTCCAGGTGGATGTCCATGCGGCCGCCGTCGATGGACTTCTCGCGCTGAATCCGGCAGCGCTGGCTGCCGAGCGTCCATGAAGCGTCTGGATGCTCCGCCGAAAGCACCTGCAGAAAGCGGTGCAGGAACAAAGGCCCCTGTCCGTGGCTGCCCGCCGGATCGAGCAGCAGCGCCAGGTACTCCGAAATCGCCATCTCGTTCCTGCGCAGGTATTCCAGCAGGGAGAAGTCCGGGGCCAGTTGCCTGGCGAACTGCTGGGCGGCGATGCGGCGGGCCTGCTGCCGCACCTGCACTTGCTGCAGCAGCGCGTATTCGTTGCGATGGGCCGGGGTCATGTGGCGGGGGACTGGTGGCTGGGGGTTGACCGCGCTCATCGCAGCGGCGTTTGGGCATCCCGCCCGAGCGTACCGGACCGCCACGGACTGCGCCCCGTCAGCTCCCCCACGATGGCCGCCTTCAGCGGTGCCAGCCGCCGGGCGCCCTGCAGCACCACTTGCCGCACGGCGCGGGGCAGGGGGCGCGCGTCGGTGTACAGCCGCACGATGGCGTTGGTGCCTTCGTAGATCGGCCAGGCGCGGCGATGGTGCGCGCGGGCATAGGGCCGCAGCGCGTCGGCGCTGCCGATGTCCTGGCCGCGCTGCCGGGCGTCGGCGAGGGCGCGCGC
The DNA here is from genome assembly GCF_030159015.1 of Acidovorax sp. SUPP3434. Lineage (NCBI taxonomy): Bacteria > Pseudomonadati > Pseudomonadota > Betaproteobacteria > Burkholderiales > Comamonadaceae > Acidovorax > Acidovorax sp. SUPP3434. The sequence continues at coordinate 94,352 of NZ_BQXL01000004.1, forward strand.
CAAGCCATCCACCCCAGCCAGACCCAGGTTGTAGCCATGGGCGGTCACCGGGTGCATGCCCACGGCGGCATCGCCCAGCAGCGCGCAGCGGTGGCCGGTGAACCGGTCCGCGTAGGTGGCGACCAGCGGATAGGCGTGGCGCTCGCCCACCAGCGCCATCGCGCCGAGCCGGCCCGCGAACTGGGCCTGCACCTGCGCGGCGAACGTGGCGGCGTCCTGCGCCATCAGGGCCGCCGCTTCGGCCGCGCCGGTGGTGACGACCACGGAGCACTGCGGCGCGCCGTCCGCCGGGTCGTTCGGCAGCGGCAGCACGGCCAGCGTGCGGTCGTGGCCGAAGGCTTCGTGCGCGATGCCGTGGTGGGGCGCTGCGTGGCGCATGCGGCAGACGATGACGGTGCGCCCGAAGTCCGCCATGCGCGCGCCGATGCCCAGTTGCCGGCGCACGGCGGAAAACCGGCTGTCGGCGGCCACGACCAACCGGGCCTGCAGGCGCGTGCGGGGCGCGGCCGGATCGCCTGCATCGCCAGCGGCCGGCATGGTTTCCACCGCGGCATGGTCGGCCGCCACGGACACCTGCGCCACCTGCGCGCCGGCCAGGATGCGCACGCCCGGCCGCTGCGACGCCACGGCGTGGGCGGTGCGGCGCAGCGCGTGGTTGGGCACGATCCAGCCCAGGTGCGTCACCGCCTCGCCGTGCGCCGCCAGGCCCGGGTGCAGCCGCAGCGGCGCGTGCCGCCCCACCGGGCCGTCGTGCACCCGGGCCTCGGCGATGCGGCCGATCTCGTGCGGGGCCAGCAGCGCCCAGGTGCCCAGGCGGCGCAGCGTGTCGCCGCTGGCGTGGGTGAGCGCGATCTCGCGGCCATCCGGAGCGGGATCGGTGAGCGCGGTGGCGGGTTGCCGGTCCAGCACCGTGCTGGTGAAACCGGCCTGGCACAGGGCGATGGCCAGCGAGAGGCCGGCCGGGCCCGCGCCGACGATGAGAACGTCGCAATGCTGCTGGGGCATGGGAGGAAAGACCAAGGAAGGCGAGCGCCCGGCGGGCGCCGGCGGCCATTGTGCGGGCCCCGCCGTGCCCCCGGCTTGCACTGGGTCAAGGGAATGTGGCCGGCTGCACTGGTTGATTTGCTATTGATTTAATAGCTACATGCCCTAGTATCGATTGCCTTTGGGGCCCAAAAGACCCCAATGCCTCGCGGCGGCACCCCGGCGGCACCCCGGCGGGCCATGGGGCCACGGCCCGCTGCGTCACACCGCGCGGTAGAAGAACGTGGTGCCGCACGGCGCGCCGTCGGGCATCAGGGCATAGCCCGGCACCTCGCCCACGCGCTGCCAGCCGGCGCGGGCGTAGAGCCGTTCGGCGTCGCCGCCGGTCACCGTGTCCAGCACCATCAGGGTCTTGCCCTCCTGCCGGGCGACCGCGTCCACGGCGTCCAGCAACTGCCGGGCCACGCCCTGGCGGCGGGCGCGGCGGTGCACCAGCATCTTGGCCACGTCGGCCCGGTGCGGCTGGTTCTCGGGCTGCGCCAGCACGAGCTGCACGGTGCCCAGCACCGCGCCGCTGTCCACCGCTTCGGCGATGAGCAGCGCCCGTTCGCCGCGCGCCACCCCTTCGGCCACGCCGCGCCAGAAATCCACGGCCCTGTCGTGCGCCAGTGGGTGCATGAAGCTCACCGAGGCGCCGCCGGCCACGCAGTCGATCAGCACCTCGGCCAGCGCCGGCACGCAGGCGGCGGCTTCGTTCACGCCCAGGCGGCGCACGGTCACGGCGGGGGCGCCGGCAGGGACTTCGGCAGAGGGCGTAGCGATTGAGGTGGCGGCGGTCATGTCGGGCTCCGGGTCGGGTGGGGTGGAATGGCGGGCAGGGTGGCCAGAGCCACCAGGTAGCGCGCGGGGCTGCGCGTGGGGTTGCGGTATTCGACGGCGCCCTCCAGCCGGTGGGCCAGGCAGTCGCCGGCTTCCAGCCGCCAGACCGTGCCGTCCAGCGCGATGTCCATGCGGCCGTCGATCATCCAGATCTGCTGGTGGATCTCCGCGCCGCGGTCGGCCCGCTCGTAGGCCACGCGCTGGCCCGGCGGAAACACCACGTCCACGAGCTGCAGCGGCGACGCCACCGTGGGCGACACGTTGCGCCGCAGGTAGCCGGAGGCGGGGTCGGTCCACACGGGCTGCTGCGCCACGCGGGCCACGGGCGAGGGCGCGGCGCGGCCTTCGTCCCCCTCGGCCTGGGGCGCATCGAACAGCGAGGCCAGCGCCACGCCCAGGCCGGTGGCCAGCTTGTCCAGCACGGTGGCGGTGGGGCTGCTTTCGCCGCGCTCGATGAGCGAGATGTTGGAGCGGCTCACGCCGCTGCGTTCGGCCAGGGCGTCGAGCGAGAGGCCGCGCGCATCGCGCAGTTCGCGCACGCGGCGGGCCAGGCGGGTATTGATGTCCATGCCTCCAGTTTAATGGAAATGATTCCAGAAAAATGGATGGGCGCCGGATCAAGGCCGGATCACGCCCCCTGCGCAGGCATCGCCCGCAGCGTCGCCGCCCAAAAGAGCAGCGCCGCCAGGCTGAGGCCGAAGCCCAGCGCGCACACGCCGGACCAGCCGGCAAGGCCGTACACCGCGGTCGATGCCACCGCCCCCAGGCCGCTGCCCACCGCGTAGAACAGCATGTAGCAGCCCACCAGGCGGCCGTGCGCCTCGGGCCGGGTGCGCAAGATCAGGCCCTGGTTGACCACGTGGACCGCCTGCCCGCCCAGGTCGAGCAGGACGGTCCCCACCGCCAGCGCCCACAGCGTGTGCGCCGCAAACGCGATGGGCACCCACGACGCCAGCAGGCACGCCAGCGCGAGGCCGGTGGTCCATTGCCCCCGGCCCCGGTCCACGGAGCGGCCGGCCCGCGCGGCGGCCAGGGCGCCCACCACGCCGACCAGCCCGAACGCGCCGATGGCGGTGTGCGACAGGGCATGGGGCGGCGCGCTCAGCGGCAGCACCAGCGCGCTCCAGAAGACGCTGAACGCCGCGAACATCAGCAGCCCGATCACGCCGCGGATCTGCAGCACGCGCTCGGTCGCCAGCAGCGTGCCCATCGAGCGCAGCAGCGGCCAGTAGCCCAACGTGGCCGGGGGCACGCGGGCGGGCGGCAGGGCCTTGCACAGCAGCGCCAGCATCGCCAGCGACAACCCGCAAGAGACCAGGTACACGGCGCGCCAGCCCGCCAGGTCCGTGACCGCGCCGGCCAGCGTGCGGGCCAGCAGCAGGCCGATGACGACGCCGCCCTGCACGGTGCCGACCACCCGGCCCCGCTCGGCGGGAGGGGCCAGCGTGGCGGCGCAGGCGATCAGCCCTTGCGTCATGGCCGTCCCCAGCAGCCCGATGGCGGCCATGGCCGCCAGCAACGGCAGCGGCGTGGGCGCCCAGGCCACGCCCAGCAGCGCCAGCGCCAGGAGCACCAGCTGCCCGCACAGCAGGCGCTTTCGGTCCACCCGATCGCCCAGCGCCACCACGAACAGCAGGGCGATGGCGCAGCCCGCCTGCGTGGCGGTGATCACGCCGCCCACCGCCATGGCGGGGATGCCGAAATCCAGCGCGATGGCATCCAGCAGGGGCTGGGCGTAGTAGACATTGGCGACGCTCACGCCGCAGCACACGGCCAGCAGGCGCACGAGGCCCGGCGTCAGAGGGGGCCTGGGGGCGGCGCGCCGGGCAGGCGGGGTGGTGGCGGTCATGGGCTCTGATCCAGTTGCTGATTGAAACTGGATCGAGTGTAGTCCCATCCTGTTTTAAAATGAAACCACTTTGGTGCGTGGATCGAATGCCCGGTCCGCCACCGGCATCCAAGGAGTGGCCATGGCCAAAAGAAAAAGCCTCGCGGATTCCCCCTGCCCCGTGGCCCGTTCGCTTGACGTGGTGGGCGACCGCTGGGCGATGCTGATCGTGCGCGATGCGTTCGACGGGCTGCGGCGCTTCGGCGAGTTCCAGGCCAGCCTGGGCGCGGCGCGCAACATCCTCAGCGACCGCCTGCGCACGCTGGTGGAAGCGGGCGTGCTGGAGATCGCGCCCGCCTCGGATGGCAGCGCCTACCAGGAATACGTGCTGACCGCCAAGGGCGAGACGCTGTTCCCGGTGGTCGTGGCCCTGCGCCAGTGGGGCGAGGCGCACCTGTACGCCCGGGGCGAGAAGCACTCGGTGCTCGTCGATCGCGCCACGGGCAAGCCGCTGCCGAAAGCCCTGCTGCGGCTGGAGGACGGGCGGGTCGTCCGGCCGGCGGACACCCTCGTGAAGAAGGTGCGCGCGCGGCCCTGATCCGCACGGCCGCCGGCATACTGGGCCCATGCCCCGCAACATCGAAATGAAGGCACGCCTGGCCTCTCCCGGCGCATTGGCCGCGCTGGAGGCCCGCGCCGCAACGCTGGCCGACCGCGGCCCGCAGCAGATCCACCAGGACGACACATTCTTTCGCTGCGCGGCCGGCCGGCTCAAGCTGCGCGCGTTCTGCGCCGGCGCGGGCGAGCTGATCTTCTACCGCCGCCCCGACGTGCAGGGGCCCAAGACCGCGTTCTACGTGCGCACGCCCACGGCCGATCCCGACGGGCTGCGCGAGGCGCTCACGCTGGCGCATGGCCAGGCGGGTCGGGTGGTCAAGGAGCGCACGCTGTACCTGGTGGGCCGCACGCGCGTGCACCTGGACCGCGTGGCGGGCCTGGGCGAATTCATGGAGCTGGAGGTGGTGCTGGCCGAGGCCGAGCCGGAAGGCGCCGGCCTGCGGGAGGCGCACGACCTGATGGCCCGGCTCGGGGTGGCACCGGCGCAGTGGGTGGACTGCGCCTACGTCGATCTGCTGCGCGGCCGGGGCGGCTGACGCCCGGGCGCGCGCGCTGCGCCGCAGGGCTTCGGCCCCGCGGCACCGCCCTTCAGCAGGGCACGCCGTTGCGCTCGATCAGCCAGGCGGGGGCGTCCTGCAGCGCCACGGGGCGCAGGAACCGGTCCAGCGCCGCATAGCCGACCGAGGTGGTGAACGGCGCGGTGCTGGCGGGGTAGGGGCCGCCGTGCATCTGCGCGCCGGTCACGGCCACGCCCGTGGGCACGCCCGCGAACAGCACGCGGCCGGCCACCTGCGTGGCGGCGCGCACCAGCGTGCGGTGCTCGGCGGTGTCGGCGTCAGCGCCCCACAACGTGACGGTGAGCGAGCCGCCGATGGCCTGCAGCACGGCCACGGTCTCCTCGATGGAGGCCACGCGCACCACCAGCGCGGCGGAGCCGAAGACCTCTTCGTGCAGCGCAGGGTCGGCGATGAAGTCGGCCGCCTGCACTTCGCCCAGGAACGGGCGCGGCGTGGCGCCGGCCTCGGCCGTTTCGCTCACCAGGGCTTTGAGCTTGCCGTGGCCGCGCCATGCGGCCACGCCCCGGTCGAACGCGCCGCGGATGCCGGGGGTGAGCATGGCGTGCGGCGCCAGCGGGCGCAGCTTGTCGGCCAGCGCCTGCACGAAGGCATCGCCCGAGGCGTCCTGGCGCACGACGATCACGCCGGGGCTGGTGCAGAACTGGCCCGAGCCCAGGCAGATGGAGCCGGCCAGCGTCTCGGCCAGCGCGGCGCCGTTGGCCTGCAGCGCCGAAGGCAGCGCGACCAGCGGGTTCACCGAACCCAGCTCGCCGTAGAACGGGATCGGGCGCGGGCGCTCTGCGGCCATCTTGGCCAGGGCCGTGCCGCCCTTGAACGAGCCGGTGAAGGCCACGGCCGCGACCGCTGGCGCCTGCACCAGGCGCACGCCGGCCTCGATGGAGCCGCCCTGCACCAGCTGGAACACGCCGGCCGGCAGGCCGCGCGCGGCCACCACGGATTGCGCCAGCGCCGCGGTCTGGCGCGACAGCTCGGGGTGTGCGGGGTGCGCCTTCACCACCACCGGGCAGCCGGCCGCCAGGGCCGAGGCCGTGTCGCCGCCCAGCACCGAGAACGCGAACGGAAAGTTGCTGGCCGAGAACATGGCCACCGGACCCACGGGCACGCGCACGCGGGTCAGGCGCGGGCGGCCGGCGGGCGGCGCACCGGCCACGGCCGCGTCGTCCAGCACGGTGTGGGCCGTACCGCGCTCCAGCACATCGGCAAAGCCGCGCAGTTGGAAGGCCGTGCGGTCCAGCTCGCCGTTCAGGCGCACCGGGCCCAGGCCGCTTTCGCGGTCGGCCACGGGCACCAGGGCCTCGCGCTGGGCCTCCAGGGCCTCGGCCAGCGCGCGCAGCAAGGCGGCGCGGTCGGCGGCCGATGTGGCGGCGAAGGCATCGGCGGCGCTCGCCGCGGCGGCCACGGCGGCGTCGATCTCGGCGGGGGTGGATTCGGGCCAGGCGGCGCCGTGGGGCTGGCCGGTGCGGGCGTCGATGGATTGCAGGGTGTTGTCGGGCATGGAGGTTCCTGAAAAGGCAAGGGCCGTCGCGGCCTGCTGTCTCACTGAATGGAATTGTTCGCCGATCGGCAGGGGCTCGCCGGTGGGAGCCTGCCATCGTAATGAAAGGGCGAGCCACCTAAAATCCCTGCGGCCCGCCGTCCCTTCCCGGTGCGGTTCTGAATTCCATTTCGTGAGACAAACATGGCTGCATCGCCCGGAGACGGCACTGCCGCGCTCGAAAAAGCCCTCGACGTGCTGGACGCCGTGGGCGCCGCACCGCAAGGCCTGAGCCACGCCGACCTGGCGGCGCGGCTGGCGTTGCCCCGCACCACGGCCTACCGCCTCCTGGCCACGCTGGTGGCGCGCGGCATGCTGCGCCGCGATCCGTTGCGCAAGGTGTACTGCCTGGGCGTGCGCTGCTTCGAGCTGGCACGCCAGGCCCATGCCATGCCCGACCTGGCCGCGGCGGCCGTGATGGAACTGCGCACGTTGCGCGACCTGACGGGCGAGACCACCTACCTGGCCGCGCTGGACGGGCGCGACGTCGTGTCGCTGGAGCGCTGCGATGGCGCGCACAGCCAGCGCTCGGCCAGCGCGCTGGGCCAGCGCAAGCCGGTGTACTGCACCAGCCAGGGCAAGGCCATCCTCTCCGCCATGGACGGCGCGGCGCGCGATGCCCTGGTGCGCGAACTGGTGCTGCGCCCCGTCACGCCCCGCACGCTGACCGACCGGCGGCGCCTGCTGGCCGAACTGCGCGTGACGGCGGCGCGCGGCTACGCCATCGACGACGAAGAGATCGTGCCCGGCGTGCGCTGCGTGGGCGCGCCCATCGTCGACGGCCTGGGCCAGGTGCGCGGCGCGCTCAGCGTGGCCGGGCCGGCCTGGCGGCTCACGCCCGAGCGGCTGGAGCTGCTGGGCCCCGAGGTGGCCGAGGCCGCGCGCCGCGTGGGCGCGCAGTTGCACGGCGTGCGCCCCACCCTGGGCGATGCCGAGGCCCGCCCCGTGCCCGGCCCCTGGGCATTCCACGGCGCCCACCCGCGCTGGTGCGTGGCCAGCGGCCGGCTGTTCTGGGCCGACACGCTTGCCCCCGCGCTGCGGGCGGTGGGCCCGGGGGACGAAGGCGACACGGTCTGGGCCGAGGCCGAAGGCCCCGTGCACGGCCTGCTGCTGGGGCGGGACGGCAGCGGCGAGGCGCAAGCGACCGGTACCGGCTGCGCACCCTCGCTCCCGCCCATCGCCTGGTGCGCCCACGGCGCCTTCGCGCTGCCCCGGGGCGGGCCGGCGCAGCGCCTGGCCCCCTGGCCCGCGCTGCCGGCCCAGGCCGTCTGCCGCGGCGCGGGCGGCGACCTGTGGCTGGCCTGCGAGACGCCCGAGGGCGGCAGCGCCGTGGGCTGCCTGCGGCCCGGCGCGGCCCTGGAGGTGCGCTGGCGCCTGCCCGAGCCGGTGCAGTGCCTGCGCTGGCGCGCCGCGGACGGCACCCTCTGGGCCGCCGTGCCGGACACGGGCGCGATCCTTTCGCTGCAGCCCGAGACCGGCGCCGTGCGCCGCCTCGTCTCCGTGCCCAAGGGCTCGGGCCGGGTCAGCGGGCTGGCGCTGGATGCGGAGGGCGGGGTGTGGACGGCCCTGCGCGACGGCTGGAGCGTGGTGCGTTTCCTGCCCGACGGCAGCCTGGACCGCGTCGTCGCGCTGCCGGTGCCCTGTCCCACCGACGTGGAACTGGGCGGGGCCGATGGGCGGCGGCTGTTCATCACCACGGCGCGCCAGCCGGTGCCGCTGGACGTGCTGGCCAAGGCGCCTTTGTCGGGCCGGCTGTTCGAGGTCGCGGTGTAGCGAAGCGCCGTTTCGTTCCCTGTGGGCGGCCACTTTATTGAAACAAAAAGTTGTATGCAGGGCGGTTCGCGCTATGGCACCGCGGCGTTTCGTTACTTTGTAAAGCCGTGGGAACGGCAACCGCGCCGTGGATACAACTCGATGCATTCGCCGCGGCATGCCAGGCGGCATTCCACAGGCCCGTGAAACAATTTCCGCCTGCCCGGTCCAGCCCGTGACCGCCAGGGGGCCGGAGAGCCTCCCGGGCACCGCATCCGTCGCCCCCATTGGCGCTTGTTTCCAGACCTCAACGAAAGTGTTTCCATGAAGAAGTTCTCACTGAGCGCCGTCGCGCTCGCCCTGCTGCTGTCCGGTTGCGCCACCACGGGCGATGGCAGCAAGAGCGGTTCCGGCACCTCGGCCATCTCCAGCGTGCTGGGCACGGCAGGCGGCTCCGGCTCCAGCAGCACCGAGAACAAGGCGGGCGCCGCGCTGGACGTGTTCAAGGCGGTGACCGTCTCCGACGAAGAGCTCAAGACCGTCTCGCTGCAGTACCGCAACTATGAAGACCGCACCGAGAACGCCGCCCCGGCCAACAACAAGTACGCGCAGCGCCTGGCGCGCCTGACCAGGAAGCACGTCAACGAAGACGGCATGAAGCTGAACTTCAAGGTGTACCTGAGCAAGGACGTGAACGCCAACGCCACGGCCGACGGCTCCATCCGCGTGTACAGCGGCCTCATGGACATGATGAACGACCAGGAACTGCTGGGCGTCATCGGCCACGAAATCGGCCACGTGAAGCTGCAGCACTCGCTGTCGGCGATGCGCACGGCCTACATGGCCTCCGCCGGCCGCAAGGCCGCGTCCGCCGCGGGCGGCGTGGGCCGCCTGGCCGACACGGACCTGGGCGCCCTGGGCGAGAAGCTGGTCAACAGCCAGTTCTCGCAAAGCCAGGAAACCGCCGCCGACGACTACGGCCTGGCCTTCATGAAGAAGCACAAGTACAAGGTGCAGGCCATGGAATCGGCCTTCCGCAAGATCGCCTCGCTGGGCGGCAAGAGCGGCGGCATGGATGCCATGCTGTCCACCCACCCGGACGCGGGCGGCCGCGCGGACCGCATGCGAGACCTGGCCTCGGCGAAGTAATCGGCCAGCCAAAGCAGCCAAAGCAGCCAACCAAGGCAGCCAAACCGGAAAGGCGGCGGGCGAAGGCCCGGCCGCCTTTTTTCGTGGCCGCGGGCGGTTCCGGCACCGGCTGGGCCACCGCGCCGCCAGAGGTGTTTTTCCTACGCCCCGGCACGGCCCTGCTCGATAGAGTGGACAGCCTGTTTTTCATTTCCGAAAAGGACTCCCACATGCGCGTAGACATCTATCGCCGAGCCGAAGCCGATGGCAAGTTCTCCCACCTCGCCGTGCCCGAGGGGCGCCCCATCCCGCAGGAGGCGATCAACGTGGACTGGGACACCGAAGCCCGTGGCCAGGAGATGGACGAGAACGCCGACCACTGGGACGACTACGGCATCGCGCAACCGGCCGCGCAGATCGAGGAAAAGGGCTATGCCATCACCAGCGTGCACGAGCTGACCGACTGACCCGGGGTGCCGGCGGGCAGCGCCCCGCTGCCGCCCCCTTCGAAAGGCCGCCCGCCGTACCCGGCCGGCGGCTTTGTCCATTCGGGGACGCCCGCCCGGTGACAGCGGCGGTGGCGCACGCTACGCTGCGGCGCCATGGAGACAAAAAACACCCCCCCGTTCGTTCCCCAGATCCGCCGGTACCAGGACTGGCTGCAGGCCCGCCACGGCCTCGTCTTCGCCGACTACGACGCGCTCTGGCGCTGGTCGGTCACCGACCTCGATGCGTTCTGGCAGAGCATCTGGGACTACTTCGACCTGCAGTCGCCCACCCCGCACACGGCCGTGCTGGCGCGCAACGCCATGCCGGGGGCCGTGTGGTTCCCCGGGGCGCAGGTCAACTACGCGCGCCAGGTGCTGCGCCATGTGGACCCGGCGCACGCCGCGGGCCTGCCGGCCGTGGTGAGCCGCAACGAGCGCGGCCTGCACCGCGAATTGTCCTGGCCTGAACTGCGCCGCCAGGTCGCCTCGCTCGCGCTGCACCTGCGCCGCCAGGGCGTGCAGCGCGGCGACCGCGTGGCGGCCTACCTGCCCAACATCCCCGAGGCCATGGTGGCCCTGCTGGCCACGGCCAGCCTGGGCGCGGTGTGGAGCGTGTGCGCGCCCGACATGGGCACGGCCGCCGTGCTGGACCGCTTCCGCCAGATCGCGCCCAAGGTGCTGATCGCGGTGGACGGCGTGACCTACGGCGGGCGCGACCACGACCGCACCGGCGTGCTGGCCGAGCTGCGCGCGGCGCTGCCCTCGGTCGCCCACATGGTGGTGGTGCAGCACCTGCATGCTCCTGAAACCATAGCAGACACGGCAGATTTTTCTAGGGCGTGCGGCCAAAACGATGCCGAAGTGGCTGCGTTCGAGCCCGAGTGGCTGCCGTTCGACCACCCGCTGTGGATCGTCTACTCCAGCGGCACCACCGGCCTGCCCAAGCCCATCGTGCACGGCCACGGCGGCATGGTGCTGGTGGCGCTGCAGCTCAAGGGGCTGCACAACGACATCGGCTGCAGCTACGAGCCCAATTCGTTCGGCGAGCGCTACCACTGGTACAGCTCGACCGGCTGGGTGATGTGGAACGCGCAGGTGAGCGGCCTGCTGGCGGGCACGACCTGCGTGATCTACGACGGCAACCCGGGCGGCAGCCGCGAGCGGCCCGACTGGGGCACGCTCTGGCGCTTCGCCGCCGAGACGGGCGTGACGTTCTTCGGCGCGGGCGCGGCCTTCTACGCCAACTGCATGAAGTCGGGCCTGTCGCTGGCGGACTGCGGCGACCTGTCGCGCGTGCGGGCGCTGGGCACCACCGGCTCGCCGCTCGCGCCCGAGGTGCAGGCCTGGGGCACGGCGCAGTTCCGCGCCCTGGGCGTGGCGGGGCATGCGGACGGCGACATCTGGTGGAACAACATCTCCGGCGGCACCGATTTTTGCGGCGCCTTCATCGGCGGGCACCGCGAACTGCCCCAGGTGCCCGGCGAGATGCAGTGCCGCATGCTGGGCGCGGCGGTCGAGGCCTGGAACGCCGAGGGCCAGCCGGTGATCGACGAGGTGGGCGAACTGGTGTGCACGCAGCCCATCCCGTCCATGCCGCTGTACCTGTGGGGCGATGGCGAGCCGGGCCCCGCGGGGCAGGGCGGCGACCCGAACGGAAAACGCTACCTGGCGAGCTACTTCGACATGTACCCGCCGGGCCACGGCCGGCGGCCGGGCGGGGGCGACGGGCCCGTGGACATGGGCCCGGTCTGGCGCCACGGCGACTGGATCCGCATCGGCCGCCACGGCGGCTGCGTGATCTACGGGCGCAGCGACGCCACCATCAACCGCCACGGCCTGCGCATGGGCACGAGCGAGATCTACCGCGCCGTCGAGGCCCTGCCCGAGGTGCTGGACAGCCTGGTGGTCGATCTGGAATCGCTGGGCCGCGACAGCTACATGCCGCTGTTCGTCGCGCTGCGGGGCGGCGTCGAGCTGGACGATGCCCTGCGCGGGCGCATCGCCGCGGCCATCCGCACCGCGCTGTCGCCGCGCTTCGTGCCGGATGAGATCGTGCAGGTGGCCGAGGTGCCGCGCACGCTGAGCGGCAAGAAGCAGGAACTGCCCATCAAGAAGCTGCTGCTGGGCCAGCCGCTGGACAAAGTGGTCAACCAGGACGCCATGGCCAACCCGGGCTGCCTGCCGTGGTACGTGGCGTTCGCGCAGCGGCGCGCGGCCACCGTGGCGGCGCACTAGCGCTGCAGTACGTCAGCGCACCGTCACGCGGCCGTGGGGCGGGCGCGCACCAGCGTGCTCTTGCCGAACAGGCTTTCCACCAGGTCCACCACCAGCTCGGCGGTCTGGTTGCGGATGTCGAGCGCGGGGTTCAGCTCCACGATGTCCAGCGAGGCCAGGCGGCCCGTGTCCGCGATCATCTCCATGCACAGCTGCGCCTCGCGGTAGTTGGGGCCGCCGCGCACGGTGGTGCCGGTGCCGGGGGCGATCTCGGGGTCGAGGAAGTCCACGTCGAAGCTCAGGTGCAGGTGCACGCCTTCGCCGGCCTCGCCCTCCAGCCCGTCGAGCGCGCGGCGCATGACCTCGCGCATGCCCAGCTCATCGATGGAGCGCATGTCGTACACCTCGATGCCCAGCTCGCGGATGAGGCGCTTTTCCTCGTCGTCCACGCTGCGCAGGCCGATCTGGCACAGCTGCGCGCCCTGCAGCGCGGGCACGGCGCCGCCCAGGGCCGACAGCGATTCGGGGCCGTAGCCGTACAGGCTCGCCACGGGAATGCCATGCACGTTGCCGCTGGGCGAGATGGCGGGCGTGTTGCAGTCCGCGTGGGCATCGAGCCAGAGCACGCGCAGGCGCTTGCCCGTCTGGCGGCAGTGCCGCGCGACCGCGCTGATCGAGCCCACCGCCAGGTGGTGGTCGCCCCCGAGCAGGATGGGCATGCGGCCGGCGGCGAACTGCGCGGACACGGCGTCGTGCACCGCGCGGTTCCATGCCACGCATTCCGCCAGGTTGCGCAGCCCGTGGTCGCCCCGCGCGCTTTGCGGGTTGGGCGGGCCGAAGAGGTTGCCGGCATCTTCCACGTCCACGCCGAACCGCGCGAGGGCGGGGCCCAGCTGGGCGACGCGCAGGGCGTCGGGGCCCATGGCGGCGCCCAGGCGTGCGGCGCCGGCATCGGTGGGGGCGCCGATGAGGGTGGCGCGGGTGTGCGGGGCGGCGGTGGGTGCGGCGGTAACGGTGGGGACGGTGTCGGTCATGGATTCATCTCCTGGAAACGCACGGCGTGCGGGCGCCGTGGCGCCGAAGCTTTGACCCGCATGCGGTCTGGCGGTTTGCGGAAAACGGGATGGGGCGCGTGCAGTGTGCACGCGGACGGTGACGATGGGTGGCGTGTCCTGGCGCGGCCTGCCCGTTCTTACAGCGCTTCCGCCAGGTGGGCGGCGGCCTGCACCAGCGGGGGCGCGCCTGCGGGCGTGCCCAGGGCGATCCACGGCTGGATCTGCGCGTACAGGTTCTTGGGGTCGGCCTGGTCGGGAATCAGCTCCAGCGGCTGCAGCAGGCCCGCGCTGCGGCCCAGGGCACGCATGAAGCGCAGGGCGGAATAGTCCTCCAGCGCAAAGCCCACCGAGTCGAACACGGTGACCTGCGCGAGCGACGTGCGGGCCGGCGCCTCGCCGCGCACCACGCGCCAGAACTCGGTCACGGGGAAGTCGGCAGGCATCTGCTGCAGGTCGCCTTCGATGCGGGTCTGGGGTTCGTACTCCACGAACACGCTGGCCGCCCGCAGCACCTCGGCCGCCAGTTCGGTCTTGCCGGGGCAGTCGCCGCCCACGGCGTTGATGTGCATGCCAGGCTCGACCAGGTCGCCGTGCAGGATCGTGGCGTAGGCCTTGTCGGCGGTGACGGTGGTGACGATGTCCGCGCCGCGCACGGCCTCGGCGGTGCTGGCGCAGCGGACGATTTCCAGCTCCCCCCGCGCCACCAGCGGCGCGAGGTTGGCCGCCAGCTTGGCCGTGGCGGCCGGGTCGATGTCGTACAGGCGCAGCTCGCCGATGCCCAGCAGGCCCACGAAGGCCAGGGCCTGGAACTCGCTCTGCGCGCCGTTGCCGATCAGCGCCATGCTGCGGCTGTCCGGGCGGGCCAGGTAGCGCGCGGCCATGGCCGACGTGGCCGCGGTGCGCAGCGCCGTGGTCAGGGTGAGCTCGCTCAGGAAGGAGGGGTGGCCGGTGGCCACGTCGGCCAGCGCGCCGAAGGCCATCACCGTGGGCAGGCCGCGGCGGGTGTTGACCGGGTGGCCGTTCACGTACTTGAAGGCGTAGTCGCGGGCGTCGGCGACGGGCATGAGTTCGATGACGCCGTTGGGCGAATGGCTCGCGGTGCGCGCGGACTTGTCGAAGTCCTGCCACCGGGCGTAGTCCTCTTCGATGGCCTGCGCCATGCCGCGCAGGCATTCCACCACGCCGGTGCGGCCGACCAGTTGCGCGGCGCGCGTGGCGCTCAGGAACTCGGTGGACATGGTGCCGGGGATGGGGCGTTGGTCGGGGGTCATGGGATCGGCTCCTCGTCGGTGGGCACGCCACGCGACAGGGTCGGGGCGCCATGGGGTTTTCCCAAGCGTCCCACAAGGCCACGCCAATTCAAATCGGCAAAAATGCACGCATAAGCGCAAAAAACTGGCTTTTTGCTCAAAGGAATTGCCGAAATGGACAATATCGACCAGCAACTGATCGCCCAGCTGCGACACAACGCCCGCGCCAGCGTCGCCACGCTGGCCACGCGGCTGGGCGTGTCGCGCGGCACCGTCACCAACCGCATCCGCCGGCTGGAGGACACGGGCGTGATCGTCGGCTACACGGTGCGGCTGCGGCCCGAGCGCGAGACGGGCGGCGGACTGCAGGCCTGGACCAGCATCTCCATCGAGGGCAACGACGCGCGCCGGGTCACGGCCTCGCTGCTGGGCGAGCCCAGCGTGCTGGCGCTGCACAGCACCAATGGCCGGTGGGACCTGCTGGCCGAACTGCAGGTGGGCAGCCTGGCGGAGCTGGCGCACGCGCTGGAGCGCATCCGCCTCATCAAGGGCATCAGCAACACCGAGACCAGCATCCACCTGGAGACCGTGCGCGCGCCCATCGCGTCCGGCGGGCGCGGCACGGCCGGGCCGTAGCGGGCCCGTAGGACATGCCTGACGGTGCGCGCCCCGGGGCGCCGCCCATAATCGGCAGGCATTGCCATCGCGGCCTTCCACGGCGCACGGCGGCCGCCACCCACCCAGGAGAGTCCATGTCCCAGTCCACCCCCAAGCGCTTTTCGATGATCCGCGAGTTCCACCTCGCCGACTGGTTCACGCTGGGCAACGCCGTGTGCGGCGTGGGGGCGCTGTTCTCGTCCATGACGTTCCTGGAGACCGGCGAGGTGCGCCACGTGTACTTCGCCTGCGCGCTGGTGCTGGCGGCGCTGATCTTCGACGTGCTGGACGGCCGCATCGCGCGCTGGCGGCAAAAGTCCTCGGCCATGGGGCGTGAACTGGACTCGCTGGCCGACGTGATCTCGTTCGGCGTGGCCCCGGCCATCATCGCCTACGCCTGCGGCATGCAGGGCCTGTACGACCGCATCGTGCTGGCGTATTTCGTGGCCTGCGGCGTCTCGCGCCTGGCGCGCTACAACGTCACCGCCGAAACGCTGTCGGAAGGCTCGGGCAAGGTCAAATACTTCGAGGGCACGCCGATCCCCACCTCCATCGTGCTCGTGGCCCTGATGGCGCTGGCCGCCTCCCTGGGCGCGGTGCGCGAGCACCTGTGGTTCGGCAGCGTGGTGCTGGGCGGGTTCACGCTGCACCCGCTGGTGCTACTGTTCGCGCTGTCGGGCTCGCTCATGATCAGCCGCATCCGCATTCCCAAGTTCTGAAGGGGGCAACGGGCTTCGGGAGACGAAGTGTTGCTATGAAAATAATAGCTGCATGCCGGTGATTTGATTGCGCTGAAGGCCGATTCGATCCAGGGTGCCGGCGCCTGCCGCACACGGCCTGCAAACATGGGCGTGTCCGGCCGGGCCTTGGCGCCCCGGGCTCGCCCCGTGGGACGCGTGGCGCGCGGATACGTCCCGCGACAGGCACCGGCGGGCCCCCACGGTACACTTCGCGCCTTCGGGCCGGGCGTACCGCTCCCCCTTTTTTTCCGCACCACGCACCCCCCCTTCCATGGCCGTTGACACGGCGGGCCAGGCCCGCACCAGCTTTGACCTCAAGAGCGCCCAGCTGCCCGTGGTGGCGGTCGTGCTCAAGACCACCGACGTCGGCGTGCTCGCCGCCGACCTGGCCGCGCGGCTGGAGAGCGACCCGGACTTCTTCGACAACGACCCCGTGCTGATCGACCTGGCCGGCGTGCGCGAGGCCGAGGATTCCATCGATTTCCGCGCCCTGTGCGCCGCGCTGCGCAGCCACCACACGCTGCCCGTGGCCGTGCGCGGCGGTAGCCCCGCGCAGATGGAGGCCGCGCACGCCGCCGGCCTGATCGCCGCGCCCGAGGCGCCCCCGGCCCGCGTGCACGCCCCGGCGGCCGACGCCCCGCGCGACGCGGCCCCGCCCCCGCGCGAGGTGGTGCGCGAAGTCATCCGCGAGGTCGAAGTGGTGCGCGAGGTGCCCGCCGGCGGCCCGACCACCGTGGTGGTGGACAAGCCGCTGCGCTCGGGCCAGCAGGTGTATGCCCGTGGCGCCGACCTGGTCGTGATGGCCGTGGTGAGCTTCGGCGCCGAGGTGATCGCGGACGGCAACATCCACGTCTATGCGCCCATGCGCGGGCGGGCCATCGCCGGCGCGCGCGGCGATACCAGCGCGCGCATCTTCAGCACGTGCCTGGAGCCGCAGCTCGTGTCGATCGCAGGCATCTACCGCACGACCGAGACCGAGCTGCCGGACGCCGTGCGCGGCAAGCCGGCCCAGGTGCGGCTCGACGGCGAGAAGCTGCTCATCGAGCCGCTCTAGAACCCGTTCTGACCGCCTTCTTCTTTCATTCGGACCAACGCAGGGAATTTTCACAACATGGCCAAAATCGTCGTCGTGACCTCCGGCAAGGGTGGCGTGGGCAAGACCACCACCAGTGCCAGCTTCGCATCCGGCCTCGCACTGCGCGGCCACAAGACCGCGGTGATCGACTTCGACGTCGGCCTGCGCAACCTGGACCTCATCATGGGCTGCGAGCGCCGCGTGGTGTATGACCTCATCAACGTGATCCAGGGCGAGGCCAACCTGAACCAGGCCCTCATCAAGGACAAGCAGTGCGACAACCTGTTCGTGCTGGCCGCCAGCCAGACGCGCGACAAGGATGCGCTCACGCAGGACGGCGTGGAGAAGATCCTGAACGACCTGTCCGGCATGGGCTTCGAGTACATCGTCTGCGACTCGCCCGCCGGCATCGAGAGCGGCGCGCTCATGGCCATGCACTTCGCCGACGAGGCGCTGCTGGTGACCAACCCCGAGGTGTCCTCGGTGCGCGACTCCGACCGCATCCTGGGCATGCTGGGCAGCAAGACCAAGCGCGCCATCGCCGGCGGCGAGCCCGTGAAGGAGCACCTGCTCATCACGCGCTACAACCCCAATCGCGTGGAAGACGGGCAGATGCTGTCGCTGGAGGACATCCAGGACATCCTGCGCATCGAGCTGATCGGCGTGGTGCCCGAATCCGAGAACGTGCTGCAGGCCTCCAACCAGGGCACGCCGGCCATCCACATGCAGGGCACCGACGTGTCCGAGGCCTACAAGGACGTGGTGGCCCGCTTCCTCGGCGAGGACAAGCCCCTGCGGTTCATCGACGCGCACAAGCCCGGCTTCTTCAAACGCATCTTCGGCGGGAGGTAACGCATGTCTCTGTTGTCTTTCCTGCTGGGCGAGAAAAAGAAGACCGCCTCGGTCGCCAAGGAGCGCCTGCAGATCATCCTCGCGCACGAACGCAACGGCCGCAACGCCTCCACGCCCGACTACCTGCCCGCGCTGCAGCGCGAACTGGTGGCGGTGATCTCCAAGTACGTGTCGATCCACGCCGACGACATCAAGGTGCACCTGGAGCGCCAGGACAACCTGGAAGTGCTCGAGGTCAAGATCGAGCTGCCCGATGGCGTGAAATAGCCGCCGCCCTGGCCGTTCGGTCCCCGCCGCGCCGCGGTGCCCCCTCGAAGGGCCCGCGGCGTCGTCATTTGCGGATCTCGGCCTGCAGCGCGGGCGCGGCGCCCAGCGGGTGCTCGGTGTAGAACGTGCCGCCGTGGTAGAGCAGCGGCGAGGCGCCCGTGCGGTGGCTGCAGCGCTCCACCTCGCCCACGAAGATCGTGTGGTCGCCCTCCACGTACTGGCTGCGGTTGAAGCACTCGAACACCGCCGCGGCGCCGTCCAGCACGGGGGCGCCGGCGATGCCCGGCTGGTGGGCCACGCCGGCCCAGCGGTCCACGCCGCGCGAGGCGAAGCGCTCGGCCAGGGCGCGCTGGTCGGCCGCCAGCACGTTGATCGCGTAGTGGGAGCCGGCCGACAGGGCGGTCAGCGTGGAGGCCTTGTGCGCCAGGCTCCACAGCACCAGCGGGGGCTGCAGCGACACCGAATTGAAGGAGCTGGCCGTGAGGCCGATGAGCCCGCCGTCCGGGCCGCGCGCGGTGACGATGGTCACGCCCGTGGCGAACATGCCCAGCGCATCGCGGAACTCGCGCGTGGAGAAACCGGGCGGACGGGCGGCGATGGGGCGGTGCAGGGGGCTGTTCACGAAGGCGCGGGCGGCTGGAGGGAAGGGGTCGGCTATTATGGTCCGGCGCCTGGCGATTTGCTGCCGGCGGCCGCGGCGCCTGCCGTTCTCTTCATGGCCCTTCTACCCACTTTCACGACCCTCGGATCCGGACCCACCGTGCTCATGCTGCACGACGCGGACGGCGACCACCTCACTTTCGCTCCCCAGGTCGAGACCCTGGCGACGGCCGGCTACCGCGCCGTGGCCTGGGACATGCCCGGCTACGGCCGCAGCGCCCCCATCGAGCCCTACAGCTTCAAGGGCCTGGCCAACAGCTGCGTGCAGCTGCTGCAGGCGCTGCAGTGCGGCCCCGCCGTGCTGGTGGGCCACGGCCTGGGCGCCATGATCGCCATCGAGGTGGCGCTGCGCGAGCCTTCGCTGGTGCGCCGGCTGGTGCTGTGCAGCGGCGGGCCGGCCCTGGATGCGCACAGCCTGGACGAATGGGTGGCGCCGCGCCTGGCCGAGCTGGACGCCGGCCAGTCGATGGAGCAGATCGCCCAGCGCCTGGTGCCGCGCCACATCGGCACCGGTGCATTGCCCGAGGGCGTGCGCCTGGCCGGCCACGCCATGGGCCAGGTGCACCGCTCGGCCTACCGCCGTGCGCTGGAGGCGCTGCCCACGTTCGCGCGCAGTGCGGCCGAGCTGTCGCGCCTGCACATGCCCACCTTGCTGCTGGGCGGCGAGCAGGACCGCTGCACCCCGCCCGAGGCGCTGCAGGCGCTGGCGCAGGTGCTGCCCGATGCGCGCCACCTGGATCTGCCCCACGTCGGCCACTGGCCGCAGCTGGAAGACCCCGACGGCTTCGACGGCGCGCTGCTGGCGTTCCTGGCTGCTTCCGAGCGGGTGCTGCATTGAGCGCCGCCGACCGCACGACGCGCGGCGCCGCCGCGGCCGCCCTGCCCTGGCTGCTGCCCCTGGGGGCGGCGCTGGCCCTGGCGCTGATGGGCACGCGCATCTGGAACCCGGACCTGGTGGGCGGCGCGCGCGCGCCGCTCGGCGAGGGGCCGGCCACCGCCCAGGTGACGGTGCCTGCCCGCATGGCCGGCATCCAGTCGGCCGTGATCGTGCAGCCCCGTTCTCCGCAGGCGCCCTTGCCGCAGGCCCGCACGCCGGAACGGGGCGTGGCCCCTTCCCATGCCGGCCCCGGCGCGCCGCACAAGGCGGCGCCCGCATCGGCCCCGGCGCCATCGCCGGCCGGCACCGGCGCCGTGGGCACCGCCGGCGCGGAACCGGACACCGCCTGCCCGCTGCTCCTGCCGCGCCTGCCCGGCATCTCCAAGGCCCAGTGCCAGTCCGCCCACCTGGTGCCCAGCGGCGCGCTGTCGCGCAACGGCATCCCCCTGTACTGGCGCGACGTGCCGCCGGCCGGCCTGGCCCCGGGCACGGTGCCGCTGCGCGTGCTGGTGGTGGGCGCCATGCATGGCGACGAGCCCACGGCGGCGTCGCTCGCGCTGCGCTGGATCGGGTTCGCCGAGACGCGCCTGCTGCCCACGCGGCGGCCGGTGCACTGGCGGTTCATTCCCGCGCTGAACCCGGACGGCATGCTCGCCAAGCCCGCCACCCGGGTGAACGCGCGCGGCGTGGACCTGAACCGCAACTTTCCCACCCCCAACTGGGAGCGCGACGCCCCCATCTATTGGGAGAAGCGCACCCGCCGCGACCCCCGCCGCTGGCCTGGCCCCGCGGCGCTGTCCGAGCCCGAATCGCAGTTCCTGCACACGCAGATGGCGCAGTTCGAGCCCGATCTGGTGGTCAGCATCCATGCGCCCTACGGCGTGCTCGACTTCGACGGCCCGCAGCCGCCGCC
Source organism: Acidovorax sp. SUPP3434 (assembly GCF_030159015.1). Lineage (NCBI taxonomy): Bacteria > Pseudomonadati > Pseudomonadota > Betaproteobacteria > Burkholderiales > Comamonadaceae > Acidovorax > Acidovorax sp. SUPP3434. The sequence goes on from NZ_BQXL01000004.1 coordinate 114,701, forward strand.
CAGCCGGCTGGGGCGCCTGCGGCTGGACCAGCTGGGCATCTTCCCGGGCTCGCTCGGGCACTACGGCAGCGTGCACCTGGGGCTGCCCGTGGTCACCATCGAGCTGCAGCACGAGCTGCGCATGCCGCAGGACGACGAGGTGCGCGTGATGTGGCGCGACCTGCTGCGCTGGATGGACGAGCACCTGGCCGTCGTGGACGGCCAGGCATCACCGCAAAAATAGCCTCCAGTGCAGATTCGACTAGGGCATTATGCTATTAAAAATGTAGCAGCCGATGCCAGGGCCTGCGCGTCGGATTGCACCGCGCCGGGCGGGCCGCCCTTGCCCCATAGGGCGCCGCCCCAGGGCATGGCCAGGAACTGCGCGCACAGCCGCACCGAATCGATCATGGGCTGCGCCTTGGCGCGGTCGCCGCTGGTGGTGATGAGCCGCAGCGTCTTGGCCGCCATGGGCTCCTTGAACGGCTGGCCCGGAATGCGCATCCAGCCGCTCCAGTGGTCCAGGTAGGTCTTGAGTGGCGAGGGAATGCTGTACCAGTACACGGGTGCGACGAACACGATGTCGGTCGCGGCGAGCGTGGCCTCCAGCAGCGTCTTCATTTCGCCGGAGGGGGCGGGGTACTCGCCGGTGGTGTGGCGCCGGTCCACAAAGGGCGGCAGCTCCATCCGCGCGAGGTTCAGCCAGGTCTGAACGGTGTCCGCCGGCAGGGCCGCGGCGGCCTGCCGCGCCAGCCATTCGGTGTTGCCGACATGGCCGGGCTCGCGGGTGGAGGTGGTGAGGAACAGGGTGTGGGAAGGCATGCCCGGCATGGTAGCGCCGGCCGGGGGGGGCGCCCCGGTCAGGCCGCGACGGGGGCGGACGCGGCGGCACCCGCGGCCACGCCCTGGCCCAGGAAGCCGAAGGCCATGGCCGGCCGCTCGCCGCTGATCAGTTCGGCCACCGCCTTGCCCGAGCCCGCGCCGTGCGTCCAGCCCAGCGTGCCGTGGCCCGCGTTGACCCACAGCTTGCCCACGCGCGTGCGGCCGATGAACGGAATGTTGGTGGGCGTGGCCGGGCGCAGGCCGGTCCAGTACTGCGGGTTGCCGCCTTCCTCGGGCGTGCGGGTGTCGCACACGCCGGGCAGGATGGCCTCGATGCGGCGCGACAGCATGTGGCAGCGCGCCCGCGCCAGGGGGCTGTCCAGCGACAGGTCGTAGCCGCCCAGCTCGATGGTGCCGGCCACGCGCAGCACGTTGCCCAGGCGGCTCATGGCGATCTTCTTACCGTCGTCGATGGTCGAGACCAGCGGCGCGCCCTCGGGCCGCAGCAGCGGGAAGGTTGCGCTGTAGCCCTTTCCGGGGTAGATCGGCAGGTCCACGCCCACGGTGCGCAGCAGCGGGGCGCTGTAGGTGCCGCAGGCGACGACGATCGCATCGGCGGTGAGGTTTTGGTCTTTCTGACCTCCAGCGTTAGTGTTTCTTGCGCGGACAGCTACTGATTCGATAGCGCCACCGGCCTGGTTCAGGCGCACCACGTCGTGGCCGTAGAGGAACTGCACGCCGCGCTCGGCGCAGCGGCGCGCGAGCTCCTGCGTGAACAGGCGGGCGTCGCCGCTTTCGTCGGTGCTGGTGTAGGTGCCGCCGGTGATGTGGTCGCCGTAGGCGCGGAAGGCCGGCTCGATCTGCAGCAGCTCGTCGCGGCTGACCAGGCGGCGCTGCACGCCGTGCCGGCGCATCACCTCGACCGCGTGGCCGGCGGCGTCGAACGATTTCTGGTCGGTGTAGAAGTGGGCGATGCCGCGCTCCAGCCGGTGGTATTCGATGCCGGTGGCGCGCACCACGTCCTTCAGGGCGGCATGGCTGTAGGCGCCCAGGGCCACGATCTGCTGCACGTTGCGCTCGAACGCCGCATCGTTGCACTGCGCGAGGAATTTCAGGCCCCACCGCCACTGGTCCCAGTCGAGCTGCGGGCGAAACAGCAGCGGTGCTTCCTTGTCGAACATCCACTTGAGCGCCTTGAGCGGCGCATCGCGGTTGGCCCAGGGCTCGCAGTAGCTCACCGAGATCTGCCCCGCGTTGGCGAAGCTGGTCTCCAGCGCCGCGCCGGGCTGGCGGTCCACGACGGTGACTTCATGGCCGCGCTCGAGCAGATGCCAGGCGGTGCTGATGCCGATGATGCCGGCGCCCAAGACGATGGTTTTCATGGGCCGGAGTGTGGATCGCGTTGCGGCGAATTAAAAGCAAAATTAAACTTCATCCAAATTCATCAGAACCTCTAATGCACGCACGCCCATGAGCAGCTTCGATCCCGCCGCACTGGAATGCCTGGCCGCCATCGTGGAGGAGGGCGGCTTCGAGCGCGCCGCCCAGCGCCTGAACGTCACGCAGTCGGCCGTCTCGCAGCGGCTGCGCGCCCTGGAGGCGCAGGTGGGCTCGGTGCTCATCGTGCGCAGCCGGCCGCTCAAACCCACCACCGCCGGCCAGCTGCTGCTCAAGCACACCAAGCAGCTGCGCCTTCTGCGCGCCGACCTGGAGCGCGACCTTCAGGAACTCGCCCCGAGCGCCCCGGGCGGCGCGCGCGAGGACGAGCGCATCTCGATTGCCATCAACGCCGACAGCATCGCCACCTGGGCGCTGGAGGCGCTGCACGATCTGGTGCGCCAGCGCCTGCCGGTGGAAATCATCGTGGACGACCAGGATTTCACGCAGGAGTGGCTGCGCTCGGGCCAGGTGCTGGGCTGCGTCACCACGCTCAAGCAGGCGCTGCGCGGCTGCAAGGTCGTGCCGCTCGGGGCCATGCATTACGTGGCCGTGGCCTCGCCGGCGCTCGCGGCGCGCTACCTGCCACACGGGCTCACGCCGCACAACTTCCGCGACGTGCCGTTCCTGTCGTTCAACCGCAAGGACGACATGCAGGCCGAGTTCGTGATGCGCGCCTTCGGCCTCAAGCGCGTGGCGCTGCACCACCTGTTCGTGCCCAGCTCCGAAGGCCAGGTGCGCGCCGCCACCGCCGGCTGGGGCGCGGGCGTGGTGCCCGAATTGCTGGTGCGCGGGGCGCTGGCCGACGGCAGCCTGGTGGACCTGGCGCCCGGCCATTCGCTGCCGATCCAGCTGTACTGGCACTGCTGGAACCTCGAATCGGAGGTGCTGGATGCGCTGTCCGAGGCGCTGACCCGCACCGCGGCCCGCATGCTGGCGGTGTAGGCCCCGGGCTGTCCCGGTACCGGGGGCCGCGGCCGGTCGCTAAGATGCGCCGCATGAACACGCCCCCGTCCCGCCCCTCCTTCAAGGCGCAAATGCACCAGGCACGGGAAGAGGCCATCGTGGCGGCGGCGGGCCGCCTGCTCGGCGAAAAGGGCTTCGAGGCCATGACGCTGGACGACGTGGCCGCCGAAGTGGGCGTGGCCAAGGCCAGCCTGTACAAGCACTTCGCCGGCAAGGACGACCTGTGCGCCGCCGCCATGGTGCATGCCGTGGACCGGCTGCAAGGGTTTTTGCAGAGCGTGCCGCCCGGCCAGTCCGCCATCGAGCGCCTGCAGGCGCTGCTGCGCTGGATGCTGTCGCTGCAGCTGACCGACGAGATGCCCCTGCTGCTGAGCCGCAATTCCGGCCTGGCCGGGCCGCTGCGCGACTGCGAGCGCTACCAGGCGTCGCTGCAGACCGCCAGCGCGCTGATCACCACCTGGATCGTGGAAGCCCAGGAGGCCGGCCAGCTGAACGCCCAGTGGCCGCCCGACGTGGTGCTGTGGGCGCTGCTGGCCCGTTCGGCCGACCCGTTGCCGGCCATGCTGCGCGCCACCGGCCGGTACACCGATGCGCGCATCCTCGACTGGGCGGTGGAGACGTGCTTCGGCGGCCTGGCCGCGCAGCAAGGGGTCAGCGCACCAGCAGCACCGGCACCTGGCTGTTCGCCAGCACCTGGGTACTGACCGAGCCCATCACCAGCTTGCCGAGCGCGCCGTGGCCGTGCGAGCCCATCACGAGCAGATCGAACTTTCCGGTGTCCGCCACCTTGCCGAGGGTTTCGCCGATGGGGCCGGTCTTCACGATCCGCTGGGCGACCACCCCGTGGCGGGCGAGGAACTTGACCACCGGGCCGATGATTTTTTCGGCCTCTTCGGCGTGGTACTTCTCGACGGTTTCCTTGCCCAGGGCCGCGCGGGCGCGGGGCGGCAGGGCGGGCTGCACGGTCACCACGGTGTAATCGTGCGTGCCGGCCAGCAGTTCCTCGTGGGTGGCGAGGTAGGCGAGCATTTTCTTGGTGTACGGGCTGCCGTCGACGGCGAGGAGGATGTTCATGAAGACGTCTCCGAAAGAGAAGGGACCAGACTAATCTGCGCGTGCGCCTGTTGTCTTGACCTGCGTCATCTTTGTATGCCCTGCGCGGCGAAAGCGCCGGCGTGGAAGCCGGCACCTGTGAACGATCATACGGTGGCGGTGAAATGCGGCGAGAAGGTGTCCTGCTCGCCCTTGCGGGCATAGCCCAGCGGGTTGGCCACCACGCGGCAGCGCCAGGGCGTGCCATCGGCCCGCGCGCCCTGCACCGTGTAGTCGCTGGGCGAATGCAGGTGGCCGTGCATCCACAGCTGGGCATGGGGCAGCAGATCGTCCAGCGCATTGCAGAACCCCGCGGTGCCGGGAATCAGCCCGTAGCGCGGGTCGGCGCTCTTGAGGCTCGGGGCGAAGTGCGTCACGGCCACGGTGGGGCCGTCGAACGGGCGCGCGAGCGCGTCGCGCAGCCAGGCCTGGCAGGCCAGGGACTGCTCGCGCATCGGTTCGGCCAGGAAGGGCTCGCCGCTGCGGGTGCCGCCGGTCTTGCGCAGGTAGAAGTTGGCGGCGCGAAAGGCCTTCTCGCGCTGGCGCAGGCGGCGCGCGAGGTCGGTGCTGCCTTCGTCCTCGGCCAGCGCGTCGAAGTCGCTCCAGAGGGTGGTGCCGACGAAGCGCACGCCCTCCAGCACCACGCTTTCGCGCTCCAGCCAGACCAGGCCCAGGCGGTCGCACACCTGGCGCAGGCGCTGCTGGGCCGCGTCGAAATCCTGCATGTCGTATTCATGGTTGCCGGGCACGAACAGCACGGGCGTCGGCCAGCCGGCGAACTGCGGCAGCGGGGAAAAGCGCGCCAGCCCGAAGTCGTCGTCGTCCAGTTGCGAACCGGATTGGTAGGAGCCGATGTCCCAGGCCAGCACGAGCACGTCGGCGCCCGGGGCGGGGCTGGGGGCGAAGGCGGGATGGGCTTCCAGGTGCAGGTCAGACAGCAGTTGAATCTTCATGCCGCCGATTGTGGAGGCTGGGCGCGGGGCCGCCGTCAGGCCAGGGGCGGGCGCCGGGCCGTGGGCTGGGCCGATCGCACCATCGCGCCCCGCAGCCAGCGATGGGCCGCATCGTGCAGGCGCCGGCGGTGCCACAGCGCATCGACGTGCACCGTCGGCAGGGGCATGGGCAGCGGGCGCCACACCAGTTCGCCGGCGATGCTGGCCACGCCCACGAAGTGGCGCGGCAGCACGGTGAGCAGATCGGTGGTGGTGACCACCCGGCCCGCGGTGAAGAACTGGTTGACCGTGAGCACGATGCGCCGCTCGCGGCCCAGCGCGGTGAGCGCCTCGTCGATGAACCCGTAGGGCTTGCCGGAGAAGCTCACCAGCAGATGGCGCGCGTTGCAATACAGGTCCAGCGTCATCGGCACCTGCGCGAGCGGATGGCCGTGGCGCATCACGCACACGTATTCGCCGTCATACAGGCGCACGCTCTCGAAGGCCACCACGCTGTCGGCCTGCGCGCGCGCGGTCAGGTCGGCCATCACCGCCGGGAAGTAGCCCACGGCCATGTCGGCGGATTCGTCGTCCAGCATGCTGCGCGGGTCGCGCGTGGTGAGCGGCACCACGCGCACGGACACCCCGGGCGCCTCGCGCTCGATGATCTCCACCAGCGGCGGGATCAGCGTGGCGCCCGTGGCGTCGGCCATGGCCAGCACGAACGTGGAACTGGCGGTGGCAGGGTCGAAATCCCCCGGCGCCAGCGACTGTTGCAATTGCGCCAAGGCCTGCCTCACCGGCGGCCACAGCGTGAGGGCCCGGGGCGTGGGCTGCACGCCCTGCCCGCTGCGCACCACCAGGTCGTCGCCCAGCACCTCGCGCAGGCGCCGCAGCGCGTTGCTCACGGCCGGCTGGGTGAGCGACAGCTTGTGCGCCGCACGGGTGAGGTTGCGCTCGGTCATCACCTCATCGAACACGCGCAGCAGGTTCAGGTCGAGTGAGCGGAAGTTGAGAGGCAGCATGTTGAACCATCACCTCAATGAATGACTGAGATTCAAAATATAAAGTGGAACAGTCATGGGGTAAACCCTAAGATTCACGCATTCGCCCGGCAATTTCGCCAAAAGCGTCTGAAAAGGGTCCTCATCATGGCAAATTTTGTACACATCGAATACCGCACCGAACACCCCGGCGTGCAGCGCGCAGAGCGCTTCGCCGCTTCCCTGAAGGGCGCTGCCGCCAGCCTGGACGGCGCACGGGGCGCATCCTCCCTCCTGCTGGCCGCCGTTGTGGCCGCCGTGCTGGTGGTCGCCAACCAGGTGGTCGACACCCGCGCCGAAGGCCACATGCTGGCCGCCTGGATGGTCATGTGGGTGATCGCCTTCGCCGCGCTGGCCCTGCTGGCCGGTCCCGCCCGCCGCGCCAGCGCCGTGTTGCGCTCCGGCTACAAGGCCTGGGCCGAAGCCCGCCGCCGTGAAGCCGAAGACGAAAAGACCTGGAACGCCGCACTGTACGACGCCCGCATCATGGCCGACTTGAGCCGTGCCATGAACGGCATCGCCGTGGACAACATCCGCCGCTACTACTGAGATCGGCGGCCGGACCGGCCGCGAAGTCTCCCCATCAAGGGCGCCCCACCAGGCGCCCTTTTTCTTTTTCATGGCGCGCCGGGTACGGGCTCCTCACCCCTTGCCAGCCACCGCTGGCGCCAGCGCTCCAGGCCGTAATAGATGACAGGGGTGGTGTACAGCGTGAGCAACTGGCTGACCGCCAGCCCCCCCATGATGGCCAGGCCCAGCGGCCGCCGCAACTCGGAGCCTTCGCCCGTGCCGAGCACCAGGGGCAGCGCGCCGAGCAGGCCTGCCAGATTGGTCATCAGGATCGGGCGCAGCCGCAGCGCCGCCGCGCGGCGGATCGCCTGCTGCGGCGGCAATCCCTCGCGGCGCTGGGCGTCGAGCGCGAAGTCGATCATCAGGATGGCGTTCTTCATGACCACGCCGATGAGCAGAAACAGCCCCAGCAGCGCCATGAGGCTGAACGGGGTGTTGGTCAGCCACAACGCCAGCAGCGCGCCGACGCCCGCCGGCGGGACGGTGGAGAGGATCGTGAGCGGGTGCACCAGGCTCTCGTACAGCACCCCCAGCACCAGGTACACGGCCAGCACCACGCCCAGGATGAGCCAGGGCTGCGAGCGCACCGCGCTGGCCCGTGCCGCGTCTTCCCCGGACGGCGCCAGGTGCACCGAGGCGGGCAGCATGACGCGCGCCATCACGGCGTTGAGGGCACGCTGGCCCTGCTCCTGCGTCACGCCGGGGGCGAGGCTGTAGCCGATGTACATCGACGCGAACAGCGCGTCGTGCCACACCTGGTCCTCCGCCAGCCCGTAGCGCCACGTGGCAAAGGCGGTGAGCGGCACGCGCGATCCGTTCGGGGTGAGCACCTGCATCTGCGCCAGCGATTGCGGCTGCGAAGTGAAGCGCGGGTCCACCTCCATCACCACGCGGTACTGGTTGAGCCGGTCGTACAGCGTGGTCACCTGGCGCTGGGCGTAGGAATTGTTCAGCACGGACGCCACGGCCTGCATGTCAACCCCCAGCCGCTGCGCGGCCTCGCGGTCGATGTCCACCACCACCTGCTGCGCGCCACCGTCGCTCACGGCCTGCACGTCGGTGAATTCCGGTGCCTCGCCCATGGCCAGCGACACCTTCCGGGCCCAGGTGCGCAGCGAGCGCACTTCGCCTGAGCGCAGGATGACGGCCGTATCGGCCTCGCCGAACGACACGCCGCCGATCTGGATGTCCTGCTCGATGCTCGGGCTCAGCACCCCGCCCGGCACGGCCGGCGCCTTCTCGCGAAGCCGGTTGACCACGGCTTGCGTCGGCTCGCCGCCACGCTCCGCCAAGGGTTTGAGGCTGACGACGAAAAAACTGTTGGCGATGCTGCCGCTGCCGCCGCTGGTGCCGGCCACGTGCGCCACGGCCGGGTCGGCCAGCAGCAGGCGGCGGTAGGCCTCGATCTTGGGCTGCATGACCTGGAACGAAAAGCCATCGTCGCCGCGGATGAAAGCGTGGACGATGCCGGTGTCCTGACGCGGCATCATGATCTTGGGCAGCGACTGGTAGAGCCACACGTTCACGCCCACGACGGCCAGGAAGGCGAGCAGCACCACGAAGCTGTGGCGCAGCGCCCAACCCAGGCTGCGGTCGTAGCCGTGGCGCAGGTCGGCCAGCATCGCGGCGCTGGCGGCCCCCACGCGAGCGGCCCAGGCATGCCGCGCCTGTGCCTGGCGTGCGCTGCGCTGCCCGCGCAGCCCATAGGCGCACAACACGGGCGTGAGCGTCAGGGACACCACCAGCGAGATCACCACCGCCGCCGCCAGCGTGATGGAGAACTCGCGGAACAGCCGCTGCACCACGCCGCCCATGAACAGGATCGAGACAAAGACCACCACGAGGGCGAGCGTCATCGCCACCAGCGTGAAACCCACCTCGCCCGCGCCGCGCAGCGCGGCGCGCAACGGCGTCATGCCGCGTTCGATGTAGCGCTCCACGTTTTCCAGCACCACGATCGCGTCGTCCACCACCAGGCCGGCCGCCACGATGAGGGCCATGAGCGACAGGTTGTTGAGCGAAAAGCCCGCCAGGTACATCACCGTGAACGTGCCGATGAGCGACACCGGGATCGCCACGGTGGGAATGAGCGCCGCGCGCAGCCGCCCGAGGAAGGCCGCCACCACGGCCACCACCAGCGCTACCGAGAGCGCGAGCGTGAGATGCGCCTCGCGCAGCGTGGCCCGGATGCCCTGTGAACGCTCGACGACGATGTCCAGCCGCGCGCTCGCAGGCACCAGCGTGCGCAGGTAGGGCAGCTGGGCGCGGATCGCGTCCACGGTCGCCACCGTATTGGCGCCGGGCTGGCGCCGCACCTGCAGGATGACGGCATCGCGCTCGTTGTGGAAGCCACTGCTGTAGCGGTTCTCGGTGGAGTCGGTCACCCGCGCCACGTCGGACAGGCGCACCGGGGCGTTCTCGGCCCAGCGCACCACGAGCGACTCGTAGTCGGCCGCGCAGGCCGGCGCGCCATCCAGCGCCAGGGGCCAGTGGCGGGCGCCTTCTTCCACCGCGCCCAGGGGCTGCACCGAGCCGGCCCGCACGATGGCCGACCGCACTTCGTCCAGCGACAGCCCCTGGTGCGCCAGGGCGCCCGGATCGAGCTGCACCCGCACCGCCGGCAGCGAGGCGCCCCCGACCGAGACATCGGACACACCCGGCACCTGCGCGATCTTCTGCGCCAGGATCGTAGAGGCGGCGTCGTACAGCGCCGAGGGCGCCAGGTCCGGCGAGGACAGCGCCAGCACCAAGATGGGCCGCTGAGACGACTGGATCTTGCGGAAGGTCGGGTTGCCCTTCATGCCCGCCGGCAACTGGCTGCGCACGGCATTGATCGCCGCCTGCACGTCGCGCGCGGCCGCATCCAGGTCGCGGCCCAGCACGAACTCGAGCTTCACCTCCGTCGTGCCCTGGTTGCTGCTGGACGAGATGGCCGCCACGCCGGCAATCGCACCGAGGGCGCGTTCCAGCGGGGCGGCCACGGTGGCCGCCATGCTTTCGGGGCTGCCGCCGGGCAGGCTGGCGCTCACGCGGATGACGGGGTAGTCCACCTGCGGCAGCGCCGCCACCGGCAGCAGCCGCCAGGCCAGCAGGCCCATCAGCACCAGCGCCAGCGACAGCAGCGAGGTGGCCACCGGGCGGCGGATGCACAGGCGCGCCAGGTTCATGGCCCGCTGCCCGCCGTGTCGTCCTGCCAGGCCGCACGGCGGCGCGAGAGCCGCTGGCCCAGCCGGTCGAAATACAGATACACCACGGGGGTGGTGAAGAGCGTGAGCACCTGGCTGACCACCAGCCCGCCCACCATCACGATGCCCAGCGGCTGGCGCAACTCCGCGCCCGAGCCCTGTGCGAGCATGAGGGGCAAAGCGCCCACGAGGGCGGCCAGCGTCGTCATGAGGATGGGGCGCAGGCGCAGCAGCGCAGCACGCCGGATGGCCTCGTGCGCGGGCAGCCCGAGGCGGCGCTGCGCATCCAGGGCGAAGTCCACCATCATGATCCCGTTCTTCTTCACCAGGCCGATGAGCAGCACGATGCCGATCACCGCGATCAGGTCCAGCGGGCGGCCGCTGATGAGCAGGGCCAGCAGCGCGCCGACGGTGGCCGAGGGCAGCGTGGAGAGGATGGTGATGGGGTGGATGGTGCTTTCGTAGAGCACCCCGAGCACGATGTACATGGTGACCACCGCGGCCAACACCAGCCACAGCGTGTTGGACAGCGATGCACGGAACGCCTCTGCCGCGCCCTGAAAGCGCGTCTCGATCTGTGGCGGCAGGCCGGTGGCTGCAAGCTCCCGTTCGATGGCCGCCACGGCCGCCCCGAGCGAGTGGCCAGCGCCCAGGTTGAACGATACCGTGGCCGCCGGAAACTGGCCCTGCTGCAGGACCTGCAGCGGCGCGGGCTGCTGGGTGATGCGCGCCACGGCCGCCAGCGGCACGCTGCGCCCGGACGGCGTGGACACGAACGTGGTCTGCAACGCATCCAGCCCGCGTGCGTGGCGCGGATCGATCTCCAGCACCACGCGGTACTGGCTGGCCTGGGTGAACAGCGTGGCGATCTGCCGCTGCGCGTAGGCGTTCTGCAAGGCGGTGGCGATGTCGGCCACGGTGAGGCCCAGGCGCGCAGCGGCGTCGCGGTCCACTTCCACATGCGCCTGCCGGCCCTGCTGCTGCAGGTCGCTGGCCACATCCGCCAGTTCGGCGCGGGCGCGCAACCGCTCCACCAGGCGTGGCACCCAGGTGTCGAGCAATGCCGGGTCCGGCGTGGTCAGGGTGAACAGGTACTGCGTGCGGCTCACGCGGTCTTCGATGGACAGTTCCTGCACCGGCTGGAACCAGGCCGTGATGCCGCCCACCTGGCGCGCGCGGGCGCGCAGGCTGTCCAGGATGGCGCGGGCACTGGCCTGCCGTTCTCCATGGGCGCGCAGGTTGATGAGCATGCGCCCGCTGGAGAGCGAGGCATTGCTGCCGTCCACCCCCACGAAGGACGAAAGGCTCGCCACATCCGGCTCCTGCAGCAGTGCGTCGGCCAGCGCCTGCTGCCGCTGCGACACCACGGTGAACGAGCTGTCGGGCGCCACCTCGGTCACCACCTGGACCACCCCGCTGTCCTGCACCGGAAAGAATCCCTTCGGCACGGCCAGGTAGAGCAGGACGGTGAGGACCAACGTGGCCAGCATCGCCAGCATCGTCAGGCCCTGGTGCGCGAGCACCGCGTCGATCGCGCGGCCATAGCGCTCGAGCACGCGGTCCATGAAGCCCGTGCCCTTGCCTTCGCCGGGCGGCGCGTGAAGGGGGGCCTTGAGCAGCCGGGCGCTCATCATCGGCGTGAGCGTGAGCGACACCAGCAGCGAGATTCCGATGGCCACGGCCAGCGTGAGTGCGAACTCGTGGAACAGCCGCCCGACCACGTCGCGCATGAACAGCAGCGGAATCAGCACGGCCACCAGCGACACGGTGAGCGAGACCAAGGTGAACCCGATCTCCGACGCGCCCTTGAGCGCTGCCTGCAGCGGCGGCAGGCCCTGCTCTCGGTGGCGCGCGATGTTCTCCAGCATGACGATGGCATCGTCCACCACGAAGCCCGTGGCGATGGTGAGCGCCATCAGACTCAGGTTGTTGACCGAAAAGCCCAGCAGGTACATCACGCCGAAGGTGCCCACCAGCGACAGCGGCACCACCACGCCCGGAATGAAAGTGGCCGTGGCGCTGCGCAGGAACAGGAAGGTCACCAGCACGACCAGACCCACCGCGAACACCAGCTCGAGTTGCACGTCGCGCACCGAGGCGCGGATGCTCTGCGTGCGGTCGGTGAGGAGCGCCACCTCCACGGCGGCGGGCAGGGTGGCGGTGAGCTGGGGCAGCAGGGCGCGCACCCGGTCGGCGACGTCGATCACGTTGGCACCCGGTTGCCGCTGCACGTTGAGCAGCACGGCCGGCTGTCGGTCGGCCCACGCGGCCAGAAAGCGATCTTCCGGGCCGGATTCGACGGTGGCCACGTCGCCCAGGCGGATCGGAGCGCCCGGCGGCGCAGTGCCCGTGCCGGCGACGGCCGGGTTGGACGCCACCGTGCCGGTGGGGGTGCGCCAGGCGACGATGAGCCGGCGGTAGGCGTCCGGCGAGGTGATCTGGTCGTTCGCGTCCAGCAAGGTGGTGCGGTACGGGCCGTCGAAGCTGCCCTTGGGCTGGTTGGCATTGGCGCCCGCGATCGCCCGGCGCACGTCTTCCATGCCCAGTTGCTGCGCGGCCAACGCCGTGGGGTTGACCCGCACGCGCAGGGCCGGGCGCTGACCGCCGGCCAGGCTCACCAGACCCACGCCCGACAGCTGCGCAAGCTTTTGCGCCATGCGCGTTTCCACGAGGTCGTGCACCTCGTGCAGCGGCAGGCTCGCCGAGGTGATGGCCAGCGTGAGGATGGGCGCGTCGGCCGGGTTCACCTTGCGATAGATCGGCGGTGCGGGCAGGTCGGCGGGCAGCAGGCTGGCCGCGGTGTTGAGCGCGGACTGCACGTTCTGCTCGCCCACGGCCAGATCCGCGTCCAGCATGAACTGCAGCGTGATGACCGAGGCACCGCTGGAGCTGGTGGACGACATTTGCCGCAGGCCCGGGATCTGCCCGAGCCGGCGCTCCAGCGGTGCGGTGATGGCGCGGGCCGTGACATCCGGGCTGGCGCCGGGCTGGAAGGTGAACACCTGGATGACGGGGTAGTCCACCTGCGGCAGCGCCGCCACCGGCAGCAGGCGCCAGGCGATCGCCCCCGCGATGAGCAGCGCCAGCATGAGCAGCAGCGTCGCCACCGGGCGCAGGATGAACGCGCGCGAGAGATTCATGGCAGCGGCGGCACCAGGGCGACGGTCGGGTGGGCGTTGCGGGACATCGCCATCAGCGCGCGGTGCTGGCGGGGGTGGAGGCGGGTTGCTCCGCGCTGGAGGCCGCGGCGGCCTGCGCCTTCGCGCGCTGCTGCAACTGCTGCGCGGTCCGGGGGGGCTCGCCATCCACCACCTGCGCCACGTCGATGCCGTCCCGCAGACGATCCAGCCCTTCCAGCACGACGGAATCGCCTTCGGCCAGGCCCTGGGTCACGACCAGGCGCTCGCCATCGCTGGCACCCAGCGCCACGCGGCGCAGCACGGCTTTACCGTCCCGCACGGTGTACACGTAGGGCCCCTGGCTGCCGTGCTGAACCGCATCCGCCGGCACAACGAGGGCATTCTCCAGCGTGCGCACTTTCAGCCGCACGTTGACGAACTGGTTGGGAAAAAGCGCTTCGTCGGCATTGTCGAACTGGGCCTTGAGCCGCAAGGTGCCGGTGGCCGTGTCGATCTGGTTGTCCAGGGTGGTCAGCCGCCCGGTTCCCAGCAGGGCGGCTTCGGCGCGGTCCCAAGCCTGCACCACCAGGGGCCGGGCATCGCGTGCGCCGGCACGTACGGCCGGCAGCTGGGTTTCGGGAATGGCGAACAGCACTGTGATGGGGTGCGTCTGCGTGATGGACACCAGGCCCTGGGCATCGGCCGTCGCGACCAGATTGCCCGCATCGACCCGCCGCATGCCCAGACGGCCGGCCACCGGGGCCTCGATCCGCGTGTACGACAGCTGCAACTGGGCCTCCTGCACCTGGGCGCGCGCAGTCGCCAGGCTGCCGCGCAGTTGGGCCACCAGGGCTTCCTGGGTTTCCAGCTGCTGCCGCGCGATGGAGTCCTGCTGCAGCAGCGTGCGGTAGCGCGCCACGTCGCGCTCCGCGCTCTGCAGTTGCGCCTGCATCTGCTGCTGCAGGCCCTCGGCCTGTGCCAGTTTCACGCGGAAGGGTGCGGGGTCGATCTCGGCAAGTACCTGGCCACGCCGCACCTCTTGGCCCTCCTGGAACAGCACGCGCGCCAACTGGCCGTCCACGCGGCTGCGCACGGTCACGCTTTGCAGCGCAGTCACGGTGCCGATGGCCTTGATCTGCTCGTCCATGGCCTGCCGCTGCACGCCCACGAGGCGCACCGGAACGGGACCGCTCCAGGGGCTGGGCCCCGGCTCCTGCAGCGCAGGCTGGCGCCACACGAGATACCACGCCACCCAGGCCAGCAACACCAGCACCACGCAGCCCAGCAGCCGCAGCCAGAGACGGCGTGTGGATGCCGCCGGCATCCGCTCAGAAACCATTTCAACCATGTCGGGCCCGTCGAGGGGGAGAAGATTGCCAGCGCCGAGGGCGCAGGAAGCGGGTGCGCAACCCGGCGAACCGGGCGGCGCAGCGGCATTGTCGGCCCCATGCGAAGACGGGGCAGTGGGGACGTGTGCGGTGCGATGCCCGGTGGGGGTTGGCCGCCTGCGAATTTAGCCGAAAGAACGGTCTAAATGATAATGACTTTTAATTGGAAGGTGATCTGTGCCACCACGAAAAAGCGCCCGTGCCGCTGTGCGGACCGGGCGCTTTACATCGGAACGGCCATTCGGGGCGTGGCGCCACCGAACCCCGTGCGCGAAGGGATCAGCCAGCCAGGCGCTTTTCCAGCGCGGCCTTCGTGTCCAGCAACGCGGCAGGCAGGTGGTAGGCCAATTGATCGAAATGGGCCGTGTGCAGCTTCAGCTCGTCGGCCCAGGCGGCGGCATCGATGCGGGTGACCGTGTCGAACTGGGCCGGGGTGAATTCGATGCCCTTCCAGTTGATCTCGCCGTACTGGGGGGCGGTGCCGATCGGCGTGTCCTGGCCGCTGGCCTGGCCTTCGATGCGGTCGATCATCCACTTGAGCACGCGCATGTTGTCGCCATAGCCGGGCCAGACGAACTTGCCGTCGTCACCCTTGCGGAACCAGTTGGTGGTGTAGATCTTCGGTTGCTGTGCGCCGGCGGCCGCGATTTTTTCGCCCATGTTCAGCCAGTGCTGGAAGTAGTCGCTCATGTTGTAGCCCATGAAGGGCAGCATGGCGAACGGGTCGCGGCGCACCACGCCCTGCTGGCCGGCAGCGGCGGCAGTCGTCTCGGAGCCCATGGTGGCGGCCATGTAGACGCCCTCCGTCCAGTTGCGGGCTTCGGTCACCAGGGGCACGGTGGTGGAGCGGCGGCCGCCGAAGATGAACGCGTCGATCTTCACGCCCTTGGGGTCGTCCCAGGCTTCGTCGAGCGCGGGGTTGTTGGTGGCAGCCACGGTGAAGCGCGCGTTGGGGTGGGCGGCCTTGGCGCCGGTTTCCTTGGCGATCTGGGGCGTCCAGTCCTTGCCTTGCCAGTCGATCAGGTGGTCGGGCAGCTTGCCGGTGTCCTTTTCCATGCCTTCCCACCACACGTCGCCGTCGTCGGTCAGCGCGACGTTCGTGAAGATCACGTTCTTGTCCAGACTGGCCATGCAGTTGGGGTTGGTGTGGTAGTTCGTACCCGGGGCCACGCCGAAATAGCCGGCTTCGGGGTTGATGGCGCGCAGGCTGCCATCGGCCTGGGGCTTGATCCAGGCGATGTCGTCGCCGATGGTGGTGACCTTCCAGCCTTCGAAGGCCTTGGGTGGCACCAGCATGGAGAAGTTGGTCTTGCCGCAGGCGCTCGGGAAGGCGGCGGCCACGTGGTACTTCTTGCCTTCGGGGTTCGAGACACCCAGGATCAGCATGTGCTCGGCCAGCCAGCCCGGGCTACCGGAGGGGCCGCCAGCAGCCGCGCGGCCCATGGTGGAAGCGATGCGCAGCGCGAAGCACTTCTTGCCCAGCAGCGCGTTGCCGCCGTAGCCCGAGCCATACGACCAGATCTCGCGCGTTTCGGGGTAGTGCACGATGTACTTGGTCTTGTTGCAAGGCCAGGACACGTCCTTCTGGCCGGCTTGCAGCGGGGCGCCCACGGTGTGCACGCAGGGAACGAAGTCGCCTTCCATGCCCAGCACGTCGTACACGGCACGGCCCATGCGGGTCATGATTTTCATGTTCACGGCGACGTAGGGGCTGTCGGACAGCTCGATGCCCACGTGTGCGATGGGCGAGCCCAGCGGGCCCATGCTGAACGGCACCACGTACATGGTGCGGCCCTTCATGCAGCCGTCGAACAGCGGCTGCAGCGTGGCGCGCATTTCGGCCGGTGCCATCCAGTTGTTGGTGGGGCCGGCATCTTCCTTCTGTGCGGAGCAGATGTAGGTGCGGTCTTCCACACGGGCCACGTCGCTCGGGTCGGACCAGGCAAGGTAGCTGCCGGGGCGCTTGGCGGGATTGAGTTTCTGGAACGTGCCGGCATCGACCAGTTGCTGGCAGAGGCGGTCGTACTCTTCCTGGGAACCGTCGCACCAGTAGATGGTGTCGGGCTTGCAGAGGACGGCCATGTCGGCCACCCAGGCGAGCAGGCGGGCATTTTTGACGTAGGCGGGGGCTTTGAGATCCAGGCCTTGCATGGTGGGGGCGTTCATCGGGAGCTTCCTGAAGTTGAAAAACAGTTTTTTCAAAGGAAGCTGCCGACGAGCGGCGCGACGTGGGGGCCTGCGCATGGGTCTTCTGAGCGCTGCCTTTGAAAAAACGGCTGGATGCTCAGTCGGCGGGCGGGGAGTGCGGCGAGAGCTGCAGGGTCCGCGGGTCGGCTGGGATGACGATTTTATGAATCCCACCCGCGCCTGTCTGTCAGACGGGCATTACTTTCATGCAAAAAATGCATGAGGTTATGTGAGTGGTGAGCATGATCTGGACTGCCATGTCGCTGCCGGGACAAATCTGCCGGTTTTTCCGTAGTCGGCTGCTTGCATGCCTTGCGGATTTCTCCGAAAGTTCAATTACCGCCCGGCAGGTAAAAAATGGATTGCAGTGTTTTGGCCGTGGCGAGATTCCATGCCACCAAGGAGATATATGGACTTCCAGACCTTGCAACTCGCGGTGCAGGACCGCATCGCCGTCGTGACGCTGAACCGGCCACCGGTCAATGCCCAGAACGCGGAGCTGCGTGCCGAGATCACGCAGGTATTCGATGAATTGTCGGATCGGGAGGACGTCTCGGTCGTGGTGCTGACCGGCGCAGGCAAAGTTTTTTCCGCGGGTGCCGACATCCGCGAGCGCCCCAACCTCGGTGCGACCGCGGGCGCCTACGGCCGCCACAACCGGCTGGTGCGCGAATCGTTCTACGCCGTCGTCGAATGCTCCAAGCCCGTCATCGCGGCCATCAACGGGCCCGCCATGGGTGCGGGCTTCGGTCTGGTGATGGCCTCCGACATCTGGGTGGCTTCCGAGGACTGCTATGTGTCGATGCCCGAGATCAACGTAGGGCTCGCAGGGGGCGTGACTTTCCTGCAGGAGGTGTTCGGCCGTTCACGCGCACGTCGCATGTTCTTCACTGGGATGAAGGTCAGTGGCGCCGAACTCTATCGCCTCGGCCTGGTGGAGGCCTGCCTGCCTGCCGAGGAGCTGATGCCCTACGCGATGGACCTGGCGCGCGAGATCGCATCCAAAAGCCCCATTGCGCTGCGGCTGGCCAAGGAGGCCGCGCGACTGACGCAGCTGATGCCGTCGCGCGACGCCTATCGCTACGAGCAGGGCAACACCGTCGCGTTGTCCAAGACGGAGGATGCCAAGGAGGCCCAGCGCGCCTTCCTGGAAAAGCGCGCTCCGGTTTACGTGGGCCGCTGACGGGCAGAGAGAGCAGCCGGGGCTGTGCCCAGGACGCTGCTGCAAAATGGAGGCTGCACGACACCATCCCCATCGCAGCGATGCGAGGGGTTTGTGGCACCGGGGTGGCGCCGATCCGCCGCCCGGCCGGGTGCCAGAACTACAAAAGAGAGGAGGCCTCCCCCTATGGCAAACCGCCCAGCCGCTTCGGCGAACGACCCCGTCGACTCGGCGCCCCCGACCCGCTCCGACACCCGGCAGGAACAGCTCATCGACATTGCATGCCGCCTGTTCGCGCAGCGCGGGTACGAGGGCACTTCGCTGCGTGACATCGCCGAAGAGGCCAAGATCACCAAGGCTGCGCTGTACTACCACTTTCCCAACAAGGAAGCGCTCTACGAGCGCATCGTGCTGGAATCCATGCAGGCGCTGGTGGACTCCGTGCGCGAGGCGATGGCCGGGGGCGCCACGCCGGTCGACAAGGTGCGGTTGTTCATGCAGTCGTCGGCCGACTTCCTCGACCGCAGCCGCCATTCCTGGATCGCGGGCTCCAACGCCTTCTGGTCCGGCAGCGCGGTTGACCCGCGTGCCATGGCCGTCTATCTGCGCGACGAGTACGAACACTTGCTGCGCGACAGCATCGCGCAGGCCATCGCTGCAGGGCAGTTCCGCGCGGTGGACCCGGCCATGGCCGGGCGCATGCTGCTGTCCATGCTGAACCACATCGCGCGGTGGCATTCGCCTGGAGGGCGACTCACCACCCGGCAGGTGATCGAGCAGTACCTCGACATGGCGTTCGGCGGCCTGCTGCAGTAAAGCGCGCCACCGCCCGGCCCTACCCCAAGCTGCCCCGGCCTGCGCCGGGGCGGCTTTTTCGTTTCTGGCTTTCCTGGCGCGCGGCGCGGGTTTTCCCTGTTCATTTACTTGCCGGCCGTTTAGTAGACTTTTCGCAGGAGTCTACCCATGCACACTGACCGCCGCCATTTCCTCTTGTTGCCCTGGAGTGCAGGCCTGGCCTGTGCCCAGGCGCGGGCGCAAGGCGTAGTGGGCGCCGAGGGGCTGGTGGGGTCCAGGCCGGTCCAGATCGTCGTACCCTATGCCGTTGGAGGTCTGACGGACAACCTGGCACGCCCGATTGCGTCGGCCCTTTCGGCGCGATGGTCACGGCCAGTGGTGGTCGACAACCGCAACGGCGGGGGTGGCACCATCGGCACGGCGGTGGTGGCGCGCGCGCCGGGCGATGGCCATACGCTGCTGCTCACGGCATTCGGCTACATCGCCAATCCGCTGTTGATGAAACAGCTGGCTTACGATCCGCGCGCCCTGACTCCCCTCGCCATGGTGGGCGACACGCCCAGCGTCCTGTACGTGAGCACGCGCCTGCCCGTGACGTCGGTGGCCGAGTTGGTGGCGTACGGCAAGGCACACCTGGGCAAGCTGGTGTTCGCTTCGTCCGGCAACGGGTCCAGTCCGCACATCGCCGCAGAACTGCTGGCGTCCCTCACGGGCATGGACATCGTGCATGTGCCTTACCGCGGCAATGGGCCCGCGCTGAACGATCTGCTGGGCGGGCAAGTGCATGCCATGTTCGATTCGGTGGCGTCGTTGTCCCATGTGCGCAGCGGACGGCTGCGGGCGCTGGGCGTTGCGAGCACCGCCCCGCTGGCCCGGGCGCCCGAACTGTTGCCCATCGCCCAGTCCGGCGTGCCGGAGCTGGCCCATTTCACCGCGGGGGGCTGGTTCGGCTTTTTCCTGCCGGCATCCACTGCGCCGGCACTGCAGCGATGGCTGCATGCCGAGTTGCGCCAGGTTCTGGAGCAGCCCGCCGTGCGCGAGGCCGTGGAGCGTGCCGGGGTCGAGCCCCGCAACCTAGAGCTGGAGGCCTTCGCGGCTTACCTGCGCGCCGAGAGCGAGCGCTGGGCCCCCGTTTTCCGTGAACGCAACATCCAACTGGACTGATGCGTGCCGTGCCCTCCACCCCGCCTGCGCGCGCAGCCGCCACGCCGCGGCCCTCCACCAGCACCCGCCCTGGCGGCCGCACCGTGGTCCAGGGCTGTGGCTTCCTTCTTTCCTGCAACGAACCGGGGCTAGCGCCCCAGCACTTCCAAGCACCATGACGATCCCCAACCCTTCATCGCACACCCTCGACCCCTACGATGCCTTCCGCGAGGAACTGCGCCAGTTCGCCGAGTCCGAATGCCCGCCGGCCCTGAAGGAGGTCGTTCGCACCAACCAGAAGGTCACGCGCAACGAGTACCGCATCTGGCAGGAAAAGCTCTTCGCGCGCGGCTGGGGTGCGCCCAACTGGCCGGTGGAATACGGCGGCACAGGCTGGGACCTGCAGCAGCGCTACTTGTTCGAGGAGGTCACCGCGCAGGCCGACTGCCCGCCCCAGTATCACCACGGCCTGGGCCACATCGGCCCGGTGATCATGCACTTCGGAACGCCCGAGCAGAAGGCGCGCTTTCTGCCGCGCATCCTGGACGGCAGCGAGTGGTGGTGTCAGGGCTACTCCGAGCCCGGCGCGGGCTCGGACCTGGCGTCGCTCAAGACGGCGGCGGTGCGTGATGGCGACCACTACGTGATCAACGGGCAGAAGATCTGGACCTCGCACGCGCAGGAGGCCGACATGATGTACACGCTGGTGCGCACGTCGAACGAGGGGCGCAAGCAGGCCGGCATTTCGCTGCTGCTCGTGCCCATGGACACGCCGGGCATCGAGGTGCGGCCCATCCCCACGATCGACCATTGGCACCACGTCAACGAGGTGTTCCTCAACGACGTGCGCGTGCCCTGCGCCAACCTCCTGGGCGTGGAGGGCGAGGGCTGGAAATGCGCCAAGTTCCTGCTTGACCGTGAGCGGCTTTCGCCCGCGACGGTGCCGCGCCTGGCCCGCCTGGCCGAGCAGGTCGGGGAGCTGCTGCGCGCGCGCGGCGCTGGCGGATCGGCGCCCAGCGCGAGCCAGCATGTGCTGCTCGAACGCCTGTACCTGGCCCAGGCCGGCGTGGCGGGCGCGCGCGAGATGCTGCTCAGCGCGATCCAGGAGGAGATCCAGGGCACGTTGGCAGCCTCGAAATCGTCGGCGCTCAAGCTCTACTGCTCGGACCTGTCCCAGCAGCTCATCGGCATCGCGCTGGACATCGCCGGCCCCGAGTACGCCGCACGCCTGGTCGACACCGTCGCGGCCACGGGTCAGGAGGTGGCAAGCGATGCGGACGATCCCCTGCGCCAGCTTATCCACACCTACCTGTTCTACCGCTCGCGCACGATCGCCGGGGGCACCAGCGAAGTGCAGAAGAACGTGATCGCCCGCGACCTTTTTGGAGCCTGACCCATGACATTCCACGCGACGCCGATGTTTCCCGGCGACCTCTATGACACCACCGCCCGCGTGGCCGCTGCGGCGCCCGTGGCCGAGGCCTTCGAATCCCAGGAGCCCAGCGAGACCTGGACCCAGTTCCTGCAACTGGGCTGGCAGGGGGTGCTGATCGACGAGGCGCACGACGGCGCCGGCGCCTCGCTGGGCGACGTGGCCGCTATCGCCGAAGCCGCGGGCCGGCATGCGCTGGCGCAGCCCCTGGCCGCACGGTGTGCCGTGGTGCCCCTGCTGCTGGCCGGCCTGCCGGGCGCCAGCGACGTGCTGCGGGCCATGGCTGCGGGCGAGGCCTCGGTCTGCCCCGTGCTGGACACGGGTCCGGTGCCCCTGGCTGCCGTGCGTGATGGCGATCGCCTCACGCTCAACGGCCGCCTGCATGGCGCCGACCTGACCGAGCCCGCCACACACTTCGTGTTCGTCGCCACGCAGGACGATGGCCTGCCGCTGCTGGTGCTGGCACCGCGCGATGCCGTGCCGGGCCACGCCAGCACCTGGCTGGGCATCGACGGGCGCCAGACGGCCGACATCGCCCTGGCCGGCGTTACGCTGGCGGCATCGAGCGTGCTGGCGCAGGGCGAGGGCGTGCACACCCGCGTGGAGCGCGCCAGCGCGGTCGGCGGCCTGCTGGCCTGCGCCCAGACCGTGGGCGCCATCGGCGCGATGATCGAGCAGACCATCGAGTACCTCACCACGCGCGTGCAGTTCGGCGTGGCGCTGGCCACCTTCCAGGCGCTGCGCCACCGAGTGGTGGAGATGTACGTGGCCTACGAGAACGTGCGCGGCATGGTGCGCCGGCAGGTGCTGGACCTGTGCGAAGGCCCGGCCGGCAGCGCGCCGCGCGACATCGCGTTGGTCAAGCTCTACCTGTCGGTCACGGGGCGCCAAGTGGCCGAGTCCGCGATCCAGCTGCACGGGGGCATCGGCATGTCACGCGAACTGCCCGCGGCGCGCCTGGCCATGCACGCACTGGCCTGCAGCCTGCAGTGGGGCGATCGCTTCGCGCACCTGGACCGCCTGGCGCGGCCCGCGCTGCACTGAGCTGCCCCGGCCACGCCACCCTCCCGAACCGACCAGACAGAGACCCCCGTACAGAAGGACGCTTCCCCATGCATTCGTTGCACCCCCTGTTCCACCCCACGTCGGTCGCCCTGGTGGGCGCCTCGTCGGACCCCGAACGCATCGGCGGTAGGCCGCTGCGTTTCATGCTCGAAGGGGGCTTCGAGGCGCCGCTGTACCCCGTCAACCGCAGCGGTGACACCATCCAGGGCCTGCCGGCCTACGCCAGCGTGCGCGACATCCCGCACCCCGTGGACCACGCCATCATCTGCGTGCCCGTGGCGGGCGTGGAGGCGGCGGTGCGCGACAGCATCGCCAAGGGCGTGAAGGCCATCCAGGTGCTCACGGCCGGGTTCGCCGAGGTGGACGCCGAGGGGCTCGCGCTGCAGGACCGCATCGTGGGCCTGTGCCGCGATGCCGGGGTGCGCATGGTCGGCCCCAACTCCCTGGGTCTGCTGAACGTGCCCACGCGCTTCTTTGCCACCTTCTCCACGGCGCTCAATGGCTTAAAGCCGCGCCCCGGCCCCATCGCCCTGGCCACCCAGAGCGGAGCCTTCGGCTCGGCCGCCTACGGCGCGGCATCGCTGCGCGGCCTGGGCTTCAGCAAGATCGTGGCCACGGGCAACGAGGCGGACGTGGATGTCGCCGAGTGCATCGACTACCTCGTGGACGACCCCGATACGCGCGTCATCTGCGCGGCGCTCGAGTCCTGCCGCGATGGCGATCGCCTGCGCGCCGCTCTGCTCAAGGCCGCGCATGCCGGCAAGCCCGTGGTCATCATGAAAGTGGGGCGCACGGAACTGGGCGCGGCCGCCGCATCCACGCACACCGGCTCGCTGGCCGGCGACGACGCGGTGTACGCCACGGTGTTCGAGGAGTGCGGCGCCTGGCGCGCCGCTTCGATCGAGGAGATGCTCGACATCGCCTACCTGCACTCCACCACGGGCCGGCTGCCGCAGAACACCGATGTCGGCGTGGTCACCGGCTCGGGTGGCATCGGCATCCTGATGGCCGACGACGCAGGCGAGCGCGGGCTGCAGCTGTCGCCGCTGCCGGCCGCCGCGCGGGCCGCGGCGCTGGAGCTGCTGCCGTTCGCCGTGGCCAGTAACCCCCTGGACATGACAGCGCAGGTGACCGCCGTGCCCCAGGGCGTGCCGCGCACCGTGGCGCTGATGCTGGACCAGGCCG
The DNA here is from genome assembly GCF_030159015.1 of Acidovorax sp. SUPP3434. Lineage (NCBI taxonomy): Bacteria > Pseudomonadati > Pseudomonadota > Betaproteobacteria > Burkholderiales > Comamonadaceae > Acidovorax > Acidovorax sp. SUPP3434. The sequence goes on from NZ_BQXL01000004.1 coordinate 138,203, forward strand.
ACTACGGCACCGTGTTCGCCTACCTGGCGCATGTGGGCCTGTCGCCGCAGCGCTTCGCGGCCACGCAGGCGGAGCTGATCGCGCTCAAGCAGCGCCATCCGCACCGGCTGCTGGTGCTCGTCATGCTCTCGCGGCCCGAGGTGAATGCGGCGCTGGAACAGCACGGCATCGCCGTGTTCGAAGACCCTTCGCGCGCCGTGCAGGCCGTGGCGGCGCTGGCCCACGTGCACCAGCGCCGGAGCGCCCTGCACCTGCCGCCCCCGTCGACCGGGCCTTCCGCGCCGCTGGGGAACGTGGCCACCGAAGACGGCGCCAAACGTGCGCTCGCGGCCGCGGGCCTGCCCGTGCTGCCCGAGCGGATCTGCCGCAGCGCCACGGAGGCTGCCGAGGCGGCCTCCGCCATGGGCTACCCCGTGGTGGCCAAGATCGTCTCGCCCGACATCGTGCACAAGACCGAAGTGGGGGGGGTGCTGCTGAACCTGCCCGACGCGCAGGCCGTGGCCGAAGGCTTTGCCACGCTGATGCAGCGCGCGCAAACGGCCCGGCCCGATGCCCGGCTCGACGGCGTGTTGGTGGCGCCCATGCTCAAGGGCGGGGTGGAACTGATCGCCGGCATCCACCGGGACCCGACCTTCGGACCCATGGTGATGTTCGGCTCGGGCGGCACGGCCGTGGAGCTGTTCAAGGACGTGGCCTTCGCGTCGGCACCGCTCACGCCGCAGCGTGCCCGGGCGCTGATGGAGCGCGTGCGCTCCACACAGTTGCTGCGCGGCTGGCGCGGCGGTCCGCAGTACGACGAACAGGCCCTGGCCGACGCGCTGTGCAGGCTGTCGGAGTTCGCCTTCTCGCATGCCGATCAGATCGAGAGCATCGACATCAACCCGCTGGTGGTGCGGGTGCAGGGCGCCGCCTGCCTGGATGCTGTGATCGCCGTGCGCGCTCCCGCGCCAGGGGACTCCCATGGTACCCATTGAAGCGCGCCTGACGGCGCTGGAGGCCGGGTGGCAAGCTCTGGCCGACAAGGATGCCATCCGCGAATGCCTGTACCGCTACAGCCGGGGCATCGACCGCTGCGATGCAGAGGCCCTGCGCAGCGCCTACTGGCCCGACGCTACCGACCGCCACGGCCCCTACCAGGGCAGTGCGGAGGGATTCATCGACTGGGCCCTGGACAAGCTGCCGGGGGGCGGCCGAATGGTGCACCTGCTGGGCAATATCGCGATCGAACTGCGGGGCGAGCAGGCCGCGGTCGAGAGCTACTTTCAGGCCTTCCAGACGGGTACCGGCGCCCAGGGGACGGCCGCCGAGACCTTTCTGTGCGGCCGCTACATCGACCGCTTCGAGCGCCGCGCTGGCCAATGGCGCGTGGCGGCCCGCACCGTGGTCTACGACTGGATCCGCGAGGCGCCCGCCGCCCCGGGCACGGATGCGCAGCGCTTCGGCGTGCGCATGCCTGTGGGCGCGCACAAGCCGGCGGATGCGTGGTATGCGCTGCTGTCTGGATTACCCGATGGATAATTTCGACGCCTGATTTTCGTTGGTCTTCAATAATAGCCTGGATGAATAATCCGGGCCATTGGCGCTGGATTTTTTGATTTTCGGATGGGTTTTCTTTGATGGTCGGTGAATACCCGTAACCGATCGGTGCATACCCTGCAATTGCTATGTAGGTCATTGAAATCAATAGGATTTTTTCTTACCATTTTTTAACCGGTCGACAGGTAACTGATGAATTTGCTTTGGGTGGCCGGTCATGTGCCAACCCTGGCGGGTGGCGATTCATATTGCTGCGTGAGGAGACATTCGATGTCGGAAATATTCAACAAAACAGCCGGCTGCATTCGCCGGGGCATCCAGGGCACGCCATCACGCGTGCTAGTGGGCGCCATGGCCGCCTGGGCCTGTGGCCAAGCGCCGGCGTGGGCGCAACAGGCGCAGAAAGAAGAGCTGCGCCAGATCACCACGCCCGCGGGCGGCATGGCCGCCGCCGCATCCAGCGTGACCCTTTATGGACTGATCGACACCAGCATCGCCTATGCCTCCGGCGCGGGCGGGCGCATCACCAAGCTGGACAGCGGGCACATGAATGGATCGCGGTTCGGTTTCCGGGGCTCCGAAGACCTGGGCGGCGGGCTGCGTGCCAATTTCTGGCTGGAGGCAGGCATCAACTCCGACACGGGTGGCTCGGGGCAGAACCAGGGCGCAGGCGCCAAGTTCTTCGGCCGGGGTTCCCTGGTCAGCCTCACGGGCGACTTCGGCGAGGTGCGGCTGGGCCGTACGGTGACCACGATCAGCTCCGAGGCGCAGGCCGTGGGCGATGCCTTCGGTTTGGGTGGCGCCGGCAACCTGCAGGGCATCCAGCCGGCCACGGGCCGCGCGAACAACACGGTCTGGTACCAGTCGCCCTCGCTGTCCGGATTCATCGGCAAGTTCTCGTACTCCTTCGGCGAGCGCACCAGTGCCACCGGCGGCACCCAGGCCGCCAACCAGGCCGCCGTCGCGTTGTTCTATTCCGGCCAGGCGCTCAGCGGCGCGGTGGCGTACACCACCTTGCGCCATCCCACGGACCTGAGCACGGTGCGCTGGCTCAACTCCAGCCTGGCCTACAACTTCGGCGGCTTCAAGCTGTTCGGCTCGTTCGCGACATTCAAGAACCCCGGCGCCGACCTCAGCCCGGCCGTGCATGCCGCGCTGGATGGCAATGTGCAGTTGGCGGGCATTCCGACCGTGGGCTACTACGCCGGGCAGGACGACCGCAGCGCCTCTCTGGGCGTGGCGGTACCGTTCGGGGCCAGCACGGTGCTCGCGCAGGTCGTCAAGGTGGATGACCGCGGCCCGCTGAACCGCGATGCCACGCAGTTCGGCGTGGCCTATCTGTATGCCCTGTCCAAGCGCACCACGCTGTATGCGGATTACGGCAAGGTGAAGAACCGCAACGGTGCAGGCTACGCGCTGACGGGCGCGACGTCGCAGGCCGGTCTCGGTGACGGCGGCAACAGCGATGCCGTGCACGTGGGCGTGCGCCACGCCTTCTGAAACCCGCGGTCGCGGGCAGGCCCACCTGGTGGGGACGGGGCCTGACCTGATGGCGCGCGGAGCAGCAGGAGTCCAAGGGCACCGGCCGCGTTGCAGCGCGGGTCGGCTGCCGGGTACCAAGCTCTGGAAGGCGCGGTGCGCAGGCTCGACGGGCCTGCGCACCGCGCCCGCAGGCGTTTCAGCCGGTGGCGGGCCGGCCCCAGCCGCCCATGGGCAGCGAGCCCATGAGCGTGTGCGCCAGACCACCGTCCACCAGCAATTCGGCGCCATGCACGTAGGCCGCGTCGGGGCCCAGCAGGAAGGCGGCCACGCTTGCCATGTCATCGGCTTCGGCCAGTCGCCGCAGGGGCACGCGCGCCTCGCGCAGCGTGCGGGCCTCGGGGTCGGCATAGGCCGCAGCCGTGCCCGGCGTGAGCGTCAGCCCGGGCGAGAGCGCGTTCACGCGGATGCCCTCGGGGCCCCACTCGGCGGCCATCTGGCGCATCAGCATGAGCGCGGCGGCCTTGCTGGCGCTGTAGGCGCCCAGCGGCGGCGTGGCATGGCTGCCCGAGATCGATGTGATGAACAGCACGGTGCCACGCGCGGCTTTCAGCGCCGGGTAGGCGGCCTGGGCCAGCAGCAGCGGCGCGCGCGTGTTGACGGCGAAGACGCGGTCCCAGGTGGCGGGGTCGTACGTGGCCAGGGGGCCCGGTGCCGCGAAACCCGCGTTACTGACCACGGCGTCCAGGCCCCCGAAGGCGTTCACGGCCTGCGCGCACAGGCGGGCCGGAAAGGCCGCGTCGGCCAGGTCGCCGCCCAGTACGAGCGCGGTGCCGCCCAGTTGCCGGATCTCGGCCGCCAGGGGCTCCAGCTCGGCCAGGTGCTGGTCCGCCAGCGCGATGCGGGCGCCGCCGTGGGGCGCCGCGTCCCGCGCCAGACGCAGTGCGATGGCGCGGCCGATGCCCCGCGCGGCGCCGGTGATGATGCAGCGGTTCATGCGGCCTCCGCTGCCGTGGTAACGCCGGGCTGGCCGATGGAAGAGAAAGGAAGGTGTGCCATGGGGTTCAAGGGTTGGAATGAAGGCTTGCGGGAAGGAGAGCGGTATGCCGCGCGGGCCTGGGCCCGTGTCGCGCGCAGGGCTGCCGGCGGTGGCGCGGGGCCGCACAATGGACCGGCCATGCCATGCACCCGCCGCGTCGTCTCCGGAGCTTTCCCATGCCCGCCAGTACGGTGAAGTCCGCCACCCGGGTGCTGCAGGTGCTGGAATACTTCTCGCAGGTGCGCACGCCCCTGCCGCTCAAGCGCATCAGCGAGGCGCTGGGCTACCCCCAGTCGAGCACCACGGTGCTGCTCAAGAACCTCATCGCCATGGGCTACCTGCGCTATGACCGCACCGAGCGCCTGTACTTCCCCACGCCGCGCGTCACGTCGCTGGGTGACTGGATCTCGCAGGCGCTGTTCGGGCAGGGCCGCATCTTCGAACTGATGCACGACCTGCACGGCGCCACGGGCGAGACGGTGTCCATCGCCATGCTCAACGACATCTATGTGCAGTACATCCGCGTCATCCAGTCCACGCATGCCATCCGCTTTCACACCGACGAGGGCAGCCTGCGCCCGCTGACCCGTTCGGCCGTGGGCTGGCTGCTGCTCACCGACCGCACCGATGCGGAGGTGGAAAAGCTCGTGCACCGCGCCAACATTGCCGTGCAAGGGCGCGAAGACCGGGTGCCGCTGGAGACCATCGCCCCCGAGGTGGCCGGCGCCCGTCTGCGCAAGGCGCTCTACCTGGAGAACCTGCCGCTGCTGGGTGGCGCCACCATCGGCGTGGTGCTGTCCTGGCGTGTGCAGGGCCGCCTCGTGGTGCTGGGCATGGGTGGCACCATCGAGCGCATGCGGCCCCACCGGGCGCGCTACACCGCGCTCATGCGGCGGCTGGCCCTGCAGCTGGAGCAGCCGCAGCCCGGGCCGGGCCACGCGTAGCGCACGCATCGGGCAGGGCGGCGCGGGCGGTCAGCCCGCCACCGCTGCTTCGGCCGGGGCTTCCTGGCCCTTGTACGGCGCCGGCCGCGCAAGGGTTGGGCGCTGGAAGGTGAAGTTGCGGTAGCCGTCCTGCGCAGCGGCCGCGCAGTGCTCGCGGTACTTGGCGAAACCTCCGGTGAACAGCGTGAGGCCCTGCGGCTTGTCCTTCACGTTGGCGCCCACATACCAGGTCTTGGCCTTGAGCAGCAGCGAGCGCTGCGACAGCGTGTAGACCAGGTCCATCCAGCCCTGCTCAGCCTGGGCGGTGGGCTCGATGGTGGCCAGTCCCTGGCGCTGCATGTGCTGCATGGCGGCGGCGATCCAGTCCACGTCGTTTTCGCTGATGCGGATGATGTTGGCCAGCGCGGCGGGGCCGTTGGGGCCGGTGGTCATGAAGAGGTTGGGGAAGCCCTCCATCATCAGGCCCAGGTAGGAACGCGCGCCGTCCTGCCACTTGCCGTTGACGGTGCGGCCGTCGCGGCCAACCACGTCGAAGGCCAGCATTGCGCCCGTCAGGCCGTCGTAGCCGGTGGCCAGGATGAGCATGTCCAGCTCGACCTCGCCGGACTGCGTGCGAACGCCCTTCTCGGTGATCTCCACGATCGGGTCGTTCAGCAGGTCCACCAAGTGCACGTTGGGGCGGTTGTAGGTCTCGTAGTAGCTGGAGTCCAGGCAGGGACGGCGCGCGAAGATGGGGTAGCCGCGCGGCTTGAGTTGCTCGGCCGTCACCGGGTCCTTCACGACCTCCCCGATCTTGCCGCGCACGAATTGCGCCACATGCTCGTTGGCTTCGGCGTTGGTCATCAGGTCGCAGAAGGTGCCGAGCATGGCCAGGCCGCCGCTCTTCCAGGCATCTTCCAGCAGCTGCTGGCGCTGGCGGGGCGTCACGCTGAAGAACGCGCGGGTGGATTGCGGGCGCACGCCGCCCACGGCACTGTTGCGCGCGGACTCGCGGATGCCGGCGTAGTGGCGCTTGACCTCGGCCATGTACTCGGGCGTGAGGTCTTCGTTGCGCATGGGCATGGTGAAGCTGGGCGTGCGCTGGAAGACGAACAGCTCGCCGGCCTCCTTGCCCACCTCCTGCACGATCTGGATGCCGCTGGAGCCGGTGCCGATCACGCCCACGCGCAGGCCTTCGAAGCGCACGGGCTCGTGCGGCCACCTGGCCGGGCGCAGCAGGCGGCCCTTGAAGCGCTCCAGGCCGGGGATCTCGGGGTCCTTGGGGATGGAGAGCGGGCCAGTGGCCATGATGCAGTAAGTAGCCTCGTAGACGGCGCCGCGGTCGGTCTTCACCGTCCACAGCTGGCGCTCCTCGCTCCACACGGCGCTGGTCACGCGCGTGTTGAACTGGATGTGCCGGCGCAGGTCGAGCCGGTCAGCCACGAAGTTGATGTAGCGCAGCAGCTCGGGCTGGGCCGCGAACTGCTCCGACCAGGTCCACTCCTGCTCGATCTCGGGCGAGAAGGAGAAGCTGTAGTCGATGCTGGGCAGGTCCACGCGCGCGCCGGGGTAGCGGTTCCAGTACCACACGCCGCCCACGTCGCCGCCGGCCTCGAAGCCCTGGATCTTCAGGCCCATTTCCCGGAACTTGTACACGGCGTACATGCCGCCGAAGCCCGCGCCGACGATGGCGACGTCGATGCGCTGGGGCGGGGTGGGAGCGTTGGCGTTCCCGTGCGGGGTTTGCGTTGTCATGTTGTCTCCTCTGGGGGGCGGCATGGTCCGTGCCGCGGATGGTTTCAGATGGGGTCAGGTCGCCACCGGCGCTGCGCTGGCGCTTGCGGCGTGCGGTCTGTCCTGCGGGAAATGATGCGTTCGCGCCGTGCGCGCATCAAGCAAATGCACGGGTGGGGCCTGCAACATCACATCCATGATTTCCGGGTGCTCGCGCGGCCCGTGCCCGCCTGCCTCAGACGCCCAGCGTGCCGCCGTCCACCGGCAGCGTCACGCCATTGACGAAGCTCGCCATGTCCGAGGCCAAGAACACCGCCGGCCCCGCCAGCTCGTGCGGCTGGCCCAGTCGGCCGGCGGGGATGCGCTGCATGAAGCGCGCGAGCCGCTCGGGGTTGGCGCGCGTGGCCTCGGTCATCGGTGTGTCGATCACGCCCGGCGCCAGCGCGTTGACGCGGATGCCATCGGGCGCGAGGTCGAGCGCCAGGGTCTGCGTGAACATCTTCACCGCCGCCTTCGAGGGCGAGTAGCCCAGCGCACCGCCCTGCGCGATGAAGGCCGCGCCCGAGGCCAGGTTGATGATGCAGCCGCGCGTGCGCCGCAGCGCGGGCAGCCAGGCGTGCACCGTGTGGAACACCCCGAAGAGGTTCACGTCCATCGTGCGGCGCAGGTTCTCGGCGGCGCGCGGGCTGTCGATGCCTTCGCGGATGATCACCCCCGCGTTGTTGACGAGCGTGTCCACGTCGCCGATCGACTGCGCCACCTGCGTGGCGAGGTCATGGCAGGCCTGGGCGCTGGACACGTCGAGCGCCCAGGCCCAGCCCTCGGTGCCGGCGGCGCGCACGTCGCGCAGCGTGTCCGCGCAGCGCTCGGCCTGCAGGTCGGTCACGATGACGCGCGCGCCCGCCTGGGCGAAGGCCACGGCCACCGCGCGGCCGATGCCGCTGGCCGCACCCGTGACAAGGGCCAGGCGGCCGGCCAGCAGCCCGGGGGTGGCCGGCCAGGTGGGGGGAAGTGCATGGGCTGGCATGGGGTCTCCCTACAGCGGTGCCGCGCCGCGCTGGCGGCGGCTGGCGAGATAGGCCTGGAACTGGCCGACGATGCCCTTGCGGAACAGCATGACCACGATGACGAACACCACGCCCTGCAGGATCAGCACCCACTCGGCGAACGAGGCGAGGTAGTTCTCCATGGTCACGATGACCATGGCGCCCACCACCGGGCCCAGCAGCGTCTGCATGCCGCCCACGATGCAGATGAGCAGGGCCTCGCCCGAGGTGGCCCAGTGCACGTCGGTCAGCGAGGCGAGCTGGAACACCAGCGCCTTGAGCGAGCCCGCGAAGCCCGCGATGGCGGCCGACAGCACGAAGGCCAGCAGCTTGTAGCGGTTGACGCGGTAGCCCAGGCTCTGGGCGCGCGGCTCGTTGTCGCGGATGGCGCGCAGCACCTGCCCGAAGGGTGAGTGCACCAGCCGGTGGATCAGCCAGAACGCGCCGCCGATGAGCACCGTGACGAAGTAGTACAGCACCAGCGTGTTCTCCAGCGAGAACAGACCCAGCACGGTGGGACGCGGGATGTTCTGGATGCCGTCTTCGCCGCCCGTGAACGGCAGGCGCAGCGCCATGAAGTACACCAGCTGCGCGAAGGCCAGCGTGATCATCGAGAAGTAGATGCCCTGGCGGCGGATGGCCAGCAGCCCCGTCAGCAGGCCCAGCACCGCGGCCGCGGCCGCGCCCAGGGCGATGCCGCTCAGGCCCTCCCAACCCCAGACCTTAACCGCGTGCGCGGTGATGTATCCGGCGGTGCCGTAGAACATGGCGTGGCCGAACGACAGCAGGCCGACGTAGCCGACCAGCAGGTTGACCGATGCCGCCAGCAGCGCGAAGCACATCAGCTTCATGAGGAACATGGGATCCACCACGAACGGCGCGGCGGCCAGGCAGGCCAGGGCGGCCAGCAGCAGCGCGTTGTGGGTGCGTCGACTCAGCAGGTCCATGGCGACTCCTAGTGGGCACGGCCGAAGAGGCCATGGGGACGGACGGCGAGCACGAGGATCATCACCACGAAGATGACCACCCCCGCGCCATCGGGATAGAAGACTTTGGTCAGGCCCTCGATGGCGCCCAGCGCGAAGCCGGTGACGATGGAGCCCAGGATGGAGCCCATGCCGCCGATCACCACCACCGCGAACACGACGATGATCAGGTTCGAGCCCATCAGCGGGCTCACCTGGTAGATCGGCGCGGCCATCACGCCGCTCAGGCCCGCCAGGCCCACGCCCAGCCCGTAGGTGAGCATGAGCATGCGCGGAACGTTGATGCCGAAGGTGCGCACCAGCGGGGCGTTCTCGTTGGCCGCGCGCAGGTACGCGCCCAGCTTGGTCTTCTCGATGAAGAACCAGGTGCCCAGGCAGACCGCCAGCGCCGCGGCGATCACCCACACGCGGTACAGCGGCAGGAAGGTCACGCCCACGTCGATGCCGCCCGTCAGCGGGTTGGGGTAGGGTTGGCCGCTCACGCCGAACTGCAGGCGGAAGGCGCCCTCCATGAGCAGCGCCACGCCGAAGGTCAGCAGCAGCGCGTACACATGGTCCAGCGCATACAGCCGGCGCAACATCAGGCGCTCGAACACGACCCCGAAGCCCGCCACCACCAGCGGCGCGATGACGAGCGCCGGCCAGTAGCCGATGCCCAGGTATTCGAGCAGCCCCCACGCCACGAAAGCGCCCAGCATGTACTGCGCGCCGTGGGCGAAATTGACCACGTGCAGCAGTCCGAAGATGATCGACAGCCCCAGGCTCATCAGGGCATAGAAGGCGCCGTTGATGAGCCCGACCAGAAGCTGCCCGATCAGTGCAGCCCAGGGGATTCCGAATAGCCCGTCCATCGTGTTGTCCGTCCTGCGTTGGGTGAAGAAGGGCTCACAGGCCCAGAAGCGACTCGATGTGTCCGCGCTGCGTGTCGAGCTCGTCGCGGCGGAAGTGGCCCGCCACCTCGCCTTCCTCGATCACGTAGAAGCGGTCGGCCAGCGCGCAGGCGAAGCGGAAGTTCTGCTCCACCAGCAGCACGGTGAAGCCGCGCTCGCGCAGCATGCGGATGGTGGCGCCGATGCGCTCGACGATCACCGGCGCCAGGCCCTCGGTGGGCTCGTCCAGCAGCAGCTTGGCGCCCGTGCGCAGGATGCGGGCGATGGCCAGCATCTGCTGCTCGCCGCCCGACAGGCGGGTGCCCGGGCTGTGCCGGCGCTGCTGCAGGTTGGGGAACAGCGTGTAGATCTCGGCCACGCTCAGGCCGCCGGGCAGCAGCACCGGCGGCAGCAGCAGGTTCTCTTCGGTCGAGAGGCTGGCGAAGATGCCGCGCTCTTCGGGGCAGTAGGCCGCGCCCAGGCGCGCGATGGCCTCGGGCGGCAGGCCCTCGGTGGGTTGGCCGCGCAGCGTGATTCCGCCCTCGCGCCGGCCCAGCAGTCCCATGATGGCGCGCAGCGTGGTGGTCTTGCCGGCGCCGTTGCGCCCCAGCAGGCACACCACTTCGCCCTCGTTCACGTCCAGGTCGATGCCTTGCAGCGCCAGGGTTTCGCCGTACCAGCCGCGCAGGCCGCGGACCTGCAGCAGGGGCTGCGTGTCGGGGGTCTCAGGCATGGGCACCTCCTACGTAGGCTTCGATGACGCGCGGGTCGCGCGAGACCTCGTCATAGCTGCCCTCGGCCAGCACCTGGCCGGCCTGCAGCACGGTCACGCGGTCGCACAGCTCGGCGATGACCTTCATGTTGTGCTCGACCATGAGCACCGTGCGTCCGCGCGCGGCCTCACGGATCAGCGCCACCACCGGGCCGATGTCTTCGTGGCCCAGGCCCGCCATGGGCTCGTCCAGCAGGATCATCTCGGGCTCCATGGCGATGGTGGTGGCCAGCTCCAGCGCGCGCTTGCGCCCGTAGGGCAGTTCGCCGGCAGGCGTGTCGCGCCAGCGCGTGAGGCCCACGCGTTCCAGCAGCTCCAGCGCCCGCGCGTCCAGCGTGCGCAGGACCTTCACGTTGCGCCAGAAGGCGAAGGTGCCGCCGTGGCGCTTCTGCAGCGCCACGCGCACGTTCTCCAGCACCGTCATCTGTCCGAAGACGGCCGAGATCTGGAACGATCGCACCAGGCCCGCCATGGCCACGGAAGCCGGGTCGCTGAGCGAGATGTCGCGGCCGTTGAAGACCACGGTGCCCGAGGAAGGCCGCAGGAAGGTGGTGAGCAGGTTGAAGCAGGTCGTCTTGCCCGCGCCGTTGGGCCCGATGAGGGCGTGGACCGAGTGCCGGCGCACCCGCAGGTCCACGTCCTTGACGGCATAGAAGCCACGGAACTGCCGGCTGAGCTGGCGGGCTTCGAGGATGAAGGGGGCGTCCATGGCGGGGCGGCCGTTGGGCGGCTCAGAGGAAGGCATGGGTGACGCCGCCGTCCACGAGCAGCGATTCGCCGGTCACGAAGCTGGCGTCGTCCGAGGCCAGGAAGCATGCGGCCTTGGCGATGTCCTCCACCTCGCCCAGGCGCTTCATCGGCGTCTTGGCGATGCGCAGCTTGGCCTTTTCGGCATCGACGTTGATCTTCACGCCCTCGGTGAGCACCGAGCCCGGGCAGATGGCGTTGACGCGGATGCCGCGCGGCCCCAGGTCCACGGCGGCCGAGCGGGTCAACCCCAGCACGCCGGCCTTCACGCCGCAGTACAGCATGCCCTCGGGCAGGCCCAGAAAGGCGGCCGACGAGGCGATGTTGACGATGCTGCCGCCGGCCTCCATGGCCTCGGCACCCACCTGGATGCCCCAGACCACCGAGTTGAAGCCCGTGCCCACCATGCGATCGACCATCTCGGGCGTGATGGCGTCGATGGGGCCGTACCGCACCCAGATGGCGTTGTTCACGAGCACGTCCAGGCGGCCGAAGCGCTCCTTGAGCGCACCCACGGCGTCGCTCAAGCTCGCGCGGCGCGCCACGTCGCCGCCGAAGGCCATGGCCTGCAGCCCCTGCGCCTGCAACTGCTCGGCGGCCTCGTGCGCCATGTCCTCGGCGCGGTCCAGGATGCCGACGGCGGCGCCTTCGGCCGCCATGGCATCGGCGATGGCACGGCCGATGCCGCGCGCACCGCCGGTGATGAGGGCGACCTTGCCCTCGAAACGTCGGGTCGTCATGGAGAAGTCCTTTTCGGAGAAGCGGAAGAAGGGGAATCGGCGAAGCGGGCTTCCTCCAGCCCGTGCACGCCCGTGCCATGGATGGCGAACACGGCGCCCGCGTCCGGGTGGTCGCTGCGCAGCAGGTTGCCGCTGTCGCGGATGGAGGTGAGGTAGATCACGTCCAGCCCGGGCCCGCCGAAGCAGGGGCAGGTCACGAAGGTCACGGGCAGCTGGATGCGGCGCTCCAGCCGCCCGTCGGGCGTGAAGCGCGCGAGCTGGCCGTTCTGCACCAGCGCCACCCACAGGCAGCCCTCGGCGTCCACGGTGGCGCCATCGGGCACGGAGCCCAGTGCGCGCGTGTCCACCAGCACCTCGGCCGGTCCGATGCCGCCCGTGGCGGGGTCGTAGGCGTAGCGGCGCACCTGGTGGGTGGGGCTGTCGGCAAAGTACAGCCAGCGCCCGTCGGGGCTGAAGCAGGTGCCGTTGGCCACGTGGATGCCCGTGTCCAGCGTGCGCACGCCGTTCGCGCCGAGCTGGTAGAGCGCGCCCTCGGGCGCCATGCGGCCCAGCGTCATCGAGCCCACCACGAAGCGCCCGTTGCGGTCGGTGCGGCCGTCGTTCAGGCGCATCCGGTCGGCACCGTGCGCCACCCGCACGCCCAGGGTCGAGAGGGTGCCCGTGTCCGGGTCCAGGCACTGGAAATCGTCTTCCAGCGCCAGCAGCAGCCGGCCGCTGTCGCACAGTGCGATCGCGCCGATGTGCTGGGGCAGTTGCCACTGCGCGCCGGCCCCAGTGGCCGGCGTGTGGCGCCGCACGATGCCGGCGCGCCCGTCGATCCAGTAGAGCGACTGGGTGCGCGCGTCCCACAGCGGGCATTCGCCCAGCAGGTCCCGCTGCGGGGCCAGGATGTCGATCCGGAGGTCCATGGTGGGGCTCGGGCTGCGTATCGGCCGGGCGCGCGCCTACTTGGCGGCGGCCTTGATGTAGTCGCAGCTGCTCTCGGACAGCGGGCGCCAGGTCTGCTCGGGCGGGATCTCGCCGCGCACCGTGTAGAAGTCGTTGGGGCCCTTGGACTCGGCGGGCTTCTTGACCTGTATGGCGTACACCGGGCGCAGCGCCTGGCCGTCCTCGCGGATCTTCACGTCCTTGGAGAAGAAGTCGTTGATGGGCAGCTCGCGCATCTTGGCCGCGACCTTGGCGCCGTCGTCGGTGCCCGCGGCCTTCACGGCCTGCAGGTAGTGCCAGGCGGCGCTGTAGGCGCCCGCGTGGATGTAGGTGGGCACCACGCCCTTGTTGCGCGCCATGAAGCGCTTGGCCCAGGCGCGCGAGGCCTCGTCGCGGTCCCAGTAGAACGGCAGCGTCAGCTGCAGGCCCTGGGCCACGTCCAGTCCCATGGCCGAGACGCTGTTGATCGTCATGCCGAACACCGTCACCACCTGGCCGCCGCGCGTGATCTTGTATTCCGCGGCCTGCTTGAGGGCATTCGACAGATCGAGTCCCGCGTTCAGGATCACGATGGCCTGCGCGCCGCTGGACTGCGCCTGCAGCAGGTACGACGAGAAATCGGTGGCGCCCAGGGGGTGCTTGACCGAGCCCACCACCTTGCCACCGGCGGCCTGGATGAAGCGCGTCGCATCGTCCTGGTAGGCCTGGCCGAAGGCGTAGTCCACGGTGATGAAATAGAAGCTTTTGATGCCCTGCTTCATCAGGCTCTGCACGCCGGCCTTGGGCAGCGCATAGGTGTCGGTGAGGAACTGGAAGTTCATCGGCGAGCAGGACTTGTTGGTCAGCTCCGCGCTCACCGTGCCCGCGATCAGGTAAGGCTTCTTGCGTTCCTTGAGCAGGCTGGAGATGCCCAGCGCGATCGACGAGGCCGAGCCGCCGACGATGGTGTCCACCTTCTCGGTGTCGAGCCACTTGCGGGCGATATTCAAGCCCACGTCGGGCTTGTTCTGGTCGTCGGCCACGACCACCTCGACGGGCTTGCCGAGCACGGCGCCGCCGAAGTCCTCCGCGGCCATGCGCACGGCCAGCGTGGAGCAGGGGCCGCCGTTGCCCGAGTAGGGGCCGGTCTGGTCGGCCATGACGCCGATGCGCACCACATCGTCGCTGATCTGGGCATGGGCCGCTGCGCCGCAGGCGAGGGCCAGGGCGGCAAGGGCGAGGCGGGGGCTGGGCAATGGCATGGGTGTGTCTCCTTGGTGTGTGCGTGTCTTCGGTCGGGACGGATGCATCCAGGGCCCCGCCGTCCGCGGGGTGTGTGATGCCAGCGGCCGGCAGGGGCCGCGGGGCGTGGAGTCAGGCCGCGTCGGTGGGCAGGCGGTGGTCGCGGAACAATTCGCGCAGCCGCGTCTTTTGCAGCTTGCCGGTGGCGGTGTGGGGCAGCGCGTCGATGAACACCACGTCGTCGGGCATCCACCAGCGCGCGATGCGGTCCTTCATGAAGTCGAGGATCTCCGCGCCGCTCACCGACTCGCCCGCCTTGGGCACCACGATGAGCAGGGGGCGCTCCTGCCACTTGCTGTGGTAGGCGCCGATCACCGCGGCCTCCTGGACCTTGGGGTGGCCCACGGCCAGGTTCTCCAGGTCGATGGAGGAGATCCATTCGCCGCCGGACTTGATCACGTCCTTGGAGCGGTCGGTGATCTGCACGTAGCCCTCGGCGTCGATCAGCGCCACGTCGCCCGTGGCGAACCAGCCGTCCGCATCCAGGGCCGCGTCCGGCTCCTGGCCGTAGTAGGCCGACACCACCCAGGGCCCGCGCACCTTGAGGTCGCCGGGGGTGCGGTCGTCCTGCGCGCGCTGGCGCCCCTCGGCGTCGAACACCGCGATCTCCACGCCGAAGATGGCGCGCCCCTGGCGGGCCTGCACGGCGTGGCGCCCTTCGGCGGGCAGGTCGGCATGCCGGGGCAGCAGGTTGCCGATGGTGGCCAGCGGGCTGGTCTCCGTCATGCCCCAGGCCTGGATCACGAACGCACCGAAGAGTCGGTCGAACTTCTCGATGATGGCGCGCGGCGCGGCCGATCCGCCCACCACCACGCGTTGCAGCCGCAGCGCCGCGCGCTCGGCGGCGGGCAACGCCTCGGCATGCTGGAAGAAGCCCAGCCACACCGTGGGCACGCCCAGCGAGAGCGTGCACTGTTCGTCGCGCAGCAGCGCGAAGAGGCGCTCGCCCGAGAGGTTGGGGCCGGGCAGCACGAGCTTGGCGCCGCTCATGGCGCTGGCATACGGAATGCCCCAGGCGTTCACGTGGAACATGGGCACGGCCAGCAGCACGCTGTCGCGCGCGCCCAGCCCCAGGCCGTCCGTGGCGCAGGCGGTCCACGAATGCAGCACCGTCGAGCGGTGGCTGTACAGCACCCCTTTGGGGTGGCCGGTGGTGCCCGAGGTGTAGCAGAGCGACGAGGCGGTGTTCTCGTCCAGCGCGGGCCAGGCGAAAGCGGCGTCGCCCGCGTCCACCAGGTCTTCGTAGCACAGCAGCGGCGCGGGGAGATCCACCGCCGGCAACTGGTCGCGCCGGCACAGGGCCACGTAGGCCCTGACGGAGGGCAGGTGCGGCGCGATCTGGGCCACGAGCGGCGCGAAGTCCGGGTCGAAGCACAGGTACTCGTCGGCCGCGTGGTTGACGATGTAGCTGATCTGCTCGGGGAACAGGCGCGGGTTCACGGTGTGCAGGATGGCGCCCATGCCCGAGACCGCGTAGTACAGCTCCAGGTGCCGGTGCGTGTTCCAGGCCAGCGTGCCGACCCGCGCGCCTTGCGGCAGACCGCGGGCGTGCAGGGCACTCGCCAGGCGCCGCGCGCGGCGGCCCACTTCGCCCCAGCTGGTGCGCAGGCTGGTGTGCGCGTCGACGTGCGAGACGATCTCCACGTCGCCGTGGTGGCGAGCCGCGTGCTCCAGCAACGTGGAGATGAGCAGTGCTCCGGATTGCATCAAACCCTGCATTTGTCTTCCTCTTTCTCTGCGGCGTCGCCCTGATTCCATGAGCGATCTGTTTTTTACATGCCGGCCGGTAAGTGAATTGATGCTAGCAGAACGACTCCGGACCAACAACGCCCGCGCGCTGGGTGAAAACCCTTGCGTCGTGAGGCATTCGACGCCGGGTGGGGACACAGGGAATGTGCGGAGAAGGCCGGAAAGTGGCGCATCTCCGCAGTCGTCAAGGGCCTGGCGGCAGCCCCGTCCACTGAAAGTAGCCTGCGCGCCGCAGTTCGCACGCCGGGCAGGTGCCGCAGCCGTAACCCCAGGCGTGCAGCGTGTCGCGCACCCCGTGGTAGCAGGTGTGGGAGCGCTGCACGATCAGGTCCACCAGCGCATCGCCGCCCAACTGGCGCGCCATCTCCCAGGTGGCGGCCTTGTCGATCCACATGAGCGGCGTCTCGAAGGTGAAGCGCTGCCCCATGCCGAGGGACACCGCCACCTGCAAGGCCTTGAGCGTGTCGTCGCGGCAGTCGGGGTAGCCCGAAAAATCGGTCTCGCACATGCCGCCCACCAGCGTGTGCAGCCCGCGCCGGTAGCCCACCGCGGCGGCGAGCTGGAAGAAAAGCAGGTTGCGGCCGGGCACGAAAGTGTTGGGCAGCCCGGCCTCGGTCATCTGGATGGCGGTGTCGCGCGTGAGCGCGGTGTCGCTGATCTGGCCCAGCACCGCGAGATCGACCATGTGGTCTTCGCCCATGCGGCCGGCCCATTGCGGGAACTCGGCGCGCAGCGCGGTCAGCACGTCCTGCCGTGCCTGAAGCTCCACGTGGTGCCGCTGGCCGTAGTCGAAGCCGATGGTTTCCACCCGCTCGAAGTGGGTCAGAGCCCAGGCCAGGCAGGTGGTGGAGTCTTGTCCACCGGAAAAAAGGACCAGGGCGTGGCCGGCTCTCATGGTGTGTTCCTTTGAAGGACGTGGGCGTAAAAAAGCCCCGCGGCGCGGGGCTCTGCGAAGGGGGAGGGGCCGGCGCTCAGGCCATGTAGATGGCGATGAAGGCCAGCAGGAACATCAGCACACCGCCCACCACGGGCAGCACGATGGGCATGAGCGGGACCACGGCTTCGACGCCATCGGGGGCATGGTGGTGTTCGCCAACGTGCGGGGTGGTGGTCGTGTCGTGGGCCATGGGTTCTCCTGGTGGCTGCCTCAAAAAGTGATGAAATTCTAGCGGCAGCCGCCGGGCGGCCACCACAGGGTTTCGACGGGTGTCACACCAGCTTGCGGTCCGCAGGGGCCGGCGGCACCCACTGGTAGAGCCACGTTTCGGTGATGGGCTCCTTGCCCACGCGCAGGAACAGGCGGATGGTGATGGGTTCGGTGCTGTCGTCCTCGGGCCGGATGTCGAACATCGCGCGCCAGCCGTTCACGGCGTCCAGCGGGCGGGCCGACGTGATCTCGACCTTGCCGCGGCTCACCGTGATCACGGGCTCCACCTTGGCATCGCGGCCGAGGGCCACGAGGTTCTCGCCCGCGAAGTCGACCGCGAAGCGCCACGAAAAATACTTGCGCGGCTGGCCCACCACGCCGCCCAGGCCCGTGCGCGTGGCCACGCAGCTGGCCAGCGCGGGCCGGGCCGGTGGGTGCGCGCCCCAGTACAGGCGGTAGCCCACCAGCAGCTCTTCGCCCGCCTTCGGCTTGCGCTCGGGGTTCCAGAACGCCACGATGTTGTCGAAGGTCTCGTCGATGGTGGGAATCTCCACCAACTGGATCGAGCCCGCGCCCCAGTCGGCCTTGGGCTCCACCCACAGCGAGGGCCGGCGCTCGTAGAACACGCCGTCGTCCTGGTAGTGGTCGAAGTTGCGGTCGCGCTGCAGCAAACCGAAACCGCGCGGGTTCTGGTCGGCAAAGGCGTTGAACTGCAGGTTCGGCGGATTGGTGAGTGGGCGCCACACCCATTCGCCGTTGCCGCGCCACATGGACAGGCCGTCGGAGTCGTGGATTTCCGGACGCCAGTCGTTGGCCATCCGGTGGTCGTTCTCGCCGTGCTGGAACATGCTGGTGCAGGGGGCGATGCCGATGCGCTCGATTTCCTTGCGCGGGTACAGCGCGGCGTCGATCTCCATCACCTGCGTGTCGCCCGGCGTGATCGCGAAGCGGTAGGCACCGGCCACGCTGGGGGAGTCGAGCAGGGCGAGAACGACCACGGTGTTGGAGCCCGGGGCCGGCCGCTCCAGGTAGAACGCGGTGAAGTCCGGAAACTCTTCCGGCCGCTGCATGCCGGTGTCGATGGCCAGGCCCCGCGCCGACAGGCCGTACTGCCACTCGCCGCCCACGGCCCGGAAGTAGCTGGCGCCCAGGAAGGCCGCCACGTCGCGCACGGGGTCGGTGTGGAAGTTCAGGCGAAAGCCCGCAAAGCCCAGATCGGCGGGCAGATCGCCGGCCTTGAGGCCGCTCTTGCCATAGTCGAACATGGCCGGGTCATAGGCCAGCTCCTGCGCCTGGCCGTTGGCCAGTTCGTACATGTGCACGGGCTTCTTGAAGAACAGGCCCAGGTGGAAGAATTTGGCCTGGAAGCGCAGCTTCTCGTCGGCCCAAAGGGAGTGGTCGGGCCGGAACTGCATGGACTGGTACTGGTCCCAGTCGAGCGACGTGACCGAGGGGGGCAGGGTGCCCTTGTACGGCTCGTAAGCCTTGGCTGCGAGGGCGCGGGCCTGTCCCTTGAGCGCGGCGAAATCGAAGGGCTGCGGCTTGCCCAGGGGCTTGAGCGTGGCGAAGGCCTGGGTCCAGTTCAGGCCGAGGGTCCCGGCCGAGGCCAGGGCGGCGCCTCGGCCGAGGGTGCGCAGGAAATGGCGTCGTTTTGGTTGCTGCATGGGCCAGCAGTGTGCCGAAAACCGTGCGCCATCCCATGCAACGCCGTGTATTCGGCGGGGAATTTCGGCAAAAAAACGCGTTTCTCCTACAAAAAACCCGCGGCCCGGAGCGGACGCCTTTCGGTGCCTCAGATCAGGTCGGCCTCCATGTGGGCCGCGCGCAATTGCTCCAGCACCTGCTGCACGTGCGCCTTGCCGCGCGTCTGCAGCACGAGTTCGATCTCCACGTTCTGGGCGGCCAGCATGGTGAAGGCCCGCTGGTGGTGCACCTCCTCGATGTTGGCGCCGGCTTCGGCCACGGTGGCGGTGATGCGGGCCAGCACGCCCGGAATGTCGCGCGCGCTGACCTTGATGCGGGCCAGCCGCCCGGAGCGCACCATGCCGCGCTCGATGATGGCGGCCAGCAGCAGCGGGTCGATGTTGCCCCCGCACAGCACCAGGCCCACCTTCTTGCCCTGAAAGCGTTCCGGGTAGCGCACGAGCGCCGCCAGGCCCGCGGCGCCGGCCCCCTCGACCAGCGTTTTTTCGATTTCCAGCAGCATGAGCACAGCCTGCTCGATGTCGCCCTCCTGCACCAGCACCAGGTCGTCCACCAGCCGCGCGATCACTTCGCGGGTGAGCGTGCCCGGCGTGCCCACGGCGATGCCCTCGGCGATGGTGGAGGTGCCCTGCGGATGCTGCGTGCCCTTGATGGCATTGACCATGGCCGGAAAGCGCGCGGTCTGCACGCCCACGATCTCGATGCCGGGGCGGATCGCCTTGGCCGCCGTCGCCACGCCGGAGATCAGTCCGCCGCCGCCCACCGCGATGACCAGGGTGTCCAGGTCCGGCACGGCCTGCAGCATCTCCAGGCCCAGCGTGCCCTGGCCGGCAGCCACGGCCTCGTCGTCGTAGGGGTGCACGAAGGTCAGGCCGCGCTCCTCGGCCAGTGCATAGGCGTGGGCGCGGGCTTCCTCCAGCGTGTCGCCGTGCAGCACCACCTCGGCACCGAAGCCGCGCGTGCGCTCCACCTTCACGCCCGGCGTGAAGCGCGGCATCACGATCACGGCGCGCAGGCCCAGGCGCTGCGCGTGGTAGGCCACGCCCTGGGCATGGTTGCCGGCGCTCATCGCGATCACGCCGCGCTGCTGCTCTTCGGGCGACAGCTGGCTGAGCTTGTTGCAGGCGCCGCGCTCCTTGAAGGAGGCGGTGAACTGCAGATTCTCGAACTTGAGGAACACCTGGGCGCCCACGATCTGCGAGAGCGTCTTGGATTCCACGCACGGCGTGTCGAGCACATGGCCGCGCAGGCGGGCGGCGGCATCCTGGATGGTTTGGAGCGTGAGCATGGCCGCCATTGTGGCGCGTGCCGGACCGCGCACCGGCCATGACAACGCCAACCCACCGGCGGCGCCGGCCGGCCGGTTCGCCTCCAGCGCACCCTCTTCGGAGGGTGGGCGACCCTGGGTTCGGGTTCGGGGCAGCATGTCGGCGTTCTTCACTCCGCGTTGCGCCATGCCCCTGTCCGGCCCTTCCCGTGCGCTGTCCGTGCCGGCCGCGCTGCCACCGCAGAGGCCGGCCGATCACGTGGCCGCGCCGGTCGCCCCGCCGGAGAGGCACACGCTCGGATCGCTGTTGGGAATGCCGCTGGGGGCCATGGCGGCGCGGCCCCCTTCGGCACCAGGGGCCGCCGCCACCGCGCCGATGCCCGCGCCCCCCGTGCGCCGCACGCTGGGGGAGTTGCTGGGAATCCCGCCCGCGCCTGCCGCAGGCGGGGCCGCGCACGGCGCACCAGCCACGCCCGTGCCGGCCGCAGCGTCCGCCCCGGGCCCGGCGGCCGAGGCGCCTGCCGTGCCCTTGCCGGCATGGGCGGACTGGCTGCAAGCGCCTGCCTCCGCCCAGTATCTGCACGCCAAGGCACTGGCCCCCGCGCAGCGCGCGCTTCTCGCGCAAACTCTGGAAGCGCACTGGCGAAAGCACCCCGACCTGCAGGCGCCCTCCCCGGAGATGAACCTGTGGATGTCGGTTTTGAAGGCGCAACTGCGAGCCCGCCGCGAGATCCGCCACGATGCCGGGCGCCTGGCCCAGGCCGGCCAGCGGGTCCTGTCTCTGCTGCGGGCCTGCGCCCCGATCGATGGTGGGGTGGCGGCCCGCGACGGGGAGGGCCGCATGCGGGGGCCGGAGTACCGCGCGGCGTTCAACCAGCTCCTGCGGGTGATCGGTGACGAATCGCTCGCGCAGCCCCTGCGCGATGCGGCCGCATGTGCCTTGCAGGCCCATGGCGAGAACGGCGCCACGCTCACACCGGACCATGCCGAACGGCTGTCCCGGGAGGGCATCGTGGCCCTCGCGGAGCGGGGCTACCGGGCAATCGGTGCCGGGGCCCTGCACAAAGCCACGCCACCCCACCTTCGATCCGAGCTGTGGGAACCCTTCTCGCTCTGGCTGGAAGCCCAGGAGGCCTTCGATGGGGAGGAAAACGCGCCCGCGTTCGCCCATTTGCTGGAACGAAGGCTGCCGTCCACCCTGGCGCTGCAGAAAGCCCACGGGCCGGGCGCCACCGTCCTGCAGGAAGGGGTGCAGGTGATTCGGGCCATCGCCCGCGACGGCCCGCTCCGGGCGCGGGTGCTGGCCATGGCCGAGAACGCGCTCGGATCGTGCGGCGACAACGTGGCCGAAGGCTTTTCCGCCATCGTCCTCGCGGTGCGCAACCACCAGATGGCCCAGGCGGTGCAAGAGGGCCGCATCGACGCGGCGGGGCTGGACAGCTGGGCGCGGCAGCAGTTCCGGCTGGGAGCGTTGGAGACGGCCGTGCACCACTTCATCCGCCAGGCGCTGGAAACACCCGGCATTCCCGAGGAGATGGAGCGGCAGTTGCGCAGGGAACCCCTGGAGACCATGCTGCACGCCAAGGTCAGCCTGAAGGCCCTGCTGGTGCTGCCGGGCAGCGTGCCTTCCGAAATGACCTATGCCACGCAAAGCGTGCTAACGCCCGGCGACCTGTCGGCCCTGGCCGCGGGGGTGATGGACGCCGAAGGCGACGACCGGCAACTCACGGCCTACCTGCTGTCCAACGAAACGTGGCGCGTCGGCATGCGGCACCTGCATCGCGAGCCGTTCGCCGCACTCGAAGCGGCTTTCGACGAAGACCCGTTCCATGACCGCGATCTGCCACGCGATGGCGATGCCCACGTGCAGGAGCGCGTGGCCTACAACGAGGCCGCCGCCGAGTTCATGCAACGCCAGCGCGCAGCCGAGGATGCGTTGCTGCTGCAGCGCTGGGGCGGCGTGCCGGGGTGAGCCCTCTCCCTGGCGGTGGTGCCGGAACGACCGCTGGCGCGCCCTCGTCCATCGTGAAATGGCCGGCGAATCCGGTTTCAAGCGAAAACAGCGGTATGCCGGGATATCACATGCCTGTGATGCTATTAAATTTGTAGCAAATCATGGAAGGCGAAGGCAACGCCCACCGGTCTCCCGTCAGCGTCAGCGTCTGCGGCGTTGGCGTGTCTTCTGCGGTACGGCACTGGAGGAGGCTGTGGCGGCGGTGGTGGCCAGCGCCTGTCTCAGAACGCCGATCCGGGCTTCGAAGGTCTTGAGCCGTTGCATGCCATCCAGCGAGACCTTGAGCATCTGCCGCACCAGATGCGTGTTGCTGTCGTCGCGCACCTGCTTGAGGGCGAAGGTGTTCTGCTCGGACAGGCTGCGGTGGAGCAAGTCGATCAACTCGGTGCAGCCGGTCAGGTCCGAGGCCGTGCGCAGCGGCTGGTCCGGCCCCAGGAACCTCGCCAGCCAATCGGACGCCAGCTGGGCCTGAACGATGCTGCTTTCGAATTTGCCCCGCCATATCAGCATGCCGAACGCGCCCATGACATTGGCTTTCTCCGCGTTCGCGATGTCGGCATAGTCCGGGAGTTGGCTTTCCAAGTCCAGCCGCTGCGCCAGGTGCTCCATGCTGTCGTCGATTTTCTGGGTCGCCCGTTCATACCGGTCGGTGATGGTCATCAGGCCATCCCTGACGTCGCGGTGCCTGCTGGCCTGTCGGGCATGGATGTCGATCGCCATCTTCCGGCACTCCAGGAGATGGCCCAGACCTTCCAGGCTGCGCTGCATCAGCGTCACCAGCCGTTCGCTCTGGCGCACATTCGCGCCGTCGATGGCGGCCGACTGGCGGTCGCTGCGCGATTGCAGGCGCAGGCTGGCTTCCAGGTAATCGCTCAGGGCGTCGGTCGCATCCTGGTGGAAGGACAGTACGGCGTTGGCGAACTGCTTGGCCACGCGGGGCCGTTCGGCCACGGAGGCCTGGGCGATGGCTTGCGAGGCCTCATGAAAGAGCGGCAGCAGACCGGATGCCACCCGGGCCGCGTAGGCCATCTCGCTGAGCCGGTTGCGGGAGGACTGGTAGTCCCGCGCCATCTCCGGCAGGGCACCGGGCGGCACCGTTTTCGGCAGGCTGGCGCGCAGTTCGGTGGCACGCTGCGCGATGGCGGCTGCGTTCTTCGCCATGTCCAGGTCTTCCTCAGCCGTCGGCAGGGCAGGCGCCGCCGCGGGAGTTGCCACAGTCAACAAGCCCTCGGCCGTGACCTGGAAAGGCAGGTCGAAAACCAGTTCATGCGTTGCGAGAAGGCGATCGCTGAGCTGCCACACCGCAGCGGAAAGGGCCTCGTCGCTGGCTTCGCACAGGGCATCGATCGCCTTCATGTCGTGGAGCACGGCCGCGCCGATGGCATCCGTGCGCAGGCCTTCGCACCAGAGAGCCCACTGCTGCAGGGGGGCCGTCAATCCGGTTTGCGCGGCTTCCCGTGCCTGCTTGGCGGCGGTTTCCAGCACGGCGGCGCGCGCCAACGCCTCGGCCGGCGTGCCCAGCGGCATGCGCAGCCCTTCCCCGGCTTTGGACAGGGGGCCGAAGGCCTTGGCGAAGAACGCGACCACCTGGTGCTCCAGCAGGGGCGTGCCCTCAAGAGGAATTTGGAGCGCGCCGTGGAAGCCCTGGGCCGCGTCCAGGGCCTGGTGGGCCAGCGAGTGCGCCAAGGCGGTTTCCGGCCCATCCGCTGGCTCTGCCGACAGCATTTGCGCCCCGGCGCGCCAGATCGTCCCGAAAGCCCGGTGCAGGTCGGAAATCGCGCCTTCGAGCGCGGCCTTGCCACCAGCGGCGATACGGGTTTTCAGTGCGCCGATGGCCTCGCTCGACTCCTGGCGCTGCTCGTCGCTCCACGACGCGATATGGCCGTCGAGCGTGGCCTGCGCGTCACGCGCGGCGCGCAGTCCCCGGTTCAACGGATCCAGAACGTCGCCGTGGCGTGGCCATGGATGGGTGGGCGAGGTCTGCGCATCGGCGGCAGGCTGTGGCCGTTGGTCCAGCGCCATGAGCACCGGCGCCATGGCCGCCTGCAGGGCGCCTTCCCGCAGCGCCTGGAGCTTGCCAGCGGCCTGCGCCTCCATGGCGGCCCGTGCCTCCAGTTGGCGGGCGGCCTGCGCCTGCATGCCAGCCGCCGCAGTCAGCGTGTCCGTGCGGGCAGCCTCGCAGAGGTAGGCCAGCTGGTGCATGGCGGGAGCCAGCGCCCCTTGGGCCGCCTGCCGTGCCCGTTGCTCGGCCACCTGCAGGCGTGCTGCGTGTTGCTGCGTCTCGGCCAGCGTCTCGGGAACCTGGGCCATGTCGTCGCAAGCCTGAGCGACGGCGGTGCATACCCAACGGCACTGCTCCAGCGAAGGGGCGGCGATGCGGGGGTGTACCCTGGATTGCTTCAGCTCCGCCAGGGCATGCCGCGCCGCCGCGGCCAAGCCGGGCAACGCGGCCCGGGCTTCGGCCTGGCCGTCGCCGGCTTCGCCGCGCGTCCCCTGCAGCATGCCAATGCCTTGCTGAATCAGGTGGTCGAGCGTCTGATGCAGGGCTGCGCTGCCTTGTTGCGATGCGTGCTCCCGGGCGGTGGCGATGCGGGTTTGCAGTTCATCGATGACCTTCCGCGAGGCCTCGCATTGTTCGGCGCTCCACTGCGCGGTATGTTCCTGGAGCGTGCGCTCGGCATTGTCCGCGCGTTGCAATGCGAGGTTCAGGTCGTTGAACACCTTCAACGTGGCCAGCCAGGGCGCCTGTGGCGCGGTGTCCTGCCCTGCGGTGGCTCGGCCTGACAGCCTTTGCTCCCCGACCAGCAAGGAATCGATGGCCTTGGTCAGTGCGGCTTCCCGCCGCAGGGCTGCACGGGTTTCCTGGGCCTGAGGGCTGAGCATGGCCTTGGCAATCTCGCCTGCCTCGGCAATCGGTCCAGCGGGCGGGTGTGCCCAGGCGGCCAGCAAGCCCTGCGCTGCTGCTTCGAGGGCAGCGCAGGACTGCACATACTGCGTCAGGCCGTCCTCGTCCATGGCCTCGGGCTGACGGGCTTGGCTGCCCGGCGGCGCCGAACGGGAGGCGGTGCTTTTCAATTCACCACTGGGGCCGATGTTGTTCAAAAGGTCCTTCATTGACGGACCGATGCCCGCCAGCTGCTGGCGGAGCGCCGCGTCGATGTCCGCCACATTCGGGGGCAGTGCGTGCAGGGGCTCGCGTTCGCGCAGGGCGCAGGCCTCGCGCAGGCGGCCTGCGGCCTCGTTCTGGGTGCGGGCCTTGCCAACGGCTCGCGCATAGGGAAACTGCAGCGGCAGCAAAAGACCGCTCAGGGCTTTTTCCTGCGCGCGCACCCGGTAGGCCACCGCCTCCCATTGCAACAGCTGGTGGTCGAGCACGTCGGGGCCCGCATGGGGCAGCAGCAGGTCGCGGGCAGACAGCGCGGCCTGGTGGTGCTCCACGGCGGCCTCCCAGGCGTTCGCTGCCGTCTCCAGGCGCCGGATGGCCTGCTTGGCCTCCATGAAGCCGTTGGTGCGATGGTCGTAAGTGGGTTGAAGCGCCTTGGAGATGTCCGCGCCGGTGGGCAGTGCGCTGCTTTGCGCCGCTTGCCACGCCGTTTGCACGGCTTGCGCCACCATGGCGTTCAAGGCTTCGGGCGTGCGGGCCTGTGCCAGGGCCTGCGTGAGTTCGGCGATCCGGTCCTGGCGCGCGGCGTGGAGGGCACTGTCGTCCACGATGACGTCGAGGCTTGCCTCGGAGCCTGCGTCGGAATCCGAATCCGAATCCGAGTTCGAATCCCAATCCATCTCGATGCCGAACTCTTTGGCTTGCTGCCGCATGAGGGCCTGCAGTTGTTCGCTGGAGCTGGACCTGCCAAGTTCGGTGAGCCGTGGCGCCATCGGCGTGCCCGGCGACGCGGGCGTGGCCGGTCGGGAGGACAGCGTGCCGTGCCGCAGGTGGGGCGATGGCGAACGCGAAGGCGAGCGGCCTGGAGCCTCGGGTGCCGCGGGTTCGCCGGAAACGTTCGGTCGCGCTGACGGGGAAGAGGGGCGTGTGGGGATGGGATGCATGGGGCGCTTTGCGGACGGGTGGCGCAGGGGCCAACGGCGGGCCGTGGCGGATGCCGCCGCATGGTGCGGCAGCCCTGGCCGCTCGCCAGGCGGCCGCGCGAAGCCCCGCGCCATGGCGCGAAGGGCGCCGCCGGGCGGATCACGCCGGAAACGCCCGTTCCAGAATCGCCCCGGTGTCCATCGCTCGGGTGTCGATGGCGCCCACGACGCGGCCTGCGCCGCCGTCCTCCAGCCGGGTGGCAATGAACGCATCCGCCACCGCCTGCGGCGCATGGCGGCGCAGCAGGCAGGCTTGCGCCACCAGCACCAGGCGCTGCACGAGCTGGCGACCCAGGGGCTCCCGCTCTTCGGGCGGGAGGGCCAGCAGGCCTTGGAGCGGCCGGAGCGCGTCGAGGATGCGCGGCTCCCCGGCCGCGGCGTCGGCGAAGTCCTGCAGCAGCGCTGACGCGGCCTCGGGCTCGCGCGCCAGGGCGCGCAGCACGTCCAGGCACATCACGTTGCCCGAGCCTTCCCAGATCGAGTTGACGGGCGATTCGAGAAAGAGGCGCGCCATCACGCCGTCCTGCACGTAGCCGTTGCCGCCGAAGACCTCCATGGCCTCGCCGGCCGACTCCACGCCACGCTTGCAGACCCAGAACTTGGCAGCGGGCGTCATCACGCGCTTCCAGGCGCGGTCGACCGCGCTGGCGGTGCCGTCGTCGTCGCGTTCGAAGGCCTCGGCCAGGCGCATCAGCAGCGCCAGCGCGGCCTCGCTCTCCAGCGCCAGGTCGGCCAGCACGGCGCGCATCAGCGGCTGCTCGGCCAGGGCCCGGCCGAAGGCGTGGCGCTGGCGGGCATAGGCGATGGCCTGCACGGTGGCCTGGCGCAGGATGGCGGCGCTGCCGGCCACGCAGTTCAGGCGCGTATACGTGGCCATCTCGATGATGGTGGGAATGCCCCGGCCTTCCTCGCCCATCAGCAGGCCCCAGGCGCCGTCGAATTCCACCTCGCCGCTGGCGTTGCTGCGGTTGCCCACCTTGTCCTTCAGGCGCTGCACGTGTACCGCGTTGAGCGTGCCGTCGGGCCGCCAGCGCGGCACGTAGAAGCAGGCAAAGGGGCCGCCCTCGCCGGTGCGCGCCACCACCAGGTGCGCGTCGCTCTGCGGGGTGGAGAAGAACCACTTGTGGCCTTGCAGCCGGTATTCGCCGCCGCGCCCGCCCGCGCCGACGGGCGTGGCCACGGTGGTGTTGGCTCGCACGTCGGAGCCGCCCTGCTTTTCGGTCATGCCCATGCCCAGCCAGACGCTGGATTTTTCCTGCGCGGGCCGGTCGCGCGGGTCGTGGGTGCGGCTGTGGAGCTTGTCCGCCAGCTGCGCCCAGAGCACGGGCTCCTTGCGCAGTAGCGGGATCGCGGCCTGCGTCATGGTGGCGGGGCACAGGGTGCCTTGCTCGACCTGGCCGTGCAGGTAAAAGCCCGCGGCCCAGGCGGCCCATCGGCCGGGCCGGTCGCTGTCGAAGGGCATGGAGACCAGGCCCTGCGCGCGGTAGAGCGCCATGAGCGCGTCCCACGCGGGATGGAACTCGACCCGGTCGATGCGTCGGCCCCGGTTGTCGAAGCGGTGCAGTTGCGGCGTGTGGCGGTTGGCCTGTTCGGCCAGGGCCCCTGTCGCGGCCGTGCCGAGTTGCCGTGCGTAGGCGCCCAGGGCGGGCAGGGCGCCTTGCGCACCCGTGCGGCGCAGCCCGTCCTGCAGCGCGGCATCGGTGGCGAGCAGGTCGTAGTCGGTGCGTTCGGAAAACTGGTTGAAAACTGCGTGGGTGGCCTGGGCCATGGGGTCGTCTCCTGCGCGTGGGGGCGCACCGTGCGCCCAGGCCGCCATGGTGCCCCCATTGGCACGGGCCTGCACGCCGTGCGTGCGGTCAGGAGGCGGGTGCCGCGGCCTCGCGCAGGGCGCGCAGCATGCTGGCCACCGCCGCCCGGTCGGTGGTGTTCTCGCGCCAGTACATCGATACCGAGCCGAAGCCCGACAGCCGCACCGGCAGCACGCGCAGTGCGCCCATGTGTGAAAACCGCAGCGCCGCGCGGTGCGAGGCCATGCCGATCATGTCGCTGTGGCCCAGCAGCGTGAGGTTGAGCGTGACGGAGTTGGATTCCACGCTGCCCTGCGGAAGCGCATGCCCGGCGGTTGCCAGCGCGCCTTCCAGCGCATTGCGGATCGGCGTGCCGCGCGGCCAGACGAGCCAGCGGTAGGCCATGAGATCGCCCCATTCCAGCGCGCGCTCCTGCCGCAGCAGCGGGTGCTGCGGGCGCGCCACCAAATGGATGGGCTCCATGTACAGCATCTCGGTGTGGATGTGGGTGTCGTGCAGTTCGGGCGCGGAGCGGCCCACCACCACGTCCAGCTCGCCATGGGCCAGCTGCTGCATGAGCACGTTCATGGTGCTTTCGGCCAGCCGGATCTGTGCGCGCGGCAGCCACTCCAGCAGGCGCAGCACCGCCATGGGCACCACGTCGGACGCCGACGCACCCGAGGTGCCCACCGCCACCAGCCCGCTGCCGCCGTCGCGCAGGGCCTGCATGTCGTCGCGGGCGCTGTCCAGGTGGGCCTCGATGCGCCGGGCGTGGGCGATCAGCGCCTCGCCCTGGGGCGTGGGCTTGAGCCCGCGCGCATGGCGCTCGAACAGCACCATGCCCAGGTCCTCCTCCAGTTCCTTGAGCCACTTGGAGAGCGCGGGCTGCGCGGTGTGGAGCAACTGCGCCGACTGGCTCATGTTGCCGGTTTGCGCCAGGCTCAAAAGCATCTGCAGCTGTCGCAGGCGCAGGCGCAGGCGCAGGCGGTGGGTCCAGTCCATGGGGTCGTCGGTGGTGTTGAAGGTATATCCAAAAGATTATGGATAAGACCAATAAATGATTTTACGGACTATCGACGGGTTCGAATAATCCGCCCCATGGACCGGCTGGCAACGCGCATTCGAGCGCTTTGGCATGGCTGGCCGCAGACACAGGAGACAACCCATGGACACGCCCACCCTGGCATCGCCGCCTGCCGCCGCATCCGCCGACCGGCAGGCCTACTACGACCACATCGCCCGCCACGGCATGGCCCCGCTCTGGGAATCGCTGCACAGCCTGGTGCCGCGCGAACCCCGCCCGCGGGCCGTGCCCGCCTTCTGGAAATACGAGGACGTGCGCCCGCTGGTGATGCAGGCCGGCGACGTCATCAGCGCCGAGGAGGCGGTGCGCCGCGTGCTCATCTTGGAGAACCCCGGCCTGCCCGGCCGCGCGAGCATCACCTCCACGCTGTATGCGGGGCTGCAGCTCATCCTGCCCGGCGAGGTGGCGCCCAGCCACCGCCACACGCAGTCGGCGCTGCGCTTCATCGTGGAAGGGCAGGGTGCCTACCCCTCGCGCACGGACAACTTCCACTACGAGGCGGAACTGGTCGTGGCCATCGGCAAAGCGGGCAGCGACATCGCCCGCGAGAACGCGCTGCAGCACGCCTGGGGCTATGCCGTGGGCCTGGACATGACCCGCCGCGACCGGCAGATGGAAATGCGCCAGATGGGCCGGCCCTGGGAGATCGGCAAGGCCTTCGATGCCTCCGCGCCCATCGGGCCCATCCACCGCGCCAGCGACGTGGGCCACTTTGAGCAGGCCGGCATCTGGCTCACCGTGAACGGCGCGGACCGCCAGCGCAGCGATGTGTCGCACCTGATCTGGTCGGTGGCCGAGACCATCGCCGACCTCTCCACCTGGTTTCGCCTGGAGGCGGGCGACCTGATCTACACCGGCACGCCCGAGGGCGTGGGCCCGGTGGTGCGCGGCGACCGCATGGTCGTGGGCGTGGAACGCCTGGGCGAGCTGCGGGTGGACGTGGTCTGACGCCGTGGAGCCCGCCGTGCAGCTCTACAGCTTCTTCAACAGCTCCACCTCGTACCGGGTGCGCATCGCGCTGGCCCTCAAGGGGCTGCCCGCCGACTACCACGGGGTGAACATCCGCACCGGCGAGCACCGCGCCGCGGGCTATGCCGAACTGAACGCCGCGCCAGGCTCACAGCGGGTCCTCAAATCGGGTCAGGCAAAGGCTGCTGCCACCCCAGCAGCCATGTTGGCGGCGAACACCCTGAGAGCGCCCGTCTTGGAAATCAAACGGCTCTCGATCTGGATGCCCACGATCTGAACCGCATCGACCACAGCCTTTTCAAAGACCGTGCAGGTGCCCACAGGCTGCGGGGCATCTCCTGGCTGCGCCGGATAGGCAAGTGCCACCAAGTTGCATCCGGTGGCTTTCGAGAAGGCTAAAGCTTCGTAGATGTCTGCCTCACTAATGCGAAGCTGCCCCTTCTCCACGTGGCCCTTGTACTTGGCATCCAGCAGCATCCTTGGGCGTGTGCCTTCGGGCTCAATCACGCAGTCTGGATACACCGAAAGCTTGCTCACAGCACAGGTGCTGATCTTGGTCTTGGTGCCCAAGGGGTAGCCTCGTTGAGGCACTACTGCATTGCGACCAAAGCCCAATCGAGCAGCGACCGTCAACAGGTCTTCCCACACGCGCCACGTATCGACCAAATAGCCCGGTGCATGCGCCTGACCCTGCTTGTAGTTGAGGCCCAAGCCTCCAAGCACATCAATGGAGAGCTCATGCAGTGGCTTCCACGCTCTGTGCCTTGCAGGAATGGGTTTGCGACGATTGGCAGGGGCGTTTTGGGGCGAGAGGTCTTCGATCAAGCGCACCAAGGAACTTGCAGCCGATGGGTCGCTCACCTCAGGCAGCAGCTCCTTGGCCGCCGCCACGACGTCCCCGTTCCAACCGTTCTTGCGGTCAAAGCGGATGAGCTCTTGCTCAAAGCCATCGGGAGACGGAAAAATGAGGTCCACCGGGTCGGGGTCCCCATCAATGAAAAAGTCTGCCTCACGTACCCTGCGATAGCTGCGCAGAGGGCGCCGCTTTCGGGCCTCGTACATGCTCGTGATGGAACGCGCCACCAACGTGGAGAGGTCCCGTGGTGTGCCTCCTGAGGCCGAGAGTCGTTCAGAGGCCAATAGGCGCCCATGCCTTGAAAGCGTGGAGAGAAAAAAGAAGTCCTCGCGCCACGCGGCATCGGTGTCATCGAGTCCCAAAAATTTGGGCGCGACTTCCAATTCCAGTGAAGGTGCCAGGCGGATGAGGCCTGCAAAATCAATGGCCCGTGCGCCTTTGGCATCCACACTGATGGGGTTGTAGTTGAGCCGAAGGCTCGACGCAGCACGACTCCCAGCCTCCATCAACAGGCTGTTGGCCTTCGTGCGATCTACCCCAATGGCCTCGGCAATCGCACGGCTCAGGTCTACGGGTGCACCGTACTCAACAAGGGACAGCCGTGTTCGGGTGTGCGCCACGCGCTACCCCCGAGGATTGGCAAATGCCCGCAGTGCTGCGTAGATGTTGTCCTCAGCAAAATTCGTGGGGCCTTCAAGACGAAACCGCAGGTCATCGGCAAAGGTCATCTCGGTGAGCTTGAACGGATTGAACGCTGGGCCATCAAGTGCATTGAGGGCAGCAGCAATGCCACGGGTGTCCCCGAAGAACACCTCTTCCACGTGCCCTCGCACCTTGGCCCAACCAACGCACAGGGTGCCAAGAGCCTCAGAAAGTGCCAGCGTTTGGGGCCTCACATCCGACATCAGCACGCCATGCCCGATCTGAAAATCGGGGCCACGCCCCAGAGCGATTTGGGCATTGACTGCCACCCATGCACGAACCGACGCCTCCAAGGCATCACCCACGTTGGCAGGTGCATCAGGCAACGGGTTAGCGCCCTTGGCGCCAAGCCCATAAAAGGTTCGCAGCGCTGCTTCATCGGGCTCCAAACGCAGAGGCTCCCAACGGCGCAGGAAGGCCACATCCAAAGGCTCCACCGAAGCATCGGCTTGGTTCATCGCAGCCAAGATGTAGAGGTCATGGGGCAACGCGTACTCGATCACATCACCGGTCTTGGGATCGAGCATTTCAAAGAACTGTGTTTCGGCGCGCTTGGACCCATCAGAGGCTAGACGTTTGTCGGACTCAATGGCCACGATGGCACCACCAAAGACCTGCACTGCTGGCCCTCGGTTGATCTCATCGATGATCAAGAGTGCAGCGCCATTGGCGCCCTTCGCATGCTCACTGGCACGGTACAGCGTGCCCTTCACGATGGTGAAGTCAGGCTCTCCTGCTTGCTTGTTCACAGCAGGCGTGATGCCCGATACGAAATCGCGGTACTTGGAGTTTTGGTGAAATACCGTGCGAAAGACCTTGCGATCCGTTTTATTCGCGCTAGGAAAATGCTCAGTCAACGCATCTGAGGCCTTCTTGGCTGGCGGAATTGGGACAGGGTTATTTGGGTCATGTTTCGGAGCGGCGTCCGACTGTTGCCCAGGAGGGGTCAAGAAGGCAAGCGCAACCTCAGCCAAAAGCTTTGACTTCCCTGTGCCTGGCGGCCCGGAAACAAGAACGTTTCTGGATCGCGCCAAGAGCTTCAATGTTTGCTTGCAATCCTCAGACACATTGTTTGCCATTGCAGAACTTCTTGGAGGTTGAAAGATCGATGAATCCCATGGCGGCAACATTCTTGGCCCGTTTGGCGTCCAAGCATTCAAGAAGCGGCTTACTCACCGACTCATCCCAAGCGTCCGGAGTACGCAACGATTTCTCTTCAACAAAGTGCGGCCATACGGACCCATCGTGCCGCTGGATCAGTAGCAGCAAGACCCGATTGCCCTTGCTTGCTTTCGGAATCGGCCGGACCTGAAAGCAAGCATACTTGTGGACTTGGGCGATCCGAAATTCGTTGCGTTTTAGGTATGGCGGCTTCAACAATGCGGTTGCTTGTTGATGCTCACCGTTCTGGTCAATCCAATTGAATGCGCCCTTGAACTGCGCGTTGCCCGCCTTGTTTGTCTTCTGTTCAACCTCGGGGAACAACTGCTTTAACGTATCTTTTACTTGATCGACCGACCCAAAGCGAAGGTCTCTCGCACCTCCTCCTGCTTCGGCATCATTATTCGATTTGGCCAAGAATTTCTTTCGATCCCCGTCCAAGATTTCCTTGAAGACCAATCGCGCAACCTGTTGGCTTGCAGCCTCAGCCATAGTTCTTATCCCCCACACCTTCTTCGATTTCTTCGCCGCCAAGGGCGAGTTCTGAGGGCACATAAGCCATTGCCCCCAACGCACGTGCCTCCACCGCACGGCGCGACCAAACTGTAGACCGACTTCCTGTGCGTTTTGCCATAGCGGCCAAAACGGTGTCTCGGGTAATCGTGGACTTAGCCTCTCCCGGCAGTCCCAATTGGCCCCGATCCAAAATCGGGAAGTCTTGAAGCGCCAGCTCCATGTCCTTTAAATCGAGCCCGTAGGCCACGGCCACTTCGGCGTCAATTTCCCCACGAAGCTGCGCCATACGCTCGTAGGTTTCACGGGTGGCCCCAGCGCCATCGAGTGTGCGCAGCTCGCGCGCAGCGCTCACCAGCTTCTTCCACGGCAAGCCCTCTTTGGCCAGCTTTGGCATGGGCACGCTTTGCAGCAGGAAGTAGTTCACCGTGGTGGTGAGCACGCGCCGAAGCATCCAGTCAAAAGCAAAGCTGTTGGCGATGGACACCCACACCAGCAACCGCTCTTCCGAAGGGTCATCGGGAAACAGGATCGTGGGCACTTTGTTACCACAGACCACCCCAGCCGGAATCAACGAGGCCATGAGCGAGCGCTCATTGGTTTGACCTGCAATGTCGCAGAAGCCCACGCGCAGCACATCCGCACGGTGCTGATTGGAACGGGGCATGTCGCTGGGGCGAATCCAAAATTGAGGCGAGAGGCGCGAGCCTCCGATGGGGAATGCTTCCCACAAGGCACTGCGGCCGGTGCCAGACACATGCCCTTTCACACCGAAGCGATGTGCCTGCACCATGCGCCCTTCCACCAACGGTAGAGCACCTGGGGTGGCGCGACTCAGGAACTTAGGGCGCTCCTTGGTCATATCGACTTCACGACAGAACTTCGGCGTCCAGCCACAACCCGGCTCTTCCCACGACACCCCAGCTTCTGCGATCTTTGAGAAGAGCTTCCACTCGGCAACGCTACGAACCTCTGGAAGGCTCAAATCGTCCCGAACTGCAGCAAGTGCTGCATGTCCAATGGTGGCCGTTCCAGTCGTCTCCAACCCCGTGGGAGTGCCCCGTTCGTGCAAGAGCGTAATGGGCTCACGCTTGCTCTTTTCAGAGCCAGCTTTGGTGAGGGCCACCGCCAGAAATTTAAAGCGCGTGTCGATGGCAAAGAACCGTGCACGGTTGTCGATGATCGAGAGCGACACGCTTTGGCTGGCGTCAAAAATCTTATGCCGTATGGCCTGAGTGCCTTGCGAACGAATGAGGCCACCGGGAATCAGCGCAGCCACAACCCCCTGCCCTTTGCACAGTTCAAAGAAGAGGTCCGTGAAGGCGATGTAGAGGTCTGGCTCACCATTGCCCAAATCTGGGTACCGCGCCAAGAGGCGCCGAGAGTAGTTGGCAACCTCATCGCGCTGCTGGGCAAAGCGCTCTTCATCAAGCCCATGAATTTGTGCTCCGTAGTGGCGCTTGGCGCCTGAGGACTTCAAAAACTCATGCCGTGAGAGCTTGACCTTCTCCCATGGGGGGTTGCCGATCACCGCGTCAAAGCCCTCAGGGGCCATCGCAGCCCAGACCTTGCGATCTGCCATCAAGCTATCGCCACAGTGCCAACGCGCACGCATGGCTTTGAGAGCCGACACATCGTCGGTAAAGGAGGCCAGTGCCAGCAGTGCTGCGCGCAGTGAATTGGCCGAAAGGTCTGCGGCACACACGCCATGAGCCAGCCAATGAGTTGTCCTGGCTCGGTCCATGCCACACACCGCATGGGTCAGTGCAGCAAGCAAAATTCCCGCACCACTTGCCGGATCAATCACTCGGCTCTTGTGAGTGAGCTTGGGGGCTGCGAGCTGGGCCAACCGCGTGGCCAAGCGAAAGTCCGTGTGATACGCGCCCGTGCTCTTCCGGCCCTGTTCATGCAGGGCTTCGCGTGCCAATGCACTCAGCGCCAATGCAGGATGAATCGGTGAGCGCTCGATGGCACTTGCCACGGGTGCAGCAAGCTCCAAGAGCTCTGCTGCCGAGCGCTTGCTTTTAGTGCCAAACGCCTCGTGAAACGCGGCCAAATCGAACCCACCAAAGCGCGCTGATGCTGCCTCCAACACTTGGAGGCGCAACTCAAAACTCGCTGGCCCATGACCTCCACTCACAGCCCGAGTGAGGGCGGCTTCTGCTGAGGACAGGTACTCCGCTTCCGCGGGACGCGGTGCACTCATGCATAACTCTCCACGAGAATGGGTTTGGTCGCCTTGACAGTCTTGGGTTGAGCCTTGGGAATCTGCGCCATGGGACGCTCCACAACCACCAAGAACTCGTTCACATCAGACGCTGTGTTGCTGGCAACCTTGTTGGGGCGATAGCGCCCAATGGCCCCTAGCGGGTGCATCGTGGACTTGCCGATCTTCGAGAGCTCGGCCTTCATGTCGGGCATGCTGATGTGCCCTTCACTGCTGTACGAGAGCAGAACCTTTTGAGCCTTCAAGCCACTGACCAAACGAAAGAGCGTTTTGAGTGCTCGGGTCTTGTAGCAAAAGTCCGAAGCCAGAACCTTCCAAGGACGCAGCCCTGCAACGCCCTCCACCTCAGGCTCATCGCCCAAGGCTACGGTTTCAAGGATGTGGTAGTAGCTTGCGTACTGGCGCTTGGTGTAAGGGGGGTCCAGATAAACCAAGTCTTCCACGGCGTTGGGTACGTCAAACACATCACCCACCGCAGCTTCCACGCGCACACCACTGGCTTTGAGCTCACGGCAACGCATCGCAATCTTGTCTTGCGATTGACGGGTCCACTTGGAGAGGAAGCAGCCAAAAGTACCCGCAATGTTGGCCACTCTATTTAAAGCTCCGAAGAGGTCAGCGATGAGCAGGCGCTCTTCCACTTCATCAATGGTTCCGGCCTCCACCCACTCACCAATCAATGAGCGCATCGCGTCGACGCGCGCTGCGTTCTCTTGAGTGAAATAGCGCCTTTCAAGGCCACACGTGTCCATCGATGCGGGGCTGTACTCGCGCCACATGAAGCCGTGCTTGGGCTTGGCAGCATTGAGCTTGGCGATGGCCTTGGCATAGCCCCCGAGCTTTTTGAAAGCCGCTTGCTCTGTGCTGATGAGGCGTGCTCCTGCGGAAATCACCGCAGAGTGCAAGCTGTCGTTAATGCGCACGTTCCAGCCACGGTCAGCAGCAGCCTCAGCCACTACCCCCGTGCCACAGAAGGCGTCCACAAAGAAGGCACCCTGTTTGGGATGCCCCATGTAGGCAGTGATCTGATCGATGAGCCGGGACTTCGAGCCGATGTAGCGGAAGGTCATGCCGCAGCTCCCACGTGCGCCCTACTGTCTGCACGCGCCCGCTTGTGTGCAGGAGGGGTAGCTTTTTGGCCAGGGGGAACGATGCCCTTGCGGTCGCAGTAGTCCCCCAGCAGCACTTCCAGCATGTTCACCATGCTGCGTTGCTCGTGGTCTGCGGCCTCTTTAAGCAACTGCTTGAAGGTCGGGGAGACGCGCAGGTTCAGGGTATCGCTCTTGGTGTCTGTGAATCGCATGGGGTGCCCCGCAAGTGTCTGTGCAGTTGCGTTAGTGTACAGACATCCAGCATTCTGTTGCGTCCAGACACTCAGTAGACACACACCAACGCCCTCCAAGATGAACCGTGGGCGGTTCATTCAGGGAACGACTGGTGGCGGAGGAGACCGGCACATCCTGTGCGATGACCTCCAACGACCGCTCCCAGCCTTTAGGCGACATTCATCCGATTGCCGCTCCGGGGGAAGCAGCGCCGCAGCAATAGACTTGCGAATCGCGATGGTCAATCCGTGCGATGGGCCCACGCCCTCACTCCCCTTCCGCAAACATCTCCACCAACACCCCCCGCAGCCACTGATTCCCGGGGTCCCGGTGGTACTTCGTATGCCAGAACAGATTGATCGCCACCTGCGGCAGTTTGGCCGGGTGGGGCGCATACGCCAGGCCGAAGGGCTCGGCCATGCTCTGGGCCATCTTCTCGGGCACGGTGGCGACCATCTGGGTGGCCTGCAGGATGTGGCCGATGGCGACGAAATGCGGCACGGTGAGCCGCACGTCGCGGGCCACGCCCATGCGCTCCAGCAGCTCGTCCACCTTGCCATGGCCCGTGCCTTCGGAGACGACCACCACGTGCTCCGCCTTGGAAAAATCCGCCAGTGCGATGCTGCGGCGCTTGTGCAGCGGGTGGCCCTCGCGGAACAGGCACACGTAGGGTTGGCGGAACAGCCGGCGCTGGAAGAAGCCGGCCTTGAGCTGCGGCAGCAGGCCCACGGCCAGGTCCACCTTGCCGGCTTCCATGGCGTCCTTCAGGTCGGTGGCTGAATTGCGCACGGTGGTCAGGCGAACGCCCGGTGCCACCTGGGCCAGCCGCTCCAGCAGGCGGGGCAGGAAGTAGATCTCGCCGATGTCCGTCATGCCCACCTTGAACACGCGCCGGCTGGTGGCGGGATCGAACCCCAGCCTGTGGTTGAGGGCGCCGTGGATCATGGCCAGCGCGTACGACACCGACTCCGCCAACTGGTCGGCATAGGGCGTGGGCTGCATGCCCTGGGCCGTGCGCAAGAAAAGCTCGTCACCCAGCAGGCGGCGCAGCCGCGCCAGTGCGTTGCTCACCGCGGGTTGCGTCAGGCCCAGGTTTTCCGCGGCCTGCGACACCTTGCGCGTGACGAGCAGCTGCTGAAAGACCACCAGCAAATTCAGATCGATGTCTTCCAGTTCCACGGGGCACCTTTATTCATCAGGGTGATGCGGTGTATTCACGCCATTCTATTGGCTGATTATCGGATCACAGGAATGATCGGGGCCATAACAACGACCTTGAGTGAGACAACCCGATGGAACTGCATATCGAGCCGCTGGGCCGCGTGCTGCCCGTGGCGCCGGGCGCCAACCTGCTGGAAGTGCTGCGCGAGCACCAGATTCCCGTTTCCTACAGTTGCATGGCCGGGCGCTGCGGCACCTGCCGCTGCAAGGTGCTCTCGGGCGAGGTACTCGATTCCGGTCAAGCGCTGCGCATGCCGCCGCTGGGTGGTGGCGAGGGGCAGTACGTGATGGCCTGCCAGACGGTGCTGAGCGAGTCCTGCACCATCGAGATCCCCGAGCCTGACGAGGTGGTGGTGCACACCGCCCGCACGCTCAAGGCCACGGTGACGGCGGTGGAAACGCTCACGCACGACATCCGCCGCCTGCGCCTCAAGCCGGCCAAGCCGCTGGACTTCTCGCCGGGGCAGTACGCGCAGTTGCAGTTCGGCCCGGGCCTGGTGCGGCCGTATTCGATGGCCGGGCTGCCGCACGATGACGAACTCGAATTCCACGTGCGGCTGGTCGAGGGTGGGCGGGTGTCCACCCATGTGGCCCAGGTGCTGGCCGTGGGCGATGCGGTGCGCGTGAGCGGGCCGCTGGGCTCGGCCTACCTGCGCCGCAAGTACGAAGGTCCCATGCTCTGCGTGGCGGGCGGCACGGGGCTGGCGCCCATCCTCTCCATCGTGCGTGGTGCGCTGGAGTCGGGCATGCCCAACCCCATCCACGTCTATGCCGGCGCCCGATCGGCGCGCGACGTCTACGGCCTGCCGTGGCTGAAAGATCTGCAGCAGCGGCACCCGCAATTGCAGGTGCATGCCGTGGTGGCCGCGGCCGATGCGGCGCCGGGCCAGCGCACGGGCCTGGTCACCGACGCGATCGCGCAGGACTGGCCCACGCTGGAAGGCTGGCGCGCGTACCTGTGCGGATCGCCGCCCATGGTGGAGGCCGTGTCGCTGCTGGCGCGCCAGCGCGGTGTCGCCGCCGAGCACCTCTACGCGGATGCCTTCTACGCCAGCACGCCGTGAGGCAGGGCCAGCGCCCCTTCCTGCGCGCCCTTCCCTCTCTTGATTCGCAGCGCCCCATCACAAGCCCCAAGGAGACAACGCCATGAGTACGCCCCACCCCGTCTTCCCATTGCATCCGACCTGGGAAAGCCCCGGCACGCACCGCGTGCCCTTCGCGGCCTATACCAGCGAGGACATCTACCGCCGCGAGCTGGAGCGGTTCTTCTACCGCGGCCACTGGTGCTACGTGGGCCTGGAGGCCGAGGTGCCGAACCCGGGCGACTTCAAGCGCACCGCCATCGGCGAGCGCTCCGTCATCCTGGTGCGTGGCGAGGACCTGCAGCTGCACGTGGTGGAGAACGTGTGCGCGCACCGCGGCATGCGGTTTTGCCGGGAGCGCCATGGCAACCGCAAGGAGTTCGTCTGCCCCTACCACCAGTGGAACTACAAGCTCGACGGCGCGCTGCAGGGCGTGCCTTTCCGGCGCGGCGTCAAGCAGGACGGCAAGGTCCACGGCGGCATGCCGGCGGATTTCAAGCTGGAGGAACACGGCCTGACGCGGCTCAAGGTGGCCACGCGCGGCGGCGTGGTTTTTGCCTCGTTCGACCATGGCGTGGAGCCGCTGGAGGATTTCCTCGGGCCGGTGATCCTGGGTTACTTCGATCGCCTGTTCAACGGCCGCAAGCTCAAGATCCTGGGCTACAACCGCCAGCGCATTCCGGGCAACTGGAAGCTGATGCAGGAGAACATCAAGGACCCCTACCACCCCGGCCTGCTGCACACCTGGTTCGTGACCTTCGGCCTCTGGCGGGCCGACAACAAGTCGGAGCTGAAGATGGATGCGCGCCACCGCCACGCGGCCATGGTGTCCACGCGCGGCGAGGCCAAGAGGCAGTCCGACGTGTCCAACGTCTCCAGCTTCAAGGCCGGCATGCAGCTGGAAGACCCGCGCTTTCTCGACATCGTGCCCGAGCCCTGGTGGGGCGGGCCCACGGCGGTGATGACCACGCTGTTCCCCAGCGTGATCCTGCAGCAGCAAGTCAACAGCGTCTCCACGCGCCACATCCAGCCCGTGGGCCACGATGCCTTCGATTTCGAATGGACGCATTTCGGCTTCGAGGACGATACCGAGGAGATGACCGAGCGCCGCCTGCGCCAGGCCAACCTGTTCGGGCCGGCGGGCTTCGTCTCGGCCGACGACGGCGAGGTGATCGAGTTCTCGCAGCAGGGCTTCGAGCAAAAACCTTTCCATCGCGCGCTGGTGGAGCTGGGCGGCCGGGAGGTGGGAGACACCGACCACATGGTCACCGAAACGCTGATCCGCGGCATGTACGAGTACTGGCGCGGCGTGATGGAAAAGGAGGACTGAACCATGGACGCCCAATCCACCGCGATCGAATTCGCCGACTACTTCGCCCTGCAGCAGCTCTATGCCGACTACGCCGCCGCGCTCGACGCAGCGCAGTGGGACCGGTGGCCCGGCTTCTTCACCGAAGACTGCCTCTACCGCCTGCAGCCGCGCGAGAACCACGAGCGCGGCCTGCCGCTGGCCACGCTGTCGTTCGACAGCCAGGGCATGCTGAAGGACCGCGTGTACGGCATCCGCGAGACGCTGTTCCACGACCCGTATTACCAGCGCCACGTGATCGGCGCGCCGATCGTTCGCCGGGCCGGGGAGGGCCGCTGGGCGTGCGAGGCGAACTACGCCGTCTTTCGCACCAAGCTCTCGGAGCCTTCCACGGTGTTCAACGTCGGGCGCTACCTGGACGTGGTGGTGCGCACGCCCGAAGGCCTGCGCTTCGCCCGCAAGGAGTGCATCTACGACAGCGAAATGATCCCGAATTCCATCATCTACCCCATCTGAGAGGAGACACACCATGCCAGCAATCGACACCGGATGGACCGAAGCGACCGCGCGCGCCGACCTGCCCGAGGACGACGTGGTGGGCGTGACCGTCGAGGGACGCGACGTGGCGCTCTACACCGTGGACGGCGAAGTGTTCGCCACCGACAACCTGTGCACGCACGGCAATGCGCGGCTGTGCGACGGTTTCCTGGAGGGGCACGAAATCGAATGCCCGCTGCACCAGGGCCGCTTCGACGTGAGGGACGGCAGCGCGCTGTGCGCGCCGCTCACCCAGGGCTTGCGCAGCTACCCCGTCCGCGTGGAGCAGGGAACGGTGTACCTCAAGCTCGCTTGACGCGAGGCGGCATGCGCCGCCGTCTCATGCGGGCGCCGCCAGCGTGCCGCGCGGCGCCTGGAACTGAAAGCCCTCCACCACGCTTTTCAGCCGGCCGGCATGCTCCAGCAGGCTGGCCGCCGCGGCGGAGGACTGTTCGACCAGCGCGGCGTTCTGCTGGGTCATGTGGTCGAGTTCGGTGACCGACGTGCTCACGCGGCCCAGGTCGCTGGACTGGCCTTCGACCGACGTGCTGATGGTGCCCACCACCTGCGAGGCGCGCCGTGCGCAATCGACCACGTTCTGCATGTTGCGGCCCGCGTCGGCCGCCAGCGTGCTGCCGCGCTCGGCCTGCGCCACCGAGGCGGCGATCAGCGTGCGCACCTCGCGCGCGGCCTCGGCGCTGCGCCCGGCCAGGGCCCGCACCTCGCTGGCCACCACGGCGAAGCCCCGGCCCTGCTCGCCGGCACGGGCGGCTTCCACGGCTGCGTTCAGCGCCAATATGTTGGTCTGGAAGGCGATGCCGTCGATCACGCCCACGATGTCGGCAATGCGGCCGGCGCTGGAATGGATGCCCTCCATGGTGGCGACCACCTCCGTCACCACGCCGCCGCATCGTTCGGCCAGTTGCGTGGCCTCCTGCGTCAGGCGGCGCGCGGCCACGGCCTCCTGCACGCTGTGGCGCACCACGCCGTCCAGCTGCTCCATGGATGCGGCGGCCTCCTGCAGGTGCGAGGCGGTGCGCTCGGTGCGCTGGCTCAGGTCGCGGTTGCCGGAGGCGATCTCGCCCGAGGCCGACGCCAGGCCGGCCGCGGCCTGGTGCACGTCGGCCACCACGCCATTGAGACGCCCCAAGGCACCCTGCAGCGCCCGGGCCGCCGCGCTGCGCACGGCCACGTGGCCCACGTCCAGCGACAGCTGGCCGTTCGGCTGCAGGCGGCACAGCTGCTGCAGCTCGGCCGATTCGATGGCGTCGGCCCGCGTGCGCAGGGCGATGGCGACTTCCACCGCGGTCTGCACCACCACGAAGCTGGCATGGATGAGGATGCGGCCGAAGTCGGGCTCGGTCAGGCAATAGATCGGCAGCCCCGCCAGTTGCAGCCGGTCGAACGCGATGTGGTGCACGGCGATCAGCCCCGCCGCGAAGAGGATGGGCCGCCAGTCGCGGTAGGCCAGCAGGAAGGCCAGGAACACGAACACGCCGAAGTGCATTTCGGTGGCGCCCAGGCTGAGCTGGATGTGCAGCGCCACCATGCCCATGCCGGCCACCACCATGGCCAGCCGGCTGAGCAGCGTGCCGCGTGCCAGCAGGTAGGCCAGGGCGGTCAGGCCCGTCAGCCCCAGGCCCCACAGCGCGGCGGTGCCGGGCCGGCCGTGCACCGCGCCGATCCAGAGGGCGACGGCCCCGCCCAGGGCGACGATGCCCAGCAACAGCGCGTCAGCCCGGCGGCCGATCGCATGCAGGGCGTCGTGCGCGCCCATGGAGATGTCGTGGATGCCGTCGCGTCGTGCCATGCGGTGTGCTCCCTGCAGTTTCGGTTGGGACAGGCCGCGGGGGCAGGCAACGCAGGGGTTGCACCGGAGAATCGGTATCAGCCATCGGGACGCGGCAGGAAACATGTTGTAACGCAGCAGGCCCGCAGGCGTCAATCGGAACGGCGTGGGAGGGGCCTTCCAGCTCAGGCCGGCAAGGGCGGCGGCGGTGCGGTTGCCGCGCCGCGGCGGCCCGCAGTCCGCTGCGCCAGCCAGAAGACCGGCAGGGCCAGCACCGCGCAGCCCGCCAGCACGGCGAACGCGAGGCCGAAATGCCCCTGCGCCCCGACCACGCTGTTGGCAACGGCGGGGCTCAGCGCGGCGCCCACGCCTTGCAGCGTCATCACCAGCCCCAGCGCGGTGTTGTAGCGGCCGCTGCCGCGCACGTACCGCTCCACCATCAACGGCGTGGCCACGCCCAGCGCGCCGGCCGCCAGGCCATCGAGCACCTGCACCGGAATGTTGGCCCAGGCATCGGGGATGGCCCAGGCGATGACGCCCCGCACGGGGAGGGCCAGGATGGCGATGTAGACGAACACCTGCAGGTCCCACCGCCGGCTGCGCGACACCCACAGGGCCACCGGCACCATGGTGAGTTGGGCGACGACGATGGCGACGCCCGTCCACAGCAGCGGAGACGAGTCGGGCACCGTGGCGGCGAGCCGCTGGTTCAGCAGCGGCAGCATGGACGCATTGCCCAGATGAAAGAGCGCGCAGGCCAGCCCGAAGCACCACAGCGCGCGGTGGCCCAGAAACGCGCGGAAACCTTCGGGTGCCACGGCTTCGGGATGGGAGGAGGGGGCAGGCTTGGCACCGTCGGCTTCGGCGCCGCGCGCGGCCACATGGTCGATGTCGCCGGGCCGGATCGCCCGCAGGCACGCCAGCGCACCCACGGCCATGGCGGTCATGACGATGAGCATCCAGGGCGCGCCCATCCAGTGCGCAAAGGCCGCGGCCCCCAGCGCGGACACGATGTTGCCGGCATGGCTGTAGGCCTCGTTGCGGCCGGTCTGGTGGCGCAGGCCGGCGCTGCGCGCCAGCCCGAGTGTGAGCGCGGCCAGTGCGGCCGCCAGCACGGCGCCGGCCGCGCCGGTGAGCACCTGCGACAGCACGAGCAGGCTGGGCGACCGGGTCAGGAAGGCGACGGCGCTGGCGCCCAGCACCGCCAGCGCACAGACCGCCACCAGCGCCCGCTTGGCGCGCGTACGGTCCGCGAGGGCGCCGGCCAGCGGCGTGGCCGCCATGGCGGCCAGCCCCCCGGCGGACAGCACGATGCCGATCATCGTCTGGTCGATGCGCTGGGTCTGCAGGTAGGTGGCGAGGAACGGACCGAGCCCGTCGCGCACGTCCGCCATGAAGAACGCCATCCAGGCCAGGGCGGTCAGGGAAGCCCCGGCCGCAACGCCCGTGCGGGCGGGCGGCGGTACGGCCGGGGTGGGCGCGGAAAGCGCGCCGGGGGCGGTGTGCGCGGCGGTCATGGCGTTACGGCTTGGCGGGTTTGCCCGGCACGGCGTGGCCGTTGACGGTGTGCGCATCGATCACGTGGGCGCCGGTGCTGCCGCGCAAGGGCCGTGCGGGGCCCTCGGCCGTCACCGCATCGCCCGGCTTCAGGT
The DNA here is from genome assembly GCF_030159015.1 of Acidovorax sp. SUPP3434. Classification (NCBI taxonomy): domain Bacteria; kingdom Pseudomonadati; phylum Pseudomonadota; class Betaproteobacteria; order Burkholderiales; family Comamonadaceae; genus Acidovorax; species Acidovorax sp. SUPP3434. The sequence continues at coordinate 182,463 of NZ_BQXL01000004.1, forward strand.
GCAGCCGGGCAAAGCCTTCGGGCCGTGTGTGGATGAAATCACCCGTGTCCAGCACCACGCCGTTGGGCTCACCGTGCCGGGCGTGGTGCAGGCGCGCCACATGGCCTTTCACCTGGCGCGGTGCGTCGTCCGGCGCGAACGCCTGGCCGTCGATGGACACCAGCCGCTCGAACGCATAGACCTCGTGCGCGGCCTCGCCATGGGGAGGCGGTGGCGCCACGGTGCCGTCGACGACCACCGTCTGGCCGGCGCGCAGGGCCTCGAAGGACTGGGCCGCACGGTCGTCGTGCTTGCCGAACACGAACTGCGCAGGCACGCCGTCCACGTCGATCATCACGCCCTCGACGTCGCCGCGCGGGCTGTAGAGGGCATGCTGGAACTGGCCTTCAAGGGACCAGACGTCGATCATTTCCTGGGGTTTGCTCATGGTGTCTCCGAATGGGTGAGGAAAGAAGAAACGGGTGTATGACGCGGGCCGGGCGGCGGCTTCACGGCGCAGCGCCGGGGCGCCGATCGGGCCGCCCAGCATGTCCTGCAGGGTGTCCGGCGTGGCGCCCATCTGCGCCGCTTCCATGCCGGTGCCCAGCGCATTGCGGGTGCCCCAGCCGCGCACCGCAACGGTGGCGCCGGGCTTGAGCAGCGCCGCGACCGACGTGCCCATGTGGGGCGGAAAGCGCACGACGACGCCGTCTTCCAGCAGCAGGCCATGCGCATCGCCGCGGCTGTTGAACAGCACCTGGGCCACGCGGCCATTGGCCTGAAGGGCGGTCAGGGCTTCGCGCGAGGGTGGCGGGGGGCGCTGGCCGGGCGTGGGCGGCGTGTCCTGCACCGTGCGGCCTTGCGACTGGAAGGTATCGGCGCGCAGCACGGGGGCATCGGGACGATGCCAGCCGGTGACCTCCAACGGGTCGCCGGGGCGCAGCCACGCGGTGAGGGACTCCGACAGGTGGGGCGGGAAGGCGATCTGCGTGCCGTCCTGCAGCAGCAGGCCGTCCGCTTCGCCGTTCGGGTTGGGCAGCCAGCGCTGCAGCCGGCCGCTCGCGGTCGCGGACTGCTCGGCGGCGGGGGCCTGGGCCAGGGGGACCGGCCCGCCGGGCGGGGGTGGGGGCAGCTGTGCGCGGGCGCTGGCGGCGGCGAGGGCGGCGGCCATCAGGCTGGTGCGGAGCAAGGGGTGGAGCGTCATGAAAGTCATCCTTTCGAGTGGTGGTGCGCTTTCTCACTCAAGACGCGTGTCAGGGCTGAATTCCTTATGAATCAATCACTTGCGTGCGATGGTGACCACGCGCAGTGGGTGGAACGGCGACAGGTTGTCTGCTTTTGCGACAGGCTGGCGGTCATTCGATGCCGTATTGCGTGAGCTTGCTGTAGAGCAACTGGCGGTGGATGCCCAACCGCCGGGCCGCGAGCGAGCGGTTGCCCTGGGCCTGTGCGAGCGCGTGTGCCAGCATCCGCCGCTCCAACTGCTCGATGGCCTGGGGCAGCGATCCCTCCAGCCAGGCAGCGGGCAACGCGTCGCCCGTCCCGGCGCCGTGGCTGGGGCCGGGGTCGTCGGGCGTGGCCGGCGATGGCTGCAGCCCCAGGTCGGCGGCCCCCACCACCGGGCCGCGCTGCAGGGCATGGCAGCGTTCCATGGCATTGCGCAGTTCGCGCACGTTGCCGGGCCAGGCGTGGTCCAGCAGCGCGCGCGCCGCGCCGGCCGACAGCCGTTTGGCGGGCTGCGGCGCCGCCGCGACGCGCAGGAAATGCTCGGCCAGCGGCACGATGTCGGCCAGGCGCTCGCGCAGCGGCGGCAGCACGATGTGGAGCACATCCAGCCGATAGCGCAGGTCTTCGCGAAACCGCCCCCCGCGCACGGCCGCCGCGAGGTCGCGGTGCGTGGCGGCCAGCACGCGCACGTTCACCTTCACGGGCCGGTGGCTGCCCAATGGCGTGACTTCGCCCTCCTGCAGCGCGCGGCAGCAGCTTGGCCTGCACCTGCGGCGCCATGTCGCCGATCTCGTCGAGCAGCAGCACGCCGCCATCGGCCGCGCGAAAGCACCCGGGCCGCTCGGTGGCCGCGCCGGTGAAGGCGCCTTTCACATGGCCGAACAGTTCGCTTTCCAGCAATTCCTTCGGAATCGCTGCGCAGTTCACCGCCACGAACGGGCCCGCCGCGCGCGTGGAATGCCGGTGCAGGGCACGCGCCACCAGTTCCTTGCCGGTGCCGGTCTCGCCCTCGATGAGCACCGGGGCATCGCTCGCGGCGGCCATGCCGATGCGCTTGTGCACCTCGCGCATGGCTTCGCTGATGCCGATGAGTTCGCCGTCCTCTTGTGCATCGGGTGGCGGTGCTGGCGCAGCGGCCGTGGCACCGGCGTCGGCCTCGGAGCGCAGGGCGCGCTCCAGCACCTCCACGACCGCCGCGCGGCTCACGGGCTTGGTCAGGTGGTCGAACGCGCCCAGGCGCATGGCCTCGATGGTGCCCGAGCCGCTGGCGTAGGCGGTGAGCACCAGCACGGGCGGCAGCCGGGCCATGCGCGCGGCCAGCGCCTGCAGCGTTTGCAGCCCGTCCATGCCGGGCATGCGCTGGTCCAGGAAGATGGCGCTGTAGCGGTGGCGCTCCACCTGGCCCAGCGCCTCGGCCCCGCCGCCGGCGCCATGCACTTCGTGGCCCAGGCTCTGCAGGGTTTCGACCAGCGATTCGCGGAAGGCCGCGTCGTCATCGACGACTAAGAGGCGTGCCATGGCAGCTCCAGGATGAAACGGGCGCCGCCGCCCTCGCGGGGCGCGTAGTGCAGGTCGCCGCCATGGGCCAGCGCCACTTCGCGCGCCAGGGCCAGCCCCAGGCCGTTGCCGTCGGCGCGGCCGGTGGCGAAGGGCTCGAACAGTTGTGCCCGCAGGTCTTCGGGCACGCCGGGGCCGTCGTCCTCCACCGTCAGCGTGCACAGGGTGCGCGCCGCATCCACCTGCGCCGACAGCACGGCCTCGCCGCCGGACGGCGCATGGCGCACAGCGTTGTCCAGCAGGTTGTCGATGGCGCGCGCCGCGTGCACAGGGTCGAACACGGCGTCGGCGGGGGCCTCGCCGCGCAGCACCAGCCGCACGCCACGGGCTTGCGAGCCCGGGCGGGCGGTGTCCAGCCGTTCCTGCAGCCAGGGGCCGAGCGGCACGGTGCGGGGGCTGAGGTTGAGCGGCTGCACCAGCGAGAGCAGGCTTTGCACCAGGCCCTCCAGACGGTCGATCTGCGTGACGATGGACGCCAGCGCGTCGGCATGGCGGGCCGGCGGCGCGGCCAGGGCGTTGTCCGCCTTCAGGCGCATGGCGGCGATGGGATTGCGGATCTCGTGCGCGACCGAGGCCGTCATGCGGCCCAGGGCGGTCAGGCGCAGGTCGCGGTGGCGCTGGGCCAGGGCCTCCTTCAGCCGTGCCCGGGCGTCTTCCAAGCGGGTGCCGAACGCGTTGAAGCCGTCGACGATGCGGTCCAGCTCGCGGATGCCGGTGCGCTCCAGGTGCGGCACGGCGTCGCCCTGGGCCTGCGCCAGCGCGCCTTCCAGACGCCGCACCTGGCGCAGGCCGCGCAGCAGCATCCAGCCCAGCCAGGCACCCGATCCCACCACCAGCAGTGCCAGCACCGCGATGCCGGTGCGCAGGGTGTCCTGGGCGGCGATGGCGCCGGCGTGGGCGCGCGTCATGGTCCACACCGCGGTGCCGGGGTGCGCGGCCAGGGGGCAGGCCGCGACGACCAGCACCTCGCGGCTGCCGCGCACCAGGTTCACGATGGGCTGGCCGGTGCTGCCGGCCTGCTTGGCCGACTCGACGATGAGGGGCTGCTCGGCGGCCGGCACGTCGATCTTGACGCCACTGCCTTCATAGGTGGGGTAGGCGTAGGCCAGCATGCCGCTGCCGGCGCGCCACACGCCGCCTTCCACCTGCGGCACTTCCAGCAGCACCACGTGCAGCAGCACGCGCAGCAGGTCGGTCTGGGGGCTGTCGGCCGGCACGGCGGGCACCGACTTGGCGTAGCGCGTGGCGCCCGGTGGTGGCCGCAGGCCCGTGCCGGGGCCGAGGGCTTCGAATGGGGCCGAGCCGGCCCCATTGGGATCAGGCGGCCTCGGGGTAGAACAGCTTGCGTGCCGGCACGGGCGCCACGGCCTGGCCGATGGCCGCGATGTGGTCCGGCGTGGTGCCGCAGCAGCCGCCCACGATGTTGACCAGCCCTTCGGCGGCGAATTCATGCACCAGGCGGCTGGTCACCTCGGGCGTCTCGTCGAACCCCGTGTCGCTCATCGGGTTGGGCAGGCCCGCATTGGGGTAGCAGCTGATGAAGGTGTCTTCCGCCACCCGGTTCAGCTCCTGGATGTAGGGGCGCATCAGGGTGGCGCCCAAAGCGCAGTTCAGGCCGATGGCCAGCGGGCGGGCGTGGCGCACGCTGTGCCAGAACGCCGTCACCGTCTGGCCCGAGAGAATGCGGCCGGAGGCGTCGGTCACCGTGCCGCTGATGATGAGCGGCAGGCGCTCGCCGCTTTTCTCGAAGAACTCGTCGATGGCGAAGAGGGCCGCCTTGGCGTTGAGCGTGTCGAAGATGGTCTCGACCAGCAGCACGTCGGAGCCGCCTTCGACCAGGGCCTCGGTCTGCTCGTAGTAGGCCGCGCGCAACTGCTCGAAATCGACGTTGCGTGCGCCCGGGTCGTTCACGTCGGGGCTGATGCTGGCCGTCTTGGGCGTGGGGCCCAGGGCGCCGGCCACGAAGCGGGGCTTGTCGGGCGTGGCGTATTTGTCGCAGGCGGCACGGGCCAGCTGCGCCGATTTCAGGTTCATCTCGCGCGCGAGATCGGCCATCTTGTAGTCCTCCTGCGCGATGGTCGTGGCGCCGAAGGTGTTGGTCTCGATCAGGTCGGCGCCGGCGGCCAGGTACCGCTCGTGGATGTCGCGGATCACGTCGGGGCGTGTGAGGCTCAGCAACTCGTTGTTGCCCTTCACGTCACGCGGAAAGTCCTTGAACCGGTCGCCCGCGCCGTCCGGGCCGCTGTAGCCCTCGCCGCGGTACTGGGCCTCGCCCAGCTTGAAGCGCTGGATCATGGTGCCCATGGCGCCGTCGAGGATGGCGATGCGGCGGGCCAGGATGTCGGGTAGCTGTCGGGCGCGGGTGTAGTGGAGCGGAGTCATCCCCCGATTGTAGGAAGCCGCGTCAACCCTTGCCGTGCCCGGCCACGTCGAGGAAAGTCTGCAGCACCGGGGTCAACGCGTCGCCATGCCACGCCAGGACCCCGACGGTCGGATGCTCCAGGTGGGCAATCGGCACGAACCGCACGCCCTGGACGGCCGCTTGCGCCATCGAGGCCGGCACCAGGGCCACGCCCATGCGCATGGCCACCAGCGCCACCACGGTGAGCCATTGCCGCGTGGCATGGCGCGTATGGGGGTGGATGCCGGCACGGTGAAAGAGGGCGATCACGTTGTCGTGGTTGGCTGGTGCCACGTCGCGCGCGAACATCACGAAAGTCTCGTCGGCGAGGCTTCGCAGGTCGACTTCCGCCTGGCCCGCCAGTGTGTGGCCCTGCGGCAGGCAGGCCACGAAATGGTCCTCGGCCAGCGGCAGGCTGCGCAGGGGCGCGGGCACGACGCTGGCATTGATGAAGCCGGCATGCAACTGCCGGTGCAGCAGGGCTTCGAGCTGCTCGCCCGAGGACATCTCGCGCAGGTTGACCTCGATGCCCGGCGCGCGCTCGCCGAAGGCGCGCACGATGGCGGGCATGTCGCGGTACACCATGGAGCCGGTGAAGCCGATGTCCAGCCGGCCGCGCTGCCCCGCGGCCACGGCGCGGGCCGTCTCGCCGGCGCGGGCCACGCGGTCGAGCGCCACGCGCACTTCGGCCAGGTAGGCATGGCCGGCGGGCGTGAGCGCCACCTGCTTGCTCGTGCGCTCGAACAGCCGCACGCCCAGTTCGTCCTCCAGCGCCTTGATACCCGAGCTGAGCGGCGGCTGCGTGATGGCCAGCCGCTCGGCGGCCCGGCCGAAATGCAGTTCCTCGGCCAGCACGGCGAAGTAGCGCAGGAGGTGCAGTTTCATGGCGGCGATGATGCCAGCGCGGCCCGCAGCGCCAAAAGGGGCTTGCGGCCGTTCAATAGGATTTCGGCAGGCCCAGCACCTTCTCGGCGATGAAGCACAGGATGAGCTGCGGGCTCACCGGCGCCAGGCGCGGTATCCACGACTCGCGCAGGTAGCGCTCCACGTGGTATTCCTTGGCGTAGCCCATGCCGCCGTGGGTGAAGATGGCGCGCTCGCAGGCGTGGTAGCCGGCCTCGGCCGCCAGGTACTTGGCGGCGTTGGCCTCTGCCGCGCACGGCAGGTGCTGGTCGTACAGCCATGCGGCTTTCTGCACCATGAGGTGCGCGGCCTCCAGCTCCATCCACGACAGGGCTAGCGGGTGCTGGATGCCCTGGTTCTGGCCGATGGGGCGGCCGAACACCTCGCGCTCCCTGGCATAGCCCGCGGCGCGCGCCAGCGCCGCGCGGCCCAGGCCCACGGCCTCGCTGGCGATCAGGATGCGCTCGGGGTTCAGGCCGTGCAGGATGTACTGGAAGCCCTGTCCTTCCTCGCCCACCCGGTCTTCCACCGGAATGCGCAGGCCGTCAATGAACACCTGGTTCGAATCCACGCATTTGCGCCCCAGCTTGTCGATCTCGCGCACCTCGACGGTGCTGCGGTCCAGGTCGGTGTAGAACAGGCTCAGGCCCTCGGTGCCGCGGCATTGCTCCACCGGCGTGGTGCGCGCCAGCAGCAGGATCTTGTTGGCCACCTGCGCGGTGCTGATCCAGACCTTCTGGCCGTGCACGACGTAATGGTCGCCCTCCCGCACCGCGCGGGTCTTGAGCTGGAGCGTGTTCAGCCCGGTGTTGGGTTCGGTGACGCCGAAGCAGGCCTTGTCGCTTCCTGCGATCAGCGGCGGCAGCCAGCGCGCCTTCTGCGCTTCGGTGCCGAACACCACCACCGGGTGCAGGCCGAAGATGTTCATGTGCACCGCCGAGGCGCCGGACAGCCCCGCGCCCGTGGCGGAGATCGTGTGCATCATCAGCGCGGCCTCGCGGATCCCCAGGCCGGCGCCGCCGTAGGCCTCGGGCATGGCGATGCCCAGCCAGCCGGCGTCGGCCAGCGCGCGGTGGAAGTCCTCCGGAAAGCCGCCTTCGCGGTCGCGGCGCAGCCAGTAGTCGGCATCGAACGGGGCACACACCCGCTCGATCGCGTCCTGGATCTGGGCGTGTTCGGGAGAGAGGTCGAAGTTCATGGGGCGGGCCGGATCACCTTGTCGGGCGACTCGCCGTAGGGCGGGCTGTAGATCACCAGCAGCTTCACGGGGGTGTCGCTGGTCACGGTGAAGACATGCATCTGGTCGGCCGGAAAGAAGCACATGTCGCCCGGCACCATGTCGAAGGCTTCGCCCACCACTTCGGCGCGGGCCGTGCCTTCGAGCAAGTAGCACGATTGCTCGATGCCCGGATGGGCATGGGGCAGGGCGCCACCGCCCTTGTGCAGCGTGCCCAGCAGCACCTCCATCTGCCGCGCGCCCACCGTCTCGGGGCCGATCAGGCGCTGGTTGTGCGTGTGGTGGTGGTTGGCGGGCTGGTAGCTGGGTACCTGGGCGGCGCGCACGCGGTACCGGGGCGCGGTGGTGGTGGTGGCGAGGGTCATGCGGATTCTCCGGTGGCGGCGTGGCAGGCGTTTTGCGCGAGCAGGGCGTCGATCTGGGTGGGGGTGTAGCCGGCCTCGGCCAGCAGGGTGCGGGTGTGTTCGCCCAGTTGCGGCGCGGGCGCCAGGGTGCGGGGCGGCGGGGTGGCCGACCAGCGCGTGGGGTGGGCCATGGCGTGCATGGGCCCCTCGGTGGGGTGCACGCTGTCGTGCAGGAAGCCCGTGGCGCGCAGCTGCGGGTTGGTGAGCAGATCGGCCGGCGAGTTCATCGGCATGTGCGGCACGTCGGCGGCATCCAGCAGCGCCTGCCATTGGGCCGTGGTGCGGGTGCGCAGGATGCGCGCCACCTCGGCATAGACGGCATCGATGTTCGCCGCGCGGGCGCCGTGCGTGGCAAAGCGCGGGTCCTGCGCCAGGCCCTGCGCCTCGCCGATCTCGCCGATGGCCGCGAAGAAGCTGCGCCAGTGCTTGTCGTTGTAGATCAGCACACAGAGCATGCCGTCGGCGGTTGCATAGGGCTTGCGGTGCGTGGTCAGCAGCCGGGCGTAGCCGGCCTCGCCCTGCGGCGGCTCGAAGGTCAGGCCCGCCATGTGGTCGCCCAGGATGAATTGCGCCATGGCCTCGAACATGGGCACGACGATGGCCTGGCCCTGGCCCGTCTTCTCGCGGGCATAGAGCGCCGCCGTCACCGCGTACACCGCATGCAGCCCGGTCACGCGGTCCGACAGCGTGGTGGGCGCATAGGCCGGCTCGGGCGCGCCGTACTGCTGCATCAGCCACGGGATGCCGGTGGCGCCCTGGATCAGGTCGTCGTAGGCGGGGCGCGCCGCGTCGGGGCCCTCCTGGTCGAAGCCGCAGCAGCTCACGTGGATGAGGCGCGGGTTGCGCGCGGCCACGCTGGCCGGGTCCAGGCCCAGCCGCGCCAGGGCCTGCGGGCGCACGTTGCTGATGAGCACGTCGCAGTGCTCGGCCAGCCGCAGCGCGGCCTCGCGGCCCTCCGGGTGCTTGAGGTCCAGCGCGATGCTGCGCTTGCCCGCGTTGGCATGCAGGAAGATGTGGCCCATGCCGGGGTGGCGCATGGGGCCCACATGGCGCATGTTGTCGCCGTCGGGCGTTTCCACCTTGATGACCTCCGCGCCCAGCTGGGCGAGGATCTGCGTGGCGAACGGACCCATGATGACCGAGGTCAGGTCCAGGATCCGCACGCCCGCCAGGGGGCCGGTGCGTGAAGTGCTATGCGTGTTGTCGGTCATGCCATTCTCCAGAACGTCTGACAGGGGCAGCGGCCGGCGCCACCGGTGCGGCCCGCGCGAGCAGACGCCGCAACGCCGCTCAGGGGGATGTCGTTCATTCGGGCTGGATGCGGGCCTGCTGGATCAGCGTGCGCCAGTGGGCCAGCTGGTCGGCCACGTAGGTCGCGAACTCCTGCGGCGTCTTGCTGGGCCACACCTGGAAGCCGATCTGCGCGAGCTTGTCCTGCGTGTCCTTTTCGGCCAGCACGGCCTGCAGTTCCGTGTTCAGGCGGTTCACGATGGCCGGCGGCATGCCGGCCGGCCCGAAGATGCCGTTCCACGACGTGAGGTCGAAGCCCTTCACCGTCTGCCCGATCGGCGGCACGCCCGGCAGCAGGGGCGAGGGCTGCGTGGTGGTGATGCCCAGCGTGCGCACCTTGTCGCTGGTGAGCATGCTCTTGCCCGAACCCAGGTCGGCCACGTAGACCTGCACCTGCCCGCCCACCAGGTCCGTCATGGCCTGGGGGCTGGACTTGTAGGGGATGCTCAGCACATCGACCTGGGCGATGTGCTTGATGCTCTCCATCGCCACCAGCGAGGTGCTGTTGGGCGTGGCGTAGCTCAGCTTGCCCGGGTTGGCGCGCGCGTAGTCGATCAGTTCGGCCAGCGTCTTCGCCGGCACGCCGGGGTGCACCGCCAGTGCGAAGGGCAGCTCGCCCACCCGCGCCACGGGCGTGAAGTCCTTGATGGGGTCGTACTTCAGGTGGCTGTAGAGCGCCGGGTTGGCCGAGTGCGACGTGTTGGTCGTCATGAACAGCGTGTAGCCGTCCGGCTTGGCCTTGGCCACGATCTGCGCGGCCACCTGCGCGTTGGCGCCGGGCTTGTTGTCCACCAGCACCGGCTGCTTCAGGCGCTCCGCGAGCTTTTGCCCGACGGTGCGCGCGACCGAGTCCGTGCCGCTGCCGGCCGCGAACGGCACGATCAGGGTGATGGGGGCGTTGGGGTACGGCGGCTGCTGGGCCCGTGCGGGCGCCACGGCGGCGGCCAGGCCGCAGGCTGCCAGCAGGGCCGGGATGAGGTGCTTCATGTCGTTTGTCTCCTGGGTCGGTAGGCCATGCCCCTGTGCCGGGGCTGAAGGCATCTTGTCCGGCGCAGCGATTCGCGTCCAATTGAATAATCGGAGCGATCCATTCGCATTGCGAATCGTTGGGGGCCGCCGGCCGGTGGTGGGTTCGCGGGGCCGGCGCACAATAAGCGCCTTTCCCGGTGGGCCGCCTGGCGCGGCGGGGCCGGGAAATTCCCATCCAATCGGCCTCTAGCGCATATTCCACTAGGGCGATCTGCTATCAAAAAGAGAGTATTCGATTTTGTCCCCCGCGCATTTCGTTCTGCACGACGTCTTTGGCTATGACCAGTTCCGCGGCCCCCAGCAGGCCATCGTCGAGCACGTGATCGCCGGCGGCGACGCCCTGGTGCTCATGCCCACGGGCGGCGGCAAGTCGCTGTGCTACCAGGTACCGGCCATCGTGCGGCGCGATGCGGGGCGGGGCGTGGCCATCGTGGTCTCGCCGCTCATCGCGCTCATGCACGATCAGGTGGGCGCGCTGCACGAGGCGGGCGTCGATGCGGCCTACCTCAATTCCACGCTCGACTGGCAGCAGACGCAGGAGCTGGAAAAGCGCGTGGCGCGCGGCGACATCACCATGCTCTACGCCGCGCCCGAGCGGCTGACCACGCCGCGATTCCTGGAGCTGCTGGACGGCCTGCACCAGCGCGGGCAACTGTCGATGTTCGCCATCGACGAGGCGCACTGCGTGAGCCAGTGGGGCCACGACTTCCGCCCCGAGTACCGCGCGCTCACCGTGCTGCACGAACGCTATGCGGGCGTGCCGCGCATCGCGCTCACCGCCACGGCCGATGCGCTCACGCGGGCCGACATCGTCGAACGGCTGCAGCTCGAAGGCGCGCAGCACTTCGTCAGCAGCTTCGACCGGCCCAACATCCGCTACCGCATCGAAGAAAAGAAGGAGCCGCTCGCGCAGCTGCTGCGCTTCATCGAGCGCGAGCACCCCGAAGACGCGGGCGTGGTCTATTGCCAATCGAGAAAGCGGGTGGAAGAGATGTCCGCCGCGCTGGTGGATGCGGGCCTGAAATCGCTGCCCTACCACGCGGGTCTGCCACCCGAGGTGCGCCAGCAGAACCAGGACCGCTTCCTGCGCGAGGAGGGCATCGTGATGGTGGCCACCATCGCCTTCGGCATGGGCATCGACAAGCCCGACGTGCGCTTCGTCGCGCACGTGGACATGCCCAAGAACATCGAGGGCTACTACCAGGAAACCGGCCGCGCCGGCCGCGACGGCCTGCCGGCCGACGCCTGGATGGCCTACGGCCTGCAGGACGTGGTCAACCAGCGCCGCATGATCGACGAAAGCCCGGCGGGCGAGGAATTCAAGCAGGTCATGCGCGGCAAGCTCGACGCGCTGCTGGCCCTGGCCGAGGCCACCGATTGCCGGCGCGTGCGGCTGCTGGGCTATTTCGGCGAGCCGTCCGAGCCCTGCGGCAACTGCGACAACTGCATCAGCCCGCCCGCGGTGTGGGATGGCACGGATGCGGCGCGCAAGCTGCTGTCCACCATCTACCGCGTGCACGAGGCCAGCGGCCTGACCTTCGGCACCGGGCACATCATGGACATCGTGCGCGGCAAGGACACCGAAAAGGTCAAGCAGTTCGGCCACGACCAGCTCTCCACCTTCGGCCTGGGCAAGGATTACTCCGAGGCGCAGTTGCGCGGCGTGCTGCGCCAGCTGCTGGCCACCGGCGCCGTGGGCCTTCACAAGGTGATGCTGGAGAGCGGCCACAGCTTCGACACGCTCAGCCTCACCGACGGCTCGCGCCCGGTGCTCAAGGGCCAGACGCCGGTGCAGCTGCGCGAATCCACGGCCGCCACGCCGGCCCGGCGCACGCGCCGCAGCGCCGCCCCACCGGCCGCCGCGGCCAACCTGGGGCCGGACGCGCAGGTGCGCTTCATCAACCTCAAGGCCTGGCGCGCCGAGGTCGCGCGCGAGCACAACCTGCCCGCCTACGTGATCTTCCACGACGCCACGCTGGCCGCGATCGCCGAACGCAACCCGTCCACGCTGGACGATCTGCAGGGTATCAGCGGCATGGGCGCCAAGAAGATGGAGGCGTATGGGGCCGAGGTGCTGCGGGTTTGCGGGCAGGGCGAGAGCACCGTTGGATGACACCCGCCTGACACCGCGGCCTTAATTGATTCAGCTCGTAAGAAGACTGGATCAGGTGTAACGCGCCCGGTACCATCCGCCGGCGTTCGCTCTCGAACGCTGCGCCGGGCGTTGCCATGGCCCCCGGTCTTGCCCGAAGCGCATGGCCTGGCGCGCGCATGCTTTGCCTGTCCTTCCTTGGGGCCAGCGCACCGTGTTTCCTTCTTTTTCTAGGCGGATGTCCATGGTTTCCCCCTCATCGTCATGTCGCAGTGCCTGCCCGTCGGTTGGCGTGCCCGCCGCCACCCGGGCGCTGGGGGTGCTGGCGTCCTTCCTGTTGCTGGCAGGGGTGGCCAATGCCGCCTCCGCACAGAACGACGTTCCTTCCTCCCGCCAGGTGCTGGAGTCTTTCCCGGCGAATGGCCAGCCGGTGCCTGGGGTGCAGCAGGGCTACGAGCTTTCCCTTGCTGCATGCAAGGATGCGGCCTGTGCTTTCGAGGTTCGCCTGCTGTCCGGGGTCGGGGAGCCGCTGGCCGAAGGCGGTGCGGGTGTATCGGTACTGGGGGCCACGGCGCTGGAGTGGCCTGCCTCTGCAGCGCCCGCGCAGCCGCTGGACGCCCCGCAGCCGGGAACCGGCCCGTTTCTGGCCAACACCGCCGCGTCCCGCGTCTGGTCGACGGGGGAAGAGGAAAGCACGGTCACCGCGTCGGCCAGCGCCGTGCCGGTGGAGCCGGGCAAGCCCTCTGGTGCGCGCGCCTTGCTGGTCACGCAGATGGCCGGGTTCGACCACCCCAAGCGCCGCCACGCGCTGTACGTGGCTTCGCAGGGCACTCTCAAGATGGCATGGTCGCGCAGCGAACCGCAGGGACCCTACGTGTCCCAGGTCATCGCCACGCCAGGCCATGCGCCCATGTACCTTTCCGTGTTCTTTTCCCCCGATGACGATGCGGCCGACAAGGTGTCCGCCCAGCGTCTGGCGTGGGACGCCAAACGGCAGGTGTTTTCCGAAGAACCGTCTCTGGCCGCCGTGCAAGCGGTGGTGGCGGGTTCGTATCCCACCGTCCGTGCGGCCCGCGCTGCACGCGCCGCGTCGGCCTGTTTCGCGGGATATGGCGTGGTGGACACCTGGCCTGGCAAAGGGCGGGTGCCCCACCGCTACGCGCTGATCGCACTGGCGGTGGCACCCGAGCAGGCCCATGCGGAGGCGGCGCGCCTGGGACAGTGCCAGCCAGGCCTGCAGGCACGGCAGCATCTGCTCAGTCGCCTGTCGCCGCGTTCATCTTCCAACCCCTAAGCCCGAACCATCGCACCGAGGGAGCACCATGCCGGACATCAAGGACAGCGTCGGAGAAGGCGCCAAGAACCAAGGCCACGACGTGGCACTTCTGCAAGCCATGCTGCGGGTCATCAAGGATGCCAAGAATGCGCCCTACCTCAGCGTGGATTACGACGGCAGCTACGGTGGGCAGACCCGCGCGGCGATCGAACGCTTTCAGATCGACCAGAAGCTGGCGCAGAGCCCGGTCGCCAAGGCCGCTGCAGCGAAAGGTCCTGCAGCGGTACCACCCGTGCCGGCTGCGGCGGGCGGAGCCCAGGAGACACTGGGTCTGGTCGCCCCTGGCAGCGCGACGTTGCAAAAACTCAATGCCATGCTGCCGGCCACCCACCAGGCGATGCGCTCTTCCCCCGGCTCCAAGACGGTGTATATCGCGGCTGATGCCAAGGATGCGGCCACCAGCAAGGCGGCGATCGCCAGCGATGCGGAGTACGAGCCCACCTTTCGCGCCAAGCTGTCCAACCTGGTGCAGCAGATGTACGACACCCACAAGATCGTCCTGTGGATCACGCCCACGGGCCGCCGCCGCACCTTCGCCCAGCAGGCGGCAGAGACGCAGACCAATGCCGGGCCCGGCGAGAGCAACCACAACTTCGGCCGCGCGGCGGACATCGGCTTTCGGCGGTTCCAGTGGGTCAAGGGCAACGGGGTGATCGCCACCGATGCCGACTGGCTCAACGGGCTCGAAGCCGCCAAGGCCGGCGAAGCGACCCGCTGGTGGAACGAGCGCGATCTGCTGGCCGCCAAGGAAGGGCTGCTGCCGCTGAACTTCGAGCGGGTGCATCTGCAGGCGTTCGCACAGAAGGGCGTGAGCAACCAGCGATCGCTGGCCCAGCTGTTGAACGCGGTGTCCGCGAGCAACATGCGCTGGAAAGCGGCCTACCAGGCCGACCTGCAGTCCCAGGGCAAATACTGGGCGAATGTCGGCACGGCGAAAGCCATCTGGGCCGGCAACGCGACGGTGACGAAATCCGACTTGGCCAAGGCGCGAACCGCGGCCACCGGAAAGCAGGTCAAGGATGCCGACATTGCGCAGGCCGAGGTCGACGCCATGCGCAAGACGCTGAAGGCGGACTTCCAGGCCGCCGATGACAACTGGGTGAAGTGGACCGCCGTGCCCTGATGCACGGGTCCCGGACCGGGCCTCGGTGCCTTGGACGGTCCGTACCTGCAGGCGTCTTCGCCCCTGCGAAGTTTTGCCGTTCGACATTCCATGCCCGAGGGGCCCTATCTTGAGAAATGATTTTTCCCTGGAGGGTGCCGCGCGCATCCCCTTGCCCTTCAATCCTGAGTCCACCAGCGCGATGCCTTCGGGACCGCGCTCTCCACAGGACGTGCTGTCTTGCGTCAAGGTCGCCTCGCACGAGCTTCAGGGTTTCCGGCCCATCGCCGAGAGCATCGAGTGGGACCTGGGCCATCTGCATTGGGCCCGGGCGGGGCTGCTGGCGTTCGCCGAGAACGAAGTGCCGTTCGTGGTGAACAACAGTGGGCGGCTGTCGGAAGACGCGGCCGCGCTGCTGTTCAACCACTGCGTGTCGACCGAGCCGGCAGGCCCGATCCATGTGCTTGAACTGGGCGCGGGCTGCGGCTTGTTCGCCCGCTATTTTCTGCAGGCCTTCAACCAGCTGTGCCAGCAGGAAGGCCGTGCCTTCGACAGGCAACTGGTGTATTTCGTCACCGATGCGTCCGAGCGCACATTGGCGCAGTGGCGCGAGCGCCGCATGTTCGATGCATTCGGGGCACAGGTGGTCATGGCGCGATGCGATGCCACCCGGCCGACCGAGATCCGCCTCGCTGACGGAAGGGTCCAGTCGCTGCAAGCGCTGCAGGCCGTGTTCTGCAACTACGTGCTCGACGTGCTGCCCGCCACGGTGCTGCGCCGCCAGGGGGAACGCATCGAGGAACTGCGCGTGCGCACCCGGTTGACCGACAACGCCGACCTGGTGCGCCAGTACACCCCCTTGGGCCTGGAGGAGATTCGGGCCTTGGCGAATGCCCACGATCCGGACCAACGCGCATTGCTGCTGCCGCTGGCAGGCCTGTTCGATTACGAGGTGGACTTCTTTCCGCTGGAGGGCGAACTGCCGCCATTTGCCGAGCAGGCGCTGGAGCGGGCCGATCCGGTGCCGAAGCTGCTGGTCAACCACGGGGCATTCGGCGCACTGCACACGCTGCAGGGGCAGTTGGTGGACGGGGGATTCATCCTCATCAACGACTATGGTGCCAGCACGCCCCAGGCAGCTGCGGAGTCGGCGGCGCCCCAGCGCTTCGGCAAGACCAGCGCGATCGGGCTGAATTTCCCGCTGCTCGGGCAACTGTTCGACCGCGACGGCTGGCGCGTGGTGGTGCCGGAGGGCGATGCCACGCGCGCCATCCATGCCCGCCTGTTGGTCAAGGCGGAGCAGGAGCGCACCATTGCGGCGTTTAGTAACCGCTTTTGCGCCGATGCGCAGCAGTTCTTCGATGGCCCGGCGCAGGACGCGCGCGGGCACCTGCAGGCCGGCCGGCAGGATGCTGCGCTCGAAAGCTACCGCCTGGCCATTGCGCGCAATCCGCGGGACTGGCGGCTGCTGGGCGAGGTGGCGGAGTTCGTGGGCATCCAGTTGCGTGACTTCGCCGCAGGCATCGAGTTGGCGCGCAGCGCGCTGGACATCAACCCGTGGCTGAGCGCCTGGCTGTGGAACGTCCTGGGCGATTGCCTTTATTGCCTGGAGCGGCATGGCGAGGCCCAGGAGGCGTACTTCCAGGCGCAGCGCATCGATCCGAAGGACGCGCGCACCCAGCTCAACCTGGCCTATGCCTGGCAGCAGCGCGCGGATTTCGAGAAGGCGCTCGGTGCGGTGGCGCGGGGCCTGGCGGGCGACGTGCACGGCATCCACGGCCCCCGCCTGCTGGAAAAGCAGCAACAGATCCTGGCCCAGATGGCATCGCTGCGGGCCACGGAAATGCAGCGCTCCGCAGAGCGCGCCGCACGGCTGCAGGCGGCTTAGAGCGGCGGCCTGCTTCCCGCCTGGGGCCCGGCCGGCGCCCCGCGGCCCTTGGCCGGTATCCGGTCCTGCAGCATCGTCTGCGTGATCGCGCGGCCCACCTGTTCGAAGGCCTTGCCGGCCTCCTTCATCTCGTCCAGCCCCTCGGCGCAGGCGGCCACCACGATGGCGTTGCGGCCGTTGTCCTGCGGGTCGATCACGCCCATGTGGCAGGCCCGGTGCAGCTGCGTGCCGGTCTTGTGGATGAACCGCACGGTGCGCGGCAGGCCGGCCTCCAGGCGGTAGGCGTCGTAGGTGTCGAACTTCAGGTCCTTGTAGAGCAACTGCTGGTGCGCCGGCGAAACGAGCTGGCCGCGCACCAGCTTTTCCAGCATGGCGCCGTAGCCCTCCAGCGTGGCGGTGTTGTGGTTCGTGCGGTAGTAGCGGTCGTAGGCCTCGTCCAGGGTCTGCACGCGCAGCGCGGAGGGCGTCACGCCGAGCGTGCGGGCGAGCGCCTGCAGGCGCTTGGGGCCCACGGGGGCGCCTGCGATGCGCACCAGGTCCATGTTGGAGAGCCGGCGCGCGTCGGGGTGGGCCTCGGCATAGACCTGGTAGCGCACCTCGGTGAAGTTGGTGATGCGGCCCACGCCGCGGCCGCCCAGCAGGGCTTGCGCGCGCTGGTTCAGCGTGTCTTCGCCCACGGCGCGGATGAGCATGTTGGCGGCCGTGTTGTCGCTCTCCATCAGCATGCGCTGCAGCAGCGATTGCACGCTGTGGCGCGTGCCTTCGGGCTGCCAGACCACGGCGCCCGAGCCGTCGACCTTGTCGCGCGCCTGCACCACGAGTTGCTGGTCCAGGCGCAGGCGGCCGGCTTCTGCCTCCTGCAGCACGGCGATCGCCACGGGCAGCTTGACCGACGAGGCCAGGTACCAGGGCCGGTCGGCCGCATGCGCGAAGGTCTCGCCGTTGTCGAGCCGCTTGACGTACAGGCCCAGTTGGCCGGGCGTGGCCTGTTCGATGCGTTCCACCTGCTGGCGCAGCGCATCGGCCCAGGCGGGCGCGGCATGGGCGGGCTCAGGGTGGGTCGTCGTCCACGCCAGCGCCAGGACCAGCAGGGCCAGCGTGGCCCCCCGGGCCCGCGGTGCCGGAAGGGGCCGCGGCGCGGCTCGGCACGGTTTGGCAGGGAGTTTCATGGGGTTTTCCATCCGACAACAGGCCCGACTGGCAGAGGGCGATGCCGACCTGCCGAAGCGTGCGGTCGGACCGGGCCGTGGACAGTTCGCCGCGCGTGCAGGCCACCACGATCACGCGCCGGTCTGTCGGCAGGCGCGGTACCGTCACGAGGCCCGAGTCGCATGTTCGGGCGCGCTGCGTGCCGGTCTTGTGGGCGAAGCGCGCACGGGTGGGTAGTCCGGCCTTGATGCGGTTCGGGCCGGTCTTCACCCGCTCCATCACGCCCAGCAGGTAGGCCGTGTGGCGCGGCTCCAGGAGCTTGCCTTCCACCAGCTGCGCGAGCAGTTCGGCGTACGCATCGAGCCGCCCGGAGTTGAGCCCACTGGCGTAGTAGGCCTCGTAGGCCTCGCCCACCGACAGGGGCCGAAGGCCATCGGCCGGCACCCGCAGCAGGCGTGCAAGGGTGGCCTTCACATCGGCATCGGTGCGCTGCTGGTGGAGCGCGATGAAGTCGCGCCCCGACAGGTGCACGGCTTCGGGCGTGAGCTGGGCGTAGGCTTGGCGCCGCACGTCCGCCAGGTGCGTGATGCGCTCGAAGCCGCCCGGCACCACCGACTGCACCAGCGCGTTCACCTCGCGCAGGCCGACGAGGTCGATCAGCATGTCGCTGGCGGTGTTGTCGCTGTACACGATCATCTGCTCCAGCAGCCAGCGCACGCTCAGCGCCGCGCCCACCGGCTGGTTCTTGGCGGGCCCGGCGCCGTCCACGTAGTCGGTGGCGCGCAGGGTGAGCGGCGTGTCCAGCGTGTAGTCGCCGCGCTCCACGCCGCGCAGCACGGCGATGGCCACCGGCACCTTGATGGACGAGGCCAGGTACCAGCGCTCCTCGCCGTGAAAGGAGAAGGACTGCCCCGTGTCCAGGTCGCGCACGTGCACGCCGAAGGCCGCGCTGCTGTGCGCGGCGACGCGGTCCAGCTCGCGCTGCAGGGCCTTGGCCCAGGGCGGCGCAGGGGTGGTCGCCGGGGGCGAGGGGTCGGGCGGTGTGGCGAGCGCGGGCGGCGGCAGCATCAGTGCCGCCCCTGTGGTCCAGGCCAGGGCGATGGGGCGCAAGCGTGCGAAGGCGATAGAGGGCATGCGTGGCGTGTGAGGACAACCGGGAAGGGATGCGAAGCCGCCAAGGTACACCGGCCCCCGGTCCGGCGGCGTAACACCCCGTGCGGCGTGGGTGTGGGACAGGAGCGCATGGCCGGCTGCGGGCACTGTTTTTATAATCAGTGCCTTCGCGCACCCCCCACCCTCACACGCACTCACGCACCCGGCCCCCCACCGCCTCCCCACCATGCCCGAGCCCACGCTCACCCGTTCCCACCGCACCCGCCTGATGCAGATCTGGCGTTCGGCCGGCTGGCCCTGCCAGGACGCGCTGGAGATCGACCTGCTGGCGGCGCACATGGTCGCGCTGCACACCGTGCCCGAGGGCCACGCGGTGCTGCGCCTGACGGACGCGGGCATCCAGTGGCTGGCCGAGGCCCGCCAGCGCGGCCTGCGGGCCCTGAGCGCGCACGACCGGCTGGCCCAGCGCTTTGCCGAGCACCTGCTGGGCGCCGGCCGCATCGTCTGGCGCGAACTGTCGCTGCGCGCCGCCATCGAGCCGGCGCCCCCGGAGGTGGCCCTGGCCGCCGAAGGGCCCGCCGCAGCGCCGGTGGCGGGCCGTGCCGCGGAACCGGGCCGGCTCTGGGCCGATGAGGCCGATGCGCCCCCGGCCCGCGCCGCCGCCCAGGTCTGGCGCATGGCGCGGCCCGATCTGTTCTCGGTGCGCAACACCACCGTGCCCGCCTACCTGCAGCCCATGGTGCACGAGGTGAAGGCCAGCCGCGCCGACCTGCTGTCCGACCTGCGGCACGGCGCCAAGCGCCAGGCCTACCAGTGGCTGTGCGAGGAGTGCTACTACGTGTTCCCGGCCGGCGTGGCCGCGCCCGAGGAGATTCCCGAGCAGTTCGGCGTGTGGGTGCTGCACGGCGAGATCGACCACGGCCGGTTCGAGCTGCTGCGCCCCGCCCGCCACGCGGGCTGCAGCCTGCCGTTCGCCGTCTGGATGGCGCTGTGCAAGGCCACGCCGCTGCGCAGCGAGGGCGAGCCGGCGCAGGGGCTGCTGGGTGAGGGGCTGGCCGGCCTGGAGGATGCCGACCTTTCGCGGGAGGCGGCCCGGGGGCCGGCGCCGGACCCTTGCGAGGGCGCCGCCTGATGTACACCGTGGCCGTGCGCGAGCTGTGCGAATTCACGGCCAAGCAGGGCGATCTGGACCTGCGCTTCACCCCCGCGCCCACCGCGCTCGAAGGCATCGCCGGCCATGCCACCGTGGCCCAGCGGCGCATGGCGGGCCGGGGCACGGGCGCCGGGCCGGGCTACGAGAGCGAGGTGGCGCTGGAGGGCCACTACCGCCACCTGCATGTGCGGGGCCGGGCCGACGGGTTCGATGCCGCCGCGGGCCGGCTGGACGAGGTCAAGACCTTCAAGGGCCGGCTGGACCGGCAGCCCGACTCGCACCGCGCGCTGCATTGGGCGCAGGCCAGGGTCTATGGGTGGCTGCTGTGCCAGGCGCGGCAGCTCGCGCGGATCGACGTGGCGCTGGTGTACTTCGACATCGGCAGCCAGCAGGAGACGGTGCTGGTCGAGCCCTGCACGGCCGACGCCCTGCGCGCCCACTTCGAGGCGCAGTGCGAGCGCTTTCTCGGCTGGGCCGAGCAGGAGGCGGCCCACCGCGCCACGCGCGATGCAGCGCTGCGCGCGGCGGTGTTTCCGTTCGGAGGCTTTCGCACCGGGCAGCGGCCCCTGGCCGAGGCCGTGTACCGCAGCGCCACAGCGGGCCGGTGCCTGCTCGCGCAGGCGCCCACCGGCATCGGCAAGACGGTGGGCACGCTGTTCCCGCTGCTCAAGGCGGCGCCGGGCGAGCGGCTGGACAAGGTGTTCTTCCTCACCGCCAAGACCTCGGGCCGGCAGGTGGCGCTGGATGCGCTGGCCCGCATCGCCGCGGCGCAGCCGGTGGCGGACCCGGCCGCTGCGCCGGGGGGCGATGGCGCACAGGCCCCGGCGCCTGCCGGCCGCCTGCCGCTGCGCGTGCTGGAGCTGATCGCGCGCGACAAGGCCTGCGAGCACCCCGGGCAGGCCTGCCACGGCGAGTCGTGCCCGCTGGCCCGGGGCTTCTACGACCGCCTGCCGGCCGCGCGCGCGGCGGCGCTTTCGCCCACGACGGGCGGCGGCGACCGGCCTCTCCTAGACCAGGCCCACGTGCGCGACGCCGCCCTGGCCCACGGCGTGTGCCCCTACTACCTGGGCCAGGAGCTCGCCCGCTGGGCCGACGTGGTCGTGGGCGACTACCACTACTACTTCGATGCCGGCGCGCTGCTGCACGGCCTGGCGCAGGCCAACCAGTGGCGCGTGGCGGTGCTGGTGGACGAGGCGCACAACCTCGTGGAGCGCGGCCGCCGCATGTACACGGCCGAGCTGCTGCCCGATTCGCTCTACCAGGCGCGGCATTCGGACACCGCCGCCCGCGTGCCGGCGGTGAAGAAGGCGCTCGACAAGGTGCGCCGCGCCTGGGTGGCGCTGGACAAGGCGCAGCCGGGGGCCTACGCCGTGCACGAGGCCTTCCCCGCCGCGCTGCTGGTCGCGCTACAGCAGTGCGGCAGCGCCCTGGCCGACCATTTCGCGGAGCACCCCGAGCAGATGGACCCGGCGCTGCAGGCCTTCTACCTGGAGCTGCTGCACACCCAGCGGCTGGCCGAGTGCCTGGACACGCATTCGATGGTGGACGTAACCCGCGCCCCCGGCGGCGCGCCCGGCAGCTCGGTGGTCTGCCTGCGCAACGTGGTGCCGGCGCCGTTCCTGGCGCCGCGCTTCGCGGCGGCGCACACCAGCACGCTGTTTTCCGCCACGCTGCAGCCGGCGCGCTACTACGCCGACCTGCTCGGCCTGCCGACCGGCCATGCCGGCGTGGACGTTGCCTCGCCGTTCCAGGCCGCCCAGCTGCGCGTGGCCGTGGCCCGCCACATCTCCACGCGCTACCCGGACCGGTCCGCCTCACTCGTGCCGATCGCGGACCTGATGGCCCGGCAGTTCGCTGACCGGCCGGGCAACTATCTGGCGTTCTTCAGCAGCTACGAATACCTGCAGCAGGTGGCCGAGGCGTTCGCGCGGCGCCACCCGCAGGTGCCGCACTGGCTGCAGTCGCGCCGCATGCAGGAAGCCGGGCAGCGCGAGTTCCTGGCGCGCTTCACCGAGGGCGGCGAGGGCATCGGCTTCGCCGTGCTGGGCGGCGCGTTCTCCGAGGGCATCGACCTGCCGGGCCGGCGCCTGATCGGCGCGTTCCTGTCCACGCTCGGGCTGCCGCAGATGAACCCGGTGAACGAGCAGATCCGCCAGCGCATGCACGCCCTCTTCGGCGCGGGCTACGACTACACCTACCTCTACCCGGGCCTGCAGAAGGTGGTGCAGGCGGCCGGCCGTGTGATCCGCTCGCCCAGCGACGAGGGCGTGGTGCACCTCATCGACGACCGCTTCGCTCGGGCCGAGGTGCAGCGGCTGCTGCCGGCTTGGTGGGCTGTGGAGGGTTAGGTCTCCAATCGGCCTTCAGCACCTATTCCACTAGGGCATGTTGCTATTAAATTAGTAGCGAAAAAAAGGGCGATTCCAGCGGTTTGACATGAACACCAGTGCCAACAGCATCACCGAGATGGCAGCGGCTGCGATGAACGGTATTTCAGTGCCTCCATGTGCAATAAGCAAAGCACCAAGAGACGGGGCCGACACGATCGCGAAGGTAGACACACTCCTCAAGGAGGTGCTTACCCGCCCCAGCAAATGCTGGGGGCACAGGTTCTGAATATTGACACTCGCGCCGATGGTGAATAATTCATAACCGAAACCGTTGGTAAACCAAAGCGCCGCGAAGGACAGATTATTCAAATGGTGTGGCGCCACTTTAATAATAACTGCCGAAGAAACGATGGCGAGCGAAAAAATAACAATGCCATGGCGGATAAGAAATCCTGCCTCCTTGTTCTTCAAAAGAAACCGTACCAAGAATGCCGCAGTGATTGCCCCTGCCGCAGTGCTCGAAACGATGAGGGAAAAAACGGTGGTGTCGAATCCCTTTGATCTGACAAAAGAAGCCAAATGGGGGTCGTAGATTGCCAAGGCCAGTGAAGCCCCGATTGTCAAGCACATACTAATCAATAAAGCGGGAGGGAGGCTGCTGAATGATTTGAAGCCGTCGATGAGATTCATCGCGAGATTTCTGACGCCACGGATATTTTCCTTGATTGGAAAGTCGATGCCCTTGAACAAGCGCGGTAGTACCAACACGCAGATACCAGTCGAAGCTGCAGATACGAAAAAGACCCGTTGGGCTGGCACTGCCAGAATGAGCAAACCTGCCAATGCCGGGGTGGCGATTTTGGCCAATTGATCCAAGGCGCTCAAGCTTGAAAAATAGCGGGTGCGAACATTTTGGTGGATAACTTGGTTCGTGATAACGGCGCTAGATGGCCAATAAGCCAGATTGGCCAAACCTTTTGCCAGCACCAAAATAGCAAAGATCCAAAATGACGGGGCAACGGCAATGAGAACAGTGAAAAAGGTGCGGAAAATCGTGCCCAAGAGCATCAACTTTCGGGGGTCGCTTCGGTCAAGAAATGCGCCAAAGATAGGGCCAATGATTAAACTAGGTAAGCCATAGAGGGCCGCGACCAATGCAACTTCAGAAGGGGACGACTTCCAAATAAAAGAGGCCACTGAAAAGATTAAAAAAATATCTATCCAGGAAGCAAAGCCTGCCAATGTCTGAATGCACAGCAAAAACCAATACTTGGATTGGTGATTTTTTTGCATGTTAGGGAATATTTTTGGGTTTTGGAGTAAAAATTCTGTTCTCAAAAACAAAGCCGTCTAGGCCATGTTCTTTTGCGAAATGAATCAGATCACTAAGTCGGTTTAAAAAACCTCCTCCGTTAAAATTCAGTGAGGTGTTGCATAGCACTCCCAGGCCAGTGTATTTTTTGAATTCCACTAATAATTCAAATATATCGGCATTATTTTCTGGCGTGATCGACTGAGGTCTGGCCGAATTGTCTACATGGGTGACGGCTGGAATTTTGTCGGAATTGACATTCCTGAAATGCAGCATGTACGGGCTGGGGACGGAGGAGCCGAAATACTCCTGCATGTCGTTGGCTAGGCATATTGGTGCAATTGGACGGTAGGCTTCCCGCTTTTTGATTTTGTTGAGCTTTGCCAGCATGTTTTTGGTTGAAGGGGATGCCAGTATGGATCGCGCCCCCAGTGCGCGAGGTCCCATTTCATAGCGACCGCGCATCCATCCTAGAACAGCCCCATTTGCGAGCAACTTGGCAAATGCAGGCGCAGCGTAATCGAAGATGTCCCAACCGCTGAGATCGGGATTGTCATCGTAGGGAGATTCTCCGGCGTAAACGTTCCACTTGACTTTTGCATGGCCACTGAGGAAATGTTGCGCATCGATCGCCGTTCCGATGGCCGAGCCACTGTCATTCACGCACGGCGGAATGAAAAAATCCTCGAATAACTGGCTGTCTACCCATTTTGAATTCCATTCACAGTTGAGGCCGCATCCTCCTGAAATGATGAGTGGATGTTTTCCATACAGTTTTATTGCAGATCGCGCCGCCTCTTCAAACTTCGAATAGATGGTATCGGATAATAATCGGGCCACATTGGAAAATTTTTGACTCGTAACGCCGCAATTATAATATTTGCTATTTTTGAGTTTTTCTTTATCTAGCGTGTTTCTAATATCGCCAGTGGAAAGAATTCGACTGATGAGTTCCTGAACCTCAAGGTCTACCCCGCTGGGCTGGGCATAAGCTGCGATGGCCATCAGCTTGCCCGCATCGCTGAGTCTGACGAGTCCAGGCTTCAATTTGAATTCAGCGTCTGCGAGCCCGAAAAGGAACGCGTAACGTACCCCCGGATAAGTCATGACATCGCCGATTTTCTTGATTTGCACGTTCTCGTCGATGAAGTACCACGCGCCGAGATAACCTTCCCAAAGAAGAACATAACATGCCCGCCCCTGTTCCCATGGCGAAAGCCCATAGCCG
This sequence comes from Acidovorax sp. SUPP3434, assembly GCF_030159015.1. Lineage (NCBI taxonomy): Bacteria > Pseudomonadati > Pseudomonadota > Betaproteobacteria > Burkholderiales > Comamonadaceae > Acidovorax > Acidovorax sp. SUPP3434. Next base: position 207,193 of record NZ_BQXL01000004.1, read on the forward strand.
CACATCAAATGGGAGCGGGCGTGACTAGAGCTGAAATAAGTCGCGGGTTGGCCCCAGATCGTTACCGCTTTTGATATGACACCATCGGTGTTCGAATACCCAGCTTCAATCGAAAAACCTTCAGGGTCTGAGCCTTTGCTCCAACCGCCATAAGCCAGCACATTGGGCTGTTTTTCTCCAGTGAGCATCAATTTCAACAGCGTGTCTCCGGAAAAATCGCTGTATCGGCGGCCATTGTCTTTTTCCGATTCTAGGGAATAGATTAGCTCGCCATTTTCAATCAGAGCGGCTGTGCCGTCATGACCGGGTTTTATGACTAATATACATAAATCCTTAATGGATGTTATCAACTAAACTCCCCCTGTTATCTTGCGGGTTATTCTATCCACACTGTTTCCACTGCCTGTGCCTCCGCCCACGACCAAAATTGGATGTTCGATATCCGCAGAACACTCCAGAATTTCCGCAAGCTCCCGGTCGTGAAAATAACCGGTAAGCCAAGGCTTCAATTCCATGGCTGTGATCAATAGATTCAGGGTTTGGGAGAGGTGGCCCACTTCCATCAACATCGGGCGGTAGGCTCGGGAGTGCGGATATTTCCACCACATCTTGTCGAATCGTGAGGTCATCACAATGGCGAAAGCCATGTCGTTAGCCCAATCTTGATGGCATAAGTAAGTGCCTATCGGTTCCTCTGGAAGTGCCTTGATGAACTCTAATTCGTGTCTTTTCGACAGGTAGTGGTATATGCCACTAGGCAAGCCTTCGATATTGATTGCCCATAGATAGGGTTCGGTGCATTGCAATCCCCCAGCAGCTGGCGAAGTCCGCTTGTATCCATAGACAGATAGATTTTCCATATTTTCGTCTGCCTTGATATCACCAAAGGCGCAGTAGAGTAACGTTGAAATCTTTCTGAGAGACACGGGCTTGCTATCGAAATCCCTGCAGGTCCGCCTGCTGAGCAAAGATTCCCACAGATTTGCACTATTCAGTTCTTTTAATTCGAAATCCGGTAGGGCAAATCGGGTGCCTCCTTTGATGATTTCGACCGGCGGCATGGCATCACGAATAGAGGCGCAGAAATCCAAGTATGAAGCTGCATATTCGTGTGAGCTTGTGGGCGACTGCATTGATTCTGGCGCTAGGGGGTGCTGGGTGCCATAATGAAAAATATGAGACAGCCAATCCCAAGACCATTTTTGCTCCCGAAAGGCATCAACTAATACCTCTGCATTGGAAATATCTTCGTCAACCTGCGTTTTTTTGACAAAGGCCCCCGTTGAAAATTCAAGCAGGCGATTAAGATGCTTGGGTGTTATTTCGAATTGTTGATGTTTTTCATAGTCCCAAAAAATCAATTTTCCCGCATCTATTTTTAGAAAGTGAGAAGGCTGCAGCCACTTCATAACTGTAATTGGAGAATTTATTGAAATGGGTGAACACAAGTTCACCCATTGCTGAGTTAATTATTTTCTGATCGCGTGGTCTCGATATGCGTCATTGGATTGGCATTTCAATGGCGATTCAATTTGAATTTTCTTCATATGATGATCCTTAAGATTTAAAACGCCGCGAAATTGCGACAGAACAATATTGCCACCAAATAGGTGTCTGGAAAGGTAATATGAGAAACATCAACAAAATAAAAATAACTTATCTGCGAAGAAATAATTTTCTATATAAATTTTATTTAATATAATTATTTGAATTTTTTATGAATTGCTTCCCCCAATCCAGTGGGCTAATAAAAAATGATAGTGCGTCGATAAACAGGGCCTACGATGGCGGAAGCCGTGGTGCCGCACCTGTAGCCGGACGGTGAGTGGCAGAGAGTTTGGTCTCCAATCGGCCTCTAGCGCATATTCCACTAGGGTATGTTGCTATTTAATTTGTAGCATTCGACTGAATCGATCTTGCATGCCTGCGCATCGAAACAGAGCGCGGCGCGACGGTGGCGCGGCTTCCGCGAGGGGTGCCGCGCCGCCGGGGTCATGCGGCTGCGTTCGCCGGGAAGTCCGTGGACGCGGCCAGCGCGCGCCACTGGGCGGTTTCCGCCTGCACGAACGCGTGCTTGTCGGCAATGGCCTGCAGCGTGTCGGTGCCCAGCGGCAGGCGCAGGGGCGGCGAGGGGCTGTCCACCAGTTGCAGGATGGCCTGGGCCAGGCGCACGGGGTCGCCGGGCTGGTTCAGGTGGATGCGGCGGGCCGCCTCGCGCACGGCGCCGGCGCTGGCGGCGTAGTCCTGCACGACCCGGGGCGAGATCGCCAGCGACGCCGTGTCGAGGAATTCGGTGCGAAAGTAGCCCGGCTCCACCACCGTGGCGTGGATGCCCAGCGGTGCCAGCTCGGCGTGCAGGGCTTCGGTCAGGCCCTCGACCGCGAACTTGGTCGAGCAATACACGCCGAAACCCGCACTCGATTGCACCCCGCCCAGCGACGAGATGTTGATCACGTGGCCGGCGCGTTGCGCGCGCAGGGTGGGCAGCACGGCACGGGTCACGTTCAGCAGGCCGAACACGTTGGTGTCGTAGAGGCTGCGCACCTCGTCGGCGGTGGCCTCTTCCACCGCGCCCAGCAGGCCGTAGCCCGCGTTGTTGACCAGCACGTCGATCCGGCCGAAGCGTTCCAGCGCGGCGCCCACCGCCTGGCGGGCCTGTGCCTCGTCGGTCACGTCCAGGGACACGGCCAGCAGTGCGTCATGGGTGCCCAGCCGCTGGGTGACGGACTGCGCGCTGCGCGAGGTGGCCACCACGGCATCGCCCCGGGCCAGCGCGGCCTCTGCGATGCGGGCACCGATGCCGCGCGAGGCGCCGGTGATCAGCCAGACGCGGGGATAGGCAGACGACGAAGCGGAGGTGGAAGCGGAAGTGGCAATGGAAGCGGTGGCGGTCATGGAAAGGTCCTCGGGTTTCTATTGGCGGTCTGCTCGGTCTGGCAGGCCGGTCGATCCGGCTGCCGTGGGTGGGACTTTAGGCACACCATTGCCATTGCACTAGCCCATAATCCCTCGATTCATACGCAAGCAATACTTGTCAATCGACGGTCAATCAAGGGGGAATGCCATGGCCATCAACGAACTGCGGGCCATCGCCACCTTCGCGAAAGCCGCCGAACTCGGCAGCCTGCGCCAGGCGGCCTCGGCACAGGGCGTCACGCCGCAGGCGGCCAGCCTGGCGCTGGCACAGCTGGAGGCGCACCTGGGCGTGCGGCTGTTCCACCGCACCACGCGCAGCCTCAGCCTGACGGAGGAGGGCCGCCGGTTTCTCGATGCCGCGCAGCCCGGGCTGGCCACCCTGCAGCGGGCGGTGCACGGCGCGCGGCGCGGGCGTGAGGAGATTGCCGGGCCGCTGCGCATCACCGCGCCGCGGTCGATGATGCTGGAGGTCATCTGGCCCGTGGTGGACGCGTTCTGCCGCCGCTATCCGCAGGTGGAGCCCGATGTGCAGCTGGACGACCGCATCGGCAACTGGGTGGAGGACCGGGTGGACGTGGGCTTTCGCTCCGGCTACCCGCCCGAGGGCGGGGTGGTCGCGCGGCGCCTGATGGCGCTGCAGCTGGTGGTGTGCGCCACGCCGGAGTACCTGGCGCGCCATGGCGTGCCGTTGCGCATCGAAGACCTGGCTGGGCACCGCTGCAGCGGTTTTTGCCACCCCGCCACGGGCAAGCCCATGCCGTGGGAGTTCCGCGTGGGCGAAGAGATCGTGGCCCATGCCGTCGCGCCGGCGTTCTGCGTCAACGACATCGAGCTGGAGGCGCGCGCCGTGCTGGGCGGCCACGCGATCGGCCAGCTGGTGGGCACCACCGCCGCGCCGCTGGTGCGCAGCGGTCGGCTGGTGCCGGTGCTGACCGATGTGGTCGCGCACCACCTGGGCCTGTATGTCTATTACGGCAGCCGTGCGGCCCAGCCGGCGCGGGTGCGCGCCTTCATCGACCTGGCGGTGGACATGCTGGCGGACAACCCGGCGTTCGGCCTGAGCCCACAGGAGTTGGCGGGGGCCAGCGCGGCGCACGCGAAGGCGCTGAAGAAAAGCCACAAAGCCGCTGCCGCCCAGGCGCCGACCCGCTCGGGGTGACGCGCCAGGCGGGCCCCGAATCCAAGGTGCCGGGTGCCGGGCGCATCACCGTGGCGTGCCCGCGCATCGCCCGTGTCAGCCGCGGCGCAGCCGGCACGCCATCAGGATTTCGTCGTGGTATTGGCCGTCGACGCAGAGGTACTCCCGCTCGACGCCGTACGCCACGAAACCCAGCGCCCGGTACAGCGCCACCGCCGCCGTGTTCGACGCGGTCACCCCCAGGTTGACCTGGCGCACGCCCAGCGGCTCGACGGCGTATTCCAGGGCATGGCGCAGCAGGCGACGCCCCACGGACCGGCGCCGCGCTTCGGGCGCCACGTACATGCCCCAGAGGAACGCCTTGTGCGAGAGCTGGCGCATGTCTTCGCGCTTGATGCCCACGGTGGCGACGAGCGTGCCGCCGTCGAAGGCGCCCAGCACAGCCCGGCCGGGCTGGGGCTGCAGGCGGCGTTCGAAGTCGGCCAGGGGCGTGGCGGCCTCTTCCTCGTAGCTGGACGAGAACGCCTGCGGGTATTCGCGCAGCCCGCGCAGCCGCAGGGCGGCGAACGGCGCGGCGTCGCCGGGGGTGAGGGGGCGCAACTGCAGGGCGTCGAGGTCGGGGGGCATGGAGGGCATGGGTCAAGCGGGGCGGCCGAGAAGGGCCGGGGGCCGGGCCGTCGCGGCGGCCTCCGGGGGCGGGCGCACGATCCGGCGCGGGGATGCGTTCCGTTATACCAACCTGCGCGGTGGCGGCGGGTTGGCGAACCGCCAGAATCGGTGCACAGTTCCGCGAACGCACCGCCCCACCGCCGACCGAGCCCGCCACCCCTGACCCCGCTCCACGCCATGTCCGCCTCCATCGATCCGCCCCGCGCGCCGCTCGCCCCGGTGGCGCGCGTGCTGGCCGAAGCGGCGCTGCAGCGGCAGAACACCCTGCTCGGCGTCGATGCCTCGGGGGTGCCCGCGGCGAGCGGTGCCGATGGCGGCACCCCGGTGCCCGGCGCGTTGCCCCTGCCCCCCACGGCGCAGCGCCCGCCCCTGCCCGCGCCGGCCGACCGCGTCAGCATTTCTCCGCAGGCCCGCCAGAGCCTGGAGGGCGCGGCGACCGGGCCGGCGGGCGCGGCATCCGCCGCCCGTGTGGCCGTCCCGGGGCCGGGCGCTCCCGCCACGGCAGCGCCCGCCGCTGGGCTTTCCGGTGCCGCACCCGCACCGGGCGCGGCCGCCGTGCAGGGCCTGCCCTGGCCCACCAGTGGCGTCGGCGCCCCGTTGCGCCAGATGCTCGGCGCGCTGCTGCAGCAACTCACGGCGCCCACGGGGCGGCCGCAGCAGGTCGCCGTGGCGCAGCCGTGGCCCGCGGCCCTGGCGCAGGGCGCGGCGGACGAGCTGCCGCCCCTGCAGACCTGGCTGGCGCGCCAGGGCGTGGTGGAAACGGCCGATGGCCCGCGCGGCTACGCCCTCACGCTGCGGGTGCCGGCGGCGTGGCTGCAGCAGCAACAGCCGTCGGCGGCGGCAGGCGGGTCGCCAGCGTCGGCAGGGGCCGGCCCGGCGGTGCCCGGCGAAGCCTCGCCGCCGCTCGTGTTCGCGGGCCGCCCGCAGGCGCTGCAGTCGGGGCTGTTCGCGCTGGTGCTGCAGTCGGGCGAGGGCGCGGCGGCCAGCCGCACCAGCGCCCTGCTGGCCCTGGACCTGGCGCCGCACGCCCAGGCGGCGGCCGTGGTGTACGGGCGGGACATGCTGGCCCTGCAGCGCTCCGATCCCTGGCTGCAGATGGCCGCGCTGCAGGCCAGCGGCTGGCGCCCCGAGGACGACGAGGCCGGGCGCAGCGGGCAGGGCGAGGCGTGCGACACGGCGGGCTGCCCCTACGCGGGCCGGGCGCCCTGCGTGCAGCCCTTTTGCGTGGCGCTGCGGGTGTTCGAGGCCGGCGCGGCGCGGCCGGCGGGCGATGCGCCGCAGGGCTCCGGTCCGCCGCCCTGACCGGCGTACGGGCATGAAAAAACCGCCAGGCCCGGTGGGGCGCTGGCGGTCCATTCCAGGGAAGGGCGCCGGCCGGGTAGGCCGGGCGGACCCTCCTCGGGCAAAGGCGGATCAGGGGTACAGACCGCGCATTTCGCGGGCGTGCAGGATGCGCTGGCACGCCACGATGAAGGTGGCCGTGCGCAGGCTCACCTTGTGTTCCTGCGCCACGTGCCAGATGCCGGCGAAGGCCTCCTGCATGATGCGCACGAGGCGGGCGTTGATCTCGTCCTCGCTCCAGAAGAAGCTGGAGAAATCCTGCACCCATTCGAAGTAGCTCACCGTCACGCCGCCGGCGTTGGCGATCACGTCGGGCAGCACCAGCACGCCCTTGTCGTGCAGGATGTCGTCGGCCTCGGTGGTCGTGGGGCCGTTGGCGCCTTCGATCACGAGCTTGGCCTTGATCTGGCCGGCGTTGTGCTTGGTGATCTGGCCTTCCAGCGCGGCGGGGATGAGGATCTCGCAGTCCACGCCCCAGAAGTCTTCCTTGGCGATCGCATCGGCGCCGGCGAAGCCGCCCACGCCGCCCGTCTTCTTGACGTGCTCCAGCAGGGCGGGCACGTCCAGGCCGCCCTGGTTGAAGATGGTGCCGGTGTGGTCCTGCACGGCCACGACCTTGGCGCCCGCTTCGGCGAACAGCTTGCCGGCGATGCCGCCCACGTTGCCGAAGCCCTGCACCGCGATGCGCGCGCCTTCCAGCGGCAGGCCCGTCAGCTTGGCGGCTTCCACGCCCACGGTGTACACGCCGCGGCCGGTGGCCTCGACGCGGCCGAGCGAGCCGCCCAGGTCCACCGGCTTGCCGGTGACCACGCCCGTGGCGGTGGCGCCGGTGTTCATGGAGTACGTGTCCATCATCCAGGCCATGACCTGGCCATTGGTGTTCACATCGGGGGCGGGAATGTCCTTCGAAGGGCCGATGAGCAGGCCGATTTCGCTGGTGTAGCGGCGCGTCAGGCGCTCCAGCTCACCGCGCGACAGCTTCTTGGGATCGACGCGGATGCCGCCCTTGGCACCGCCGTAGGGCACGTTCACGGCCGCGTTCTTGACCGACATCCAGGCCGACAGGGCCATCACTTCGGACAGCGTGACGTCCTGGTGGAACCGCACGCCGCCCTTGCCGGGGCCGCGGCTCAGATTGTGCTGAACGCGATAGCCCTCGAAGTGGGCGATGGTGCCGTTGTCCATTTCGATCGGCACATCCACCACCAGGATGCGCTTGGGGCGCTTGAGCGTTTCCACCCAGCGGGCCAGGCTGCCCAGGTAGGGGGTGACGCGGTCCACCTGCTGCAGGTAGTTGCCCCACGGGCCGAGGTCGTCGGCCTGGAGGTAGGAGGGCAGTTCGTGCTGGGTGCGGGTGCCGTTGGTGTTCGACATGAGGGGGTTTCCTTGAAGGAGGGATCAGTTCAGACGACGGAGCTTATGCCTGCCCCCGGCAACTGTCCAAGGCCGTAGTGTTACAGGTTTATGCGTCGAATGCATAACCTGGGCAGCGGGTCGCAGCGCCGTTTTTCAAGGGCCGGCCGACGGGCGGTCGCGCGGCTCATTCCACCTGGATGCCCGCCAGCGCGGGATCGCCTTCGGGGTAGCGCAGGCCGAGCCGGGCCAGCACCTCGCGCAGCACGGTGGCGATCATGAGGTTGCGATGGGTCTTGGAGTCGGCGGGCACGATGGTCCAGGGGGCCCACGGCGTGTGCGTGGCGGCCAGCAGGGTGGCGTAGGCGCGCTGGTAGTCGTCCCACTGCTTGCGCGCGGCGATGTCGCCCAGGTCGAATTTCCAGTGCTTGGCCGGGTCGTCCAGGCGCTCCTGCAGGCGCTTGCGCTGCTCGTCCCGGCTGATGTGCAGCATGAACTTCACCACCACGGTGCCGGTTTCGGTCAGCAGGCGTTCGAAGTCGTTGATGTGCGCCAGCCGCTGGCGGTGCTGCTCGGGTGTGATCCAGCCGTTCACCACGGGCACCAGCACGTCTTCGTAGTGGCTGCGGTTGAACACGGTCAGCTCGCCCGCGCCGGGCACCTGCTGGTGGATGCGCCAGAGGTAGTCGTGGGCGCGTTCGGTGTCGGTGGGCGCCTTCCAGCCCACGGCGTGCACGCCCAGCGCGCTCATGCGGCCGAACACCCCGCGCACCGTGCCGTCCTTGCCGGAGGTGTCGGTGCCCTGCAGGATCACCAGGAGCTTGTAGCGTTTGTCGGCGTACAGCAGGTCCTGCAGGGCGTCCAGTTCGAGGGCCAGGGCCTCGACGCGCGCCTTGTCGCTGGCCTTGTCGCCCTGCGAGAAGGGCTTGGCCGAGGGGTCGAAGCGGGCCAGGTCCAGGGCGGGCAGGGGGCCTTCTTTCGCCGCTGCCTTGGCCTCGGCCTTCGCGGCCTTGCCGGCCGGCTCCGCTTGGGCCGGCGCGGGCTGCCATGGCGCCAGGCGCCGGGCGATCTCGTCGGGGGTCAGGGGAGCGGGGGCGGGGGCTTTGGCGGCCATGGCGGGTCCTGGTGGGGTGGGAAAGTCCATAGTGTCGCGCGGGCCGCACAATCGTTGTCCGAGCCCCTGAACGAGAAAGCCTGCCATGTCCGTCGACCCCGCCGTGAATTCCGCCGATTCCTCCCCTCCGGTTGCCGGGGTTGCCGCGGTCGCGCAGGCCCTGCTGCAGGCCCGCGCCACCGCCGTGCCCGCCGACGCGCAGCCGCTGGCGGCGGCCCTGCCGGACGCCGATGCCGCCTATGCCGTGCAGGGCGCCGTGGCGCAGGCGCTGGGCTGGTGGTCCACCGGCGTGCCCCGGTACTGGAAGTCCGGCGGCGCGGACCGGGCGACCGTGCTCACCCACGCCCCGCTGCCCGAGGCGGGCGTGTGGGCCCATCCGGCCCAGGCGCAGGCCTGGCCGTTCGCGCTGCGCGGCATCGAGGCCGAGATCGCCCTGCGGCTGGGCCAGGCGGTGGATGCCGCCACCGCGGCCCGGCTGGCCGACGGCGAGGGCGCGCACCTGGTCGACGCGATGGCCGTGTTGATCGAGATCGTGGAAACGCGCTGGGCCCAGGACGGCGCGGTGGCTGGCCTGCTCACGCTGGCCGACCAGCAGTCGCACGGCGCGCTGGTGCTGGGCGACTGGGTGCCGTTCGATGCCGGCGCGCCGCCCGACTGGGCGCAGCAGCGCTGCACGGTGCGCATCACGGGCCAGGACGCGGTGGAGCGCCAGGGCACGCATTCGCTGGGCGACCCCGCCTGGCTGCTGGCCGCGTGGCTGCGCCATGCCACGCAGCACTTCGGCACCCTGCCGGCCGGCACCGTGGTCACCACCGGCAACTGGGCCGGTCGGCTGAACGCCCGCCTGGGCGATGCGGTGGAGGTGGCGTTCGACGGCATCGGCACCGCGAGCGTGCAGCTGTAGCCGGTACCTCGGAGTGTTGTGCTATTGAATAAATAGCAATATGCCCTAGTGGAATATGCGCTAGGGCCGGTTTTGGCTCAAAGGCCGCGCGGCCTGCCCGTCGATCAGCTCCACGAAGCGCCGTGCGCCCAGGCCCAGCGGGCGCTCCTTGGACCACACCACGTCCACCCACAGCGCGACGCCGTTGCTCAGGTTCTCGAACGGCATCTCCACCAGCGAGCCCGCCGCGATGCGCGGCTGCACCAGCGCGCGCGGCTGCCAGCCCCAGCCCAGGCCCGCCTCGATCAGGCCCAGCGCGGCCAGGTGGTTGTCGGTGCGCCAGTGGTGGCGCGCGAACACGAAGCGCGGATCGGTCTGCGCCAGGTCGCGGCTGGCCACGACGATCTGGCGCGTGGTGGTCAGGTGTTCCTCGCGCAGCAGGGCGGCGTCCGGGGGCTCGCCGCGCTCCGCGGCCGCGGCCTGCGCGGCGGCCAGCACGGGGTGGCCCGGCGCCATCACGGCGACCAGGGTTTCGCTGCCCACCTCCTGGAAGCCCTCGCGCCCGTCCATGCTGGGCCGCTCGAACACCAGCGCCAGCTGCGCGCGCCCGGCGTGCAGCAGCGCCAGCGCATCGGCCTGCGGCGCGGCCAGCACCTCGACCTGCAGCAGCGGGTGCTCCTCGGCCAGGGCCGCCAGCGGGCTGCGCCAGTGGGCGGCCAGCAGCTCGGGCGCGATGGCCAGGGTCAGGCGCTCCTCCAGCCCCTGGGTGAGGGCCAGCGCCTGCGCGTTCAGCTGCTTGAGCTGCGCCGCCAGCAGCCGCGCCTGGGGCTCCAGCGCGCGGGCCGCGGCGGTGGGGCGGGGCTCGCGGCCGGTGCGGTCGAACAGCGGCACGGCCAGCTCGGCTTCGAGGTGGGCGATGGTCATGCTCACGGCCGAGGGCACGCGCGACAGCGCCCGCGCCGCGGCCGAGAACGAGCCCTGGTCCAGCACGGCCAGAAACACCTGCACGCTGTCGGAAGAGAACGCCATGGGGCCGGAGTATCTATCAATAAAACTGAAACAAGCTGACTTTATGTATCAGCCTGACACACATACAGTGGCCCCATGTCCACGCACACCGCCCCCGCTACCCACCGCCCCACCGGCCTGCAAGGCCTGCCGCGCCGCGTGCTCTACGTCACCCTGTACGAGCTCATCGCCATCGTGGCCGCCACGGCGGCGCTGGCGTGGCTCACGGGGCAGGGGCCGGGGCATTCCGGCGTGGTCGCCGTGGCGGCCTCGGCCATCGCGGTGGTGTGGAACCTCGTGTTCAACTGGGCGTTCGAGCGCTGGGAGGTGCGCCAGCCGGTGCGCGGGCGCAGCACGGCGCGCCGCATCGCCCATGCCATCGGGTTCGAGGGCGGCCTGGTCTTCACCCTGGTGCCGCTGTTCGCCTGGTGGTTCAAGGTCAGCCTGTGGCAGGCCTTCGTGATGGACCTGGGGCTGATCGCCTTCTTTCTTTGCTACACCTTCGTCTTCAACTGGGGCTTCGACCGCATCTTCGGCCTGCCGGCATCGGCCCAGGCGGGGCCGTCCGGCGTTCAGGCCACCACGCAGGCCACCCCCCAGACCGTGATTCAGTGATTCAGTAAGGCAGTGCGAAGCCGTTGCGCCCGGCGTTGATGCGCGTGGCCGTGGGGGTGCCGTTCACCTCCTGCGCGGTGAGCGACACGCTGGCGCCCGGCACCAGCAGGCTGCGGTCGCCGCCGCGGAAGGTCACCACCGGTGCGCCGGGCGGCACGATGACGGTCTTCTCGCCACCCAGGTAGGTGAGCTTCAGCGTGCGGCCCTTGGCGGCCCCGCCGGCGGCATCGGACACGCCTGCCACGTCGGCCACGGTGGCGTTGGTCATGGTGCTCTGGGGCTGCAGGTCGAACGGGCGGTGGCCCTCGCCGGCCCCGCGCGCGGATTCGGGGAACACCGTGACGGCGATGGCGCGCTGGGTGCCGTCCGCCTGGGGCAGCGCGGCCGTGCCGATGAAGCTGCCCGGCTGGATGTCCGCCAGCGCGATCGGATAGACCTCCTGCACCACCAGCGTGGGCGAAAGCGCCAGCGTGACCGTCTGCCCGCCGCGTTCCTTGACGGTGAGCGAAGTGGGCGTGGCGGCTTCGATGGTGCCGCGCAGGCGCACGGTCTGGGCGGGTGCGGCGGCGGGGGATACCGCCGTGGGCGCTGCGGCCGGGGCCGTCTGGGCCGTGGCCGCGCCGGCGCCCAGGATCAGGGTGGCCGCCACGAAGAGCGGGGACAGGCGTGCGGGGGCGGGAAGGGGCTTCATGGCGTGGCGCGGCGGCGTGCAGTGAAAGAGGCTGCCCATGATGCCCGAAGCGCCCAGGCCAGGCGTTGCCGGGCGTTTCAGTGCGCCGCGCCAGCGCCGAAGCGAAAGCTCGACGCCGTCACGCCGCCGTACACGCCTTCCTCGTGGTACACGCAGTCGGCCCGTTCGGCCTCGGCCGCGCCGGCCGCGACCATGAGCGGAATCAGGTGGTCCTCGCGCGGGTGGGCGATGCGGGCCGCCGGCGCGCTTTCCCAGCCCATCAGCCGCGCGGGCCGGTCGGCCGGATCCGCGTGCACCAGCGCGTCCTGCAGCCATTGGTCGAACGCCACCGAAGGCGCCCGCCCGGCCTCGCCGAAGCGGCGCAGGTTGTGGTAGCTCAGCCCGCTGCCGACGATCAGCACGCCTTCATGGCGCAGCGGCGCCAGTGCGCGGCCGAGCGCCAGGTGCTGGGCCGGGTCCAGATCGCGCTGCAGCGACACCTGGATCACCGGCACGTCGGCGGCCGGGTACATCACCTGCAGCGGCGCGAAGGTGCCGTGGTCGAAGCCCCGCTCCGCATCGAGCCGGCTGGGCAGGCCGGCGGCCCCGATGAGGGCGGCGATCCGCTGCGCCAGGGCGGGCGCGCCCGGCGCCGGGTAGCGCACCTCGTAGGTGTGGGGCGGAAAGCCGTGGTAGTCGTACACCATCGGCGGCCGGGGGCTGGCCATCACGGCGAAGGCCTCGTCCTCCCAGTGGCCGGACACCACCAGCACGGCCTGGGGGCGGGTGGCGATCTGGCGCGGGATGTCCTGCAGCGAGTGCTCCAGCGTGTGCATGGTGCGGCGCATCTCGGGCACGTACGGCCAGGGGCCGCCGCCGTGCGACAGGAAATAGGTGGGCAGGGGGGAGGAGGGCGAGTTCATGGCGGTCCGTGGGAATGGGGGGCGGTAGAGGGCGAAAGGCGCCGGCGAGGGTGTCAGGCACCGCGCGGGCGGATCGGCGCGCGCCGGGCGCGGCCCCACAGCACAAAGGTGCACAGCGCCAGCAGCACGAGGTTGAGCGGCACCACCATCGCCTCGCCGCGGCTCAGGTGAAAGGCGATGGCGAGCCCCTGCAGCACCACGCAACACAGGGCCGCCAGCACGGTCAGCCGGGGCAGGATGCGCGTCAGCGCGGGCAGCAGGATGCCCAGGCCGCCCGCAATGTCGATCAGCCCGATGGCCCGCACGAAGGCGACGGGGTACTGCCCCGTCCACGGCATCATCGCGCTCAGTTCAGGAATGGGCGTGGTCAGCTTCACGACGCCCGAGGCGCAGAACACCGCGGCGACCAGCACCTGGGCGATCCAGAGGCCGATGCGCAGCGCCCGGCCCGCGGACGGGGTGGCGGCGGTGGGCGAATACGGGGTGGCGGGCATGGCGGTTCTCCAAAGGGGCCACAGCGCGTGGCGATGAAAGGGAATGGGACTGGACGCAATTTAAGATTTCCCCCAAAGGAAATCGATGGCGTTAGAGTGATGGCATTCTTTCCTTTTTTGGCAACCATGAACCCTGCAGACCTGGAACTGACCGGCCTGCGCGTGTTCCAGGCGATCGTCGAAGCCGGCAGCTTCAGTGCCGCCGCGGACCGCCTGGGCATGGCGCCGCCCATGGTGAGCAAGCACATCGCCCGGCTGGAACGCACGCTGGGCGCGCGCCTGCTGCACCGCACGAGCCGCAGCATGAGCCTGACGGAGGCCGGCACGGCGTTCTACGAGCAGGGCCGGCAGGCGCTGGAACTGCTCGACGCAGCCGCGGCCTCGGTGGGCCACGGGCAGAACCGGCCGCGGGGCGAGTTGCGCATCAGCGCCCCCGTGTGGTGTGCCACCCCGCGCTTCGCCCGGCTGCTGGCCGACTATCGCCGGGCATGCCCCGAGGTGCGGCTGGACCTGCACCTGGACAACCGCATGGTGGACCTCGTCTCGGAGGGGTTCGACGTGGCGCTACGCATGACCGCCGAGCCTGCGCCCCAACTGATCGCGCGGCCCCTGTGCCAGATGGCGTTCCATCTGGTCGCGGCGCCCGGCTTCCAGTCCGGCCCCGACGGGGACGTTGATTCGGCCGGCGCGCCCCGGCCCATCCCGATGGTCATGCCCAATTACGTGCAGCTCGAGCGCCTCAAGAATGCCCTGCAGGAAGGCATGCACCGGCACATCGACGCCGTGATGAAGTCCAGCGACAGCACCCTGAGCTACCACGCCGTGGTGGCCGGCATGGGCGCGGCCTTCCTGCCCGCATGGCTGGTGGACGACGACCTGGCCAGCGGGCGGCTGGTGCAGTTGCCGGGCGATGCGGAGTTCGTGGGCACACTGTATGCCGTCTATGCCAGCCGGCGACAGATGCCGCTCAAGCTGCGCAGCTTCATCGACTTTCTGGCCGAGCGCCTGGGTGGGGCGCCATTGCCGTCCTGACGCTCGCGCACCGATGACAATGCGCACAGCCGCCGCCGGAGATCCCACCACCCAAGGCAGCCCATTCCAACGCCATGCGATCCCCTGGAGAGCGCGATGACAGAAATGAGGACCCTCCCGTCGCAAGGATCGCTGCTGTCGGTGCAGGCCATCGGGCAAGGCCTGCCCGTCGTGTTCCTCCACGCTGCGGTCTGTGACAGGCGCATGTGGGCGGCCCAGATGGGCGCATTGGCCGGCACCTGCCGGGTGATGGCCTATGACCGCCCCGGATTCGGTGACTCGCCCCTGCGCACGGCCGATTCGTCATCGATGGCGGATGGGCTGGCCGTTCTGGAGGGCCTGGGCGTGACGGAACCGGCGGTCGTGGTGGCCTGCTCCCAGGGTGGCCGCATCGCGCTGGAGATGGCGTTGGCGCATCCGTCCAGGGTGCGGGGCCTCTTTCTGATCGCCCCCTCGCTCAGCGGCGCCCCGGCGCCGGCGTATCCCCCCGAGATCGAAAGCCTGCTGAGAGCGCAGCAACTCGCGGAGCAGGCTCAGGACTGGGAGGCACTGAACCGTATCAAGGCACGCCTCTGGCTGGACGGCCCCCTGTCGCCCGAACTCCGGGTGGAAGGCGACGCGCGAAAGCTGTTCCTGGCGATGAATGCGATCGCCATCGCGAACAGGCTCCGGGGCGGGGAGACAGACAACGTGCCGGTGTACGGCCGGCTCGCGGAGATCCGGTTGCCTGCCCAAGTGGTCTGGGGTGACCTGGATTTTCCCCACGTTCAGCAGCGCGCCCAGAGGGCCGCAGACCAGATGCCGAATGCACAGGGGATCGCGTTGCACGGCGTGGCGCATCTGCCGTCCCTGGAGTGCCCCGATGCCGTCACGGACTTGCTGAGGCAGTTTTTGGGCGAGATATGAAGCCGGTGGAGAGGCTGTTGTCTTTGCCACGCGAACCCGTGTCCGAAGGCTTTCCCTGCAAGCAGGCGCTCTGCCCGTCCGTCGAATCACCCTATCGATCCAGCCGCTTGCTGGACAGAAACTGCTGCATCTGATCGGCCACCTGCACGTTGTTCAGGTCGGAGAACGGGAAATGCGTGTTGCCGCGTATTCCGATCTCGGGAAGATGCACCAGCTTCGCGTCGCCGCCATGCCGGTTGACGGCCTCGACCCACAGCCGTGCCATCGCCAGCCGCACGCGCCAGTTGTCCTGTCCGGGGTCCGTGCTCGGCGCTGCAGGGATGTTGTCGCCGTAGTAGAGGACGATGGGAATCCGCGTGAGCGCCTTGAACTGCGCCATCGGCACCGCGACCCCGTTCAGCGGGCCGGTCAGGCTGGGCAGGGTGGGGGGCACTTCACCTTCGGGAAAAACAAAGCCGCTTCCGGGCTCGTAGGAGACGACGGCGCGGATGGCGGGGTTGTCCATGACGGCCTTCCAGCCGAGCCCGCCGCTGTAGGAGTGCGTCACCAGCACGCCGGGCCCGATGCGCCGGAACAGCGCGGACATGGCATCGACGGCCACGGGGTTGTCCAGGGGACCGGTGTCGGGCGCCATTTGCCGAAAGAACTGGTTCAAGGACTCCGGGTCGCCCGGAAACTGCACCTGCGGATAGAAATTCGGCCAGACACCCAGGCGGAAAACGTTGAACCAGCGCTGCTCGTCGGGCTCCGCCGTGATCTGGCCGGCCACGGTGCTGCGGCCGGCACCCCCTCTGCGCGGCTGATCGACGAGGTAGACCGGAAATCGGCGGCGCAGAAAGATCGTCTGGAACCCTTCGCGGCCATCGGGCGTGGTCTCCCACGTTTTGGAGAACACGCCGAAGCCGTGCCACATCACCAGGGGCAGCTGGCGCGCGTTCACCGGGATCTGGTAGGTCACGCGGGCATGGTCGCCGTGCAAGGTCTGCCCGGCCGGTCCCGGCTGTCCGAGGACGTAGGTGCCAGGGCTTTGCACGACGGTGCCGCCGACCGCGAAACTGCCCTGCGCCTGGACGGCGATGGGTGCAGAAGCCGCAGTCTCCTGCGGCGCGGCATGGGCGTGAAGAGCGACCGTGCCGCCGAGCAGCGCGGTCAGGGTCTTGCAGAGATGGCGTTGCATGGTGTTCCTCCACGGGGTCGGGGCTTTGCGCTTTCTCATTGGACAGGGGCCTTGAAGACGTCCCGCGCCACGCCGGCAGCCGTCACGGCGTTCGGCCAGCCCGCATAGAACGCCAGGTGTGTCAGCGCCTCGACCAGTTCCGACTCGGTGACGCCGTTTTGCCGCGCCAGCGCCATGTGCGAGCGCAGCTGGTCGGGGCGGTTCATCGCAATCAGTGCGCTGACGGTGACCAGGCTCCGGTCACGCGGCGACAGGCCCGGCCGGGCCCAGACATCGCCGAACAGCACGTCGTCGGTGAGCTGGGCCAGCTTCGGCGCGACGTCGCCGAGCAACTGCTGGGCACGGGAGGGCTGGGCCGCAGAAGCGGAGGGAGACGGGGGCGTGTCCGTGCGCGGCTTTGCCTGGTAGTCCTGTTCGCTGACCTGCTCCAGCCAGTCCACGGTCTTGCCGTCCTGCGCTTCCTGGATGGCGATGTGCGCCATGGCGCTGTCCGGCGCGGCGCCGTGCCAGTGGCGCGCATGGGGCGGGATGCGCACGACATCGCCCGGACGGATTTCCTCGACGGGTCCACCCCAGCGCTGCACGCGGCCGACCCCTTCCGTCACGATCAGCGTCTGGCCCAGCGGATGGGTGTGCCACGCGGTGCGGGCACCGGGGGCGAAGCGGACTTTGCCCGCCGAGGTGCGGGTGCCGCCGTCGGGGGTGAAGAGCATCTCGACCTGGACCGTGCCGGTGAAGTTCTGCGCCGGTGCCGACTGCACCGGGCGCGAGGCCGCGCGGGAGATCCGGATTTCCGGTTCTGCGGCGCCGGCGGTGTTCAGCATCGAGAGCGCAAGCGCAGCGGCTGCGATGGGTTTCATGGTGTGCCTCCTTGGCGTGTGGTGGACGGGAGATGGGCTTGCAGCCATTGCGTCACCTGGTTCATGGTGCGCCGCTCCTGGTCCGCCTCCATGGCGAAGCCGCGGTGCAGCCGCGCCTTCGGCGCATGGGCCGCGAGCACGGACGGGCTGTTGCCCAATCCGTAGCCCCCGTGGGTGACGAAGGGGATCAAGGTCTTGCCTGCAAGATCGTGTGTGGAGAGGAACGAGCGGATGGCAGGAGGTGCCGTCTCGCCCCAGATCGGAAAGCCCAGGAAGATCGTGTCGTAGCGGCCGATGCCCGGCACCTGCGCATGCAGCGCGGGTTCAAGGCCGCTGTCGCGCTCTTTCCGGGCTTGCTCGACCACCGCGAGGTATTCCGCGGGATAGGGCACGGCCGTCTGGATCTCGAAGAAATCGGCACCGTGGGCGCGCTGGATCAGGCCGGCCACGACGCGCGTGTTGCCGGTGCGCGAGAAGCAGGCCACCAGCGTGGTCGGCGATGGGCCTGGGCGCGGCCCCTCCGATCGGGTGCTGGCGCCTGCCGGGCCGCCGAGCGACAGCCCCGCCAGCGAGGCCATCAGCGCACGCCGGTCAGGCGCTGGTGGGAATGCCATGCGAGCGCCTGTGCATCAACGTCCCACGCGCGCCTGCAGCGCTGCGGGATAGCGGTCGCCTTCGATCGGCACTTCGGCCAGCACGCGCGCGATACTGCGGAGATCGTCGGCGGAAAGCGCCAGGGATGCCGCGCCCAGGTTCTCGTCCAGACGGTGCCGCTTCGTCGTTCCGGGAATGGGCACGATCCACGGTTTTTGCGCCAGCAGCCACGCCAGGGCCACCTGTGCGGGCGTCGCGCCCTTGGCTTGCGCAATGGCGCCCAAGGACTCGACCAGCGCCTGGTTGGCCTGGCGCGCCTGCGGACTGAAGCGGGGCACGATGCTGCGGAAGTCGTCCTGGCCGAAGGGCGTGGTCGGGTCGATGGCCCCGGTGAGAAACCCCTTGCCCAGGGGGCTGAACGGTACGAAGCCGATCCCCAGCTCTTCCAGGGTCGGCAGGATCGCCTGCTCCGGTTCGCGCCACCACAGGGAGTATTCACTCTGCAAGGCGGTCACCGGCTGCACCGCGTGGGCACGGCGAATGGTCTGCGCCCCGGCCTCCGACAGGCCGAAGTGGCGCACCTTGCCTTCGGCGATCAGCGCCTTCACGGTGCCGGCGACATCCTCGATGGGCACATCGGGGTCCACCCGGTGCTGGTAGAGCAGGTCGATCACGCCCGTGCGCAGGCGCTTGAGCGAACCCTCCACCGCCCGGCGGATGTGCTCGGGCCGGCTGTTGAGAATCTGCTGCTTGCCGTCGTCCCCGAACGTGAAGCCGAACTTGGTGGCGATCACGACCTGATCGCGCATCGGTGCCAAGGCTTCGCCGACCACCTCCTCGTTGAGATAGGGGCCGTACACCTCTGCGGTGTCGAAGAAGGTCACGCCGCGCTCCACCGCGGCCCGGATGAGAGAGACCGCCTGCTGCCGGTCGGTCGCCGGCCCATAGCCATGGCTCAGGCCCATGCAGCCCAGGCCCAGTGCGGACACCTGCAGGCCGGATTGGCCCAGTTGACGTTTTTCCATGGGGTTCACCTCACAAAGTTTTTGCGTAGAACGCGGTCAGCTTGGCCATGGCCGCATCCACGTAGCGCGGGACCCAATAGGTCTCGATGTGGGTGGCCCCTTCGATCTTGAACAGTTCCTTGTCCTTGGCGCCCGTGGCCTTGGCGAAGGCGTCCTCGCTCATGTACAGGCTGTCGGCCTGACTGCCGGCGATCATCAGCAAGGGCTGCTCGATCAGGTCGATATGGTCGGTCGCATCCCAGCGCATCAGGTCCACCAGGCTGCTCATCGTGTACTTGAAGGTCGAGTTCGGGTGTGCGTGCGTCTTCCAGTAATACGCGTAGCCCTGGCGGTACAGGTCGAAGGGCAGCTTTGCGATCTGCTCGTCGTTGAGGTTGGCATCGCCTGCGTAAAGGACTTCTCCGCCCGCGGCCTCCTGCGCCCGGGCCGCCGAAGCCTGCTGCAGCCGTTGCGGCACGGTGTGGAGTTGGGAATCCGCATAGCCATTGCGGCGCACCCGTCCCGAATTGAACATGCTGACCGTCGCGACCGACTTGAACCGCTTGTCCGTCTGGGCCGCAGCCAGCGAATACCCACCGCCGCCGCACAGGCCCAGCAGCGCCATGCGCTGGGGGTCCACCCCGGCATACCGCGCCAGGAAATCCGCCATGCCGTGGATGTCCTCGATGCGGTTCGCGGGCTTGTCCACGCTGCGAGGCAGTCCGCCGCTGGCGCCCTGGTAGGCCGCATCCGCCGCGATCGTGATGTAGCCCTGCTCGGCCAGTCGTTGCGCGTACAGGCCCGCCACCTGCTCCTTGACCCCGCCGTTCGGATGCGCGACCACGACGGCGGGATAGGCCTTGGCAGGATCGAAATGGGCCGGCGTGTAGACATTCGCGGAAATGTCCAGGCCATTGAGCACGTATCTGACGGGGTGGATCTGAACCTTGCCGGGCTCGTTCCTGGTGATCGCACCCTCGTAGACCAGGGTGAAGGGGTTCTTCTCATGGTCCGCCGAGACGGCCTCTGCGCCGGCGATGCCGACCATCGCCGCAAGAAGCGTGGTTTTCAATGGGTTGGGAATCATGGGCGAGGCTCCTGTCCAGAAAGGGTTGTGGAATCCGGGTGGCTTCGCACGCTGCGACTGGCGACGGATCGTTGTCATCGCGACTGCGCAGCGTTCCACCCTCGCCTCGGACTTTAAGCAGTGAGGCTGCAAGCCACTAGGCCGCTTCAGCTTGCACCAGTGGCAAGTAAAGGTTGATACTGGGGCGCGCGCGACAGCGTGTTCTCATCCGGTCACACCCACCATGCCAATCAATGAATTCAAGGCAATCTCCACCTTCGCCAAGGCCGTCGAACTGGGGAGCATTCGACAGGCGGCCCTGGCGCAAGGGGTCTCTCCGCAGGCGGCGAGTCAGGCCATCGCCCAACTGGAGCAGCACCTCGGTGTCCGGCTGCTTCACCGCACGACCCGCCATCTCGCGCTCACCGAAGAGGGACAGAACCTGCTGGAGAGCACACAGCCGGCACTGGCGGCGCTGGACCGGGCCCTGGCCTCGGCCCGCCAGAGCAAGGAGGGCATTGCCGGCCCCCTGCGCATCGTCGGACCCAGGACCTCCTTTGCGGAAATCCTGATGCCGGTGCTGGACGAGTTCTGCCAAGCCCATCCCGGCATTCAACCGGACGTTCACCTGGACGACGGCATTGGCAACTGGGTGCAGGACCGGGTCGATATCGGTTTCAGAATCGGGGCATCGCCCCAGGATGGGGTGATCGGCCGCCAGTTGTTTCCGATCCAGATGATCGTGTGCGCCGCCCCGGCCTATCTGGCTGCGCACGGCATGCCCCACACGCTGGAGGATCTGGCCACACACCGATGCAGCGTGTACCGCCATCCGGCCACGGGGAAGGTCTCCGCCTGGTATCTGACCGTCGATGGAAAGGTCGAGCACCGGCAAATGTCGCCAGCGTTCGCGACCAACGATTCCGAACTGGAATTGCAGGCCGTGCTGTCGGGGCAGGTGATCGGGCAGCTCGCGAATTTCTCCGCGGCCTCGCATATCCGGGCGGGGCGGCTGGTGCCCGTGCTGGTGGCGCACCTCAGCACCCACATCGGCCTGCACATCTACTACGGAAACCGCACGGCCCAGCCCAGGCGGGTGCGGGCGTTCCTGGACCTTGCGATCGCTCGCCTGCTCGATTGCCCTGCTTACGTGCTCTCCGGCAAGGAACTGGCCTCGGCCACGCAGGGAGCGAGGCGCGCGTTGTCGAAGGGCGCCGTGGCCCGGCCCTAGTCCTGCAGCAGCTGCCCCGCCAGCGCCGCTGCGGCGGTGCGCGTTTCCACGCCGAGCTTTTCGAAGATGTGCTCCAGGTGCTTGTTCACCGTGCGCGGGCTCATGCCCAAAATATCAGCGATATCGCGGTTGGTCTTGCCCTTGGCGAGCCACGACAGCACCTCGGTCTCTCGCGGGGTCAGCGCCACGGGCGGCAACCGCGGCGCGGCGGCGCCTGCGGCCGGGCCCTGGCTGAGCAGCAGCATCGACTCGGCCAGGCCGCTCGCGCCCAGGTGACGGGCTTGCAGCTGGAGGCCGCCGGGCAGGGGCGTGCTGGCTTCGCCCTGCCGCTGGGCCTGCGCCAGCCAGCGCGCGGGGTCGCCCGCAGTGGCGTCGCCGTGCCCGCCGAAGGCGGCCTCCAGCCAGCGCGTGGCCTGCGGCGAGCGCCAGGCGATGCGGTCCTGGCCATCGAGCACGACCACGCCCAGGCCCGCCACGTCCACGGCCTCGCGCGCCAGCCGGGCGGCCTGCGCGTTGGCCACATGGGTGGCCAGGCGGGCCATCACCTCGGGAATGCGCAGGGGCTTGACCACATAGTCCACGCCGCCGCTGGCAAAGCCGCGCAGGATCTGCTCGGTCTCCGACAGCCCGGTCATGAAGACGATGGGCACGTGCGCCCACGGCGGCGTGGCCTTGATGCGGCGGCACAGCGCGAAGCCGTCGGTGCCGGGCATCACCGCATCGAGCAGCATGCCGTCGGGCACGGTCACCTCGAAGCGCTCGATGGCCTCGTCGGCATCGCGCGCGGCCAGCACGGCATAGCCTTCGCCTGCCAGCGCATCGCACAACATGCGCAGGGTGTCCAGCGCATCGTCCACCACCAGGATGACGCGGCGCGGGGCGGCGGCCTGCACGCTGTCAGGGGAGTTCGTCATGTTCGGGTTCTCGCAGAAGGTGGGCCAGGGCGTCGAAGTCGAAGCGGTCCGCGCAGGCCTGCAGCTGCGCCAGCGCGGCGGCATGGCCGGGCAGACCGTCGCGTGCGCCGCGCAGCCGCTCGCGCACGGCGGCGGCCTGGCCCTGCCGCGCCAGGCGGTTCAGGTCTTCGCGCAGGTCGGCGGGCAGGGTGTGGGGCGGCGGCGCGGGGCTGGCGGGTGGCGAGCCCTGCGAGGCAGGGGCCTTGGCCGGCGTGTTGTCGTGCACCCACTCCAGCTGCAGCGCCGCCTGCAGGGCCTGCAGCAGTTCCGATTCGATGATGGGCTTGCCCACGAAACCCTGGCACTGGGCGGCGGCCAGCCGCGCGGGCTCGTTGTCGAACTGGTTGGCCGAGACGAAGACGATCGGCAGCGCCGCCGCCGGGCGCAGCGCCCGCAGCAGGGCGGCCGTCTGCCAGCCGTCGAGGTCGTCCATGGTGATGTCCAGCAGCACGAGGTCGGGGGGCGCCTGCCGCACGATCTCCAGGCACTCGCGGCCGCTGGCGGCCTCGCGCACGGTGAACCCCAGCGGCACCAGCAGCCCGGCCAGCAGCTGGCGCTGCAGCGGCTGGTCGTCCACCACCAGCAGCGTGCGGCGCGGTGCGATGTGGCCGATGACGGGCCGCAGGGCCACGGCGTGCGTGGGGCGCCAGGCCGGGTCGGGGGAGATGCCGGGCAGGTACAGCCGCACGGTGAAGGTGCTGCCCTGGCCGTGCCGGCTGGCCACGGTGAGCTGGCCGCCCATGAGTTCGGTGAGCAGGTGCGTGATGGTGAGGCCCAGGCCCGTGCCCGCCTCGCTCGCGCGGCGCCCGGCGCTGCCGCGCTCGAACGGCAGGAAGATGCGCTCCAGGTCCTGCGGCTCGATGCCGATGCCGGTGTCGATCACCTCGATGCGCGAGACGTGCGGGCGAAAGTCCAGGCGCAGCCGCACCTCGCCCTGCTGGGTGAAGCGAACGGCGTTGGACAGCAGGTTGATGAGGATCTGGCGCAGCCGCTTTCCATCGGCCCGGATCCAGTCCGGCACGGTGCCCAGCGTCTCCACCACGAAGGTCAGGCCCCGGGCCTCGGCCTGCGGGCGCAGCATGCCTTCGACGTTGCGGATCAGCTCGGCCAGCGGCAGCGGCGCCAGGTCCAGCCTCAGCCGGCCCGCCTCGATGCGGGCCAGCTCGAGCGAGCCGTCGATCAGCGCGTGCATGTGCTGGCCGCTGTGCTGCATGGTGGACAGCGTCTCGCGCATCCAGCCGTCGGTCTCGGGGTTCTTGAGCAGGATCTGCGTGTAGCCGAGGATGCTGTTGAGCGGCGAGCGCAGCTCGTGCGTCATGCCGGCCACGTAGCGCGTCTTGGCCATGCTGGCGGATTCGGCCCGGTCCTTGGCGGCCTGCAACTCGGCATCGGTGCGCTTATGGGCTTCGATCTCCTGCAGCAGCAGCTGCGTCTGCCGCTCGGACTCGTCCTGCGCCATGCGCCGGCTGTCGGTGCTGAGCACCACCCACCAGGCGCACACGGCCGCCAGCAGGGACAGCAGGGCGAACACCTTCAGGAACGGGGTGCGCAGGAACTGGGCCGGTGTCTCCAGCCCCTCCTGCACATAGACCACGCCCACCAGGAACGCCATCACCGCGCACAGCGACACCAGCACCATCAGGTACTGGCCAAGGCGGAAGTTCACCCGGGCCGCCCAGGTGCGCGGCAGCAGCAGCGCGGCCACCGCGCGCAACTGGTCGGCCGCGCGCGAGCCGGTCTTGCAGCGGTCGTGGCAGCGCGATTCGAGCGAGCAGCACAGCGAGCAGATGGGCGCGCCGTAGGCCGGGCAGCGGGCCATGTCCTCGGACTCGAACGGGTTCTCGCACACGGCGCAGCGCACGGACTCGCCGGGCTTCCACAGCGTGTCCGGCATGCGGGCCAGGTAGTAGCGCCCGCCGGTGGCCCAGGCCAGCAGCGGCGACAGCGCCATCGACAGCGCCAGCGCGATGAAGGGCGAGAACGCGGCCGCATGGTCGCCCAGCAGGCCGGCATAGGCGCAGCAGGCCACGGAGGCCGCCAGCACCATGGCCCCCAGGCCCACGGGGTTGAAGTCGTACAGGTGCGCCCGCCGGAACTCGATGCCCCGGGGCGACAGGCCCAGCGGCTTGTTGATGACGAGATCGGCCACCAGCGCGCCCACCCAGGCGATGGCCACGTTGCTGTACACGGCCAGCACCTTCTCCAGCGCGCCGAACACGCCCAGCGTCATCAGCAGCGTGGCGATGCCCACGTTGAACACCAGCCACACCACGCGTCCCGGGTGGCTGCGCGTGATGCGGGCGAAGAAATTGGACCAGGCGAGCGAGCCCGCGTAGGCATTGGTCACGTTGATCTTCACCTGCGAGACCACCACGAACACCACCGTGACCGCCACGGCCAGGCCCGGCAGCCCCAGCGCCTGCATGACCTGCTGAAAGCCGGCCAGGAACATCTGCGTGGGCTCGGCCGCGCGGTGCGTTCCCACCTCGAACTGCAGCGCGGCGAAGGCGAGGAACGCGCCGCCCGCCATCTTGAGCATGCCCATCACGATCCAGCCCGGGCCGGCCACCAGCACCGCGCCCCACCAGCGCCAGCGGTTGGCGGCGGTGCGCTCGGGCAGAAAGCGCAGGATGTCCACCTGCTCGCCGATCTGCACCACCAGGGAGAAGATCACTGCCGCCGCGGCACCGAACATGAGCGGATCGAACTGGCTGCTGCCGCTCTTGAGGCCCGACAGCCCCGCGAAGTCGCGGTACAGCTGCGGCTGCGCGAGCGCGATCCACACGAAGGGCAGCAGCAGCAGGAAGAGCCACAGCGGCTGCGTCCACGCCTGCAGCCGGGAGATGAGCGTGATGCCGCGCATGGCCAGCGGCAGGATCACGAGGGACGACAGCACATAGCACCACTGCAGCGGCCAGTCCACCACCATCTGCAGTGCCAGCGCCATGATGGCGGCCTCCAGCGCGAAGAAGATGAAGGTGAACACCGCGTAGATCAGCGAGGTGATGGTGGAGCCCAGGTAGCCGAAGCCCGCGCCGCGCGTGAGCAGGTCCATGTCCAGCCCGTAGCGCGCCGCGCAGTAGGCGATCGGCAGGCCGGTGAGAAAGATCAGCACGCCCACCGCCAGGATGGCCCACATCGCATTGGCGAAGCCGTAGTTGAGCGCGATGGCGCCGCCGATGGCTTCGAGCGCCAGGAATGACAGCGAGCCGAACGCCGTGTTGGCCACGCGCCATTCGCTCCAGCGCCGAAAGCCCTTGGGCGTGTAGCGCAGCGCGTAGTCCTCCATCGTCTCGTCGGCCACCCAGGCGTTGTATTCGCGGCGGAACCGAAAAATGGTCTGCGGCGCGGTCTGGGGGGTGGGCGGTGCGATCGGGGCCATGCCGGGCCTGCATGCAAGAAACGTTCTTGTCCGCGCCGTGCGCCGGGGCCGGGCGGGCGGCTACGTCAATTGACGTATGGGCGCGCAGCAGGGTTGTCCCTAATCTTGGCCCCAGCGCGGAACCACCGACGCCGTCCAACCACCCCGTATTGCCTGTTGCAAGGAGCGCTCCCATGAAGCACCCCCTCGATCCGAATGTCTCCCCCCTCCTGGCCGCGGATGCGGGCCGCCGCCGGCTGCTGCAGGCCATGGGGGCCGCCTCGGTGGCGGGCCTGCCCGCATGGTCCTTCGCGCAGCCCACGGCGCAGGTCAACACCACCAAGCTGGCGGTGACGGACACCGAGGTCACCGTGGGCCAGCTGCATTCGGCGACCGGCACCATGGCCATCTCGGAGACGGGATCGATCCAGGCCGAGCAGCTCGCCATCGACCAGATCAACGCCATGGGCGGCGTGCTGGGTCGCAAGATCAAGGTCATCAAGGAAGACGGCGCCTCCGACTGGCCGACGTTCGCTGAAAAGTCCAAGAAGCTGCTCATCAACGACCACTGCGCCGCCGTGTTCGGCTGCTGGACCAGCGCATCGCGCAAGGCCGTGCTGCCCGTGTTCGAGAAGGAGAACGGCCTGCTGTACTACCCCACGTTCTACGAGGGCCTGGAGCAGTCCAAGAACGTGATCTACACCGGCCAGGAGGCCACGCAGCAGATCCTGTACAGCCTGGAATGGGCCAAGACCGAGAAGAAGGCCAAGACCTTCTTCCTGATCGGCTCGGACTACATCTGGCCGCGCACCTCGATGAAGATCGCGCGCAAGCACGTGGAGAACTTCCAGAAGGGCAAGGTCGTGGGCGAGGAGTACTACCCGCTGGGCAGCACCAACTTCGGCTCGCTCATGAACAAGATCAAGGTGCAAAAGCCCGACTGCCTGTTCGTCGCCGTGGTGGGCGGCTCCAACGTGGCGTTCTACAAGGCGCTCAAGGCGGCGGGCATCACGGGCGACAAGCAGCTGCTGGTGACGCTGTCGGTCACCGAGGACGAGATGACCGGCGTGGGCGGCGAGAACTTCGCGGGCTTCTATTCGTCGATGAAGTACTTCCAGTCGCTGGACAACGAGAACAACAAGAAGTTCGTGGCCGCCTTCAAGGCCAAGTACGGCCCCAATGCGGTGATCGGCGACGTCACGCAGGCGGGTTACCTGGGTCCCTGGCTGTGGAAGGCCGCCGTCGAGAAGGCCAAGAGCTTCGACGTGGACAAGGTGGTGGCCGCATCGCCGGGCATCGAACTCAAGACCGCGCCCGAGGGCTACGTGAAGGTGGACGCCAACCACCACCTGTGGAGCAAGTCCCGCATCGCGCAGGGGCTGCCGGACGCCACGTTCAAGGTGGTGGCCGAATCGCCCGAACTCATCAAGCCCGATCCCTTCCCCAAGGGGTATCAGTGACCACCCCCTGAGGCGCTGAGCGCCTTCCCCTCTCTCGCTGCGCGGGAGGGGGACGACACCTTCGGTGCGGGGCGGCCCTTCCTCGGTGTCCCCGGCATGAGGCCGCGCCGGTCGTCAGTCCCGCGCCTGGTGCGGACCGTTGTGAGGGCGGCACTGCCGCATCGGGCTTTTTTCTTTGATGGGCTTGCACGCAGGAGCTGCACCATGACCTTTTCCGAAATGATGAACATCGGCCTGATGCAGGGCTTCGCCGGCCTGAGCCTGTTCGCCGTGCTGCTGCTCATGGGCCTGGGGCTGGCGATCATCTTCGGCCAGATGGGCGTCATCAACATGGCGCACGGCGAGTTCATGACCATCGGCGCCTACACCATCTACCTGGGCTCCACGCTCGCGTCCACGCACGCGCCGCAGTGGATGCCGTTCTATTTCCCGCTGGCCATCGCCGCGGCCTTCGGCTTCGCGTTCATCGCGGGCTGGCTGGTGGAGTGGGGCCTGATCCGCCACCTGTACAAGCGCCCGCTGGACACCCTGCTGGCTACCTGGGGCATCAGCCTGGGGCTGCAGCAATGCTTTCGCACCTTCATCGGCCCCAAGGAAGTGAGCCCGACCCTGCCTGACTGGCTGCTCGGATCGTGGGCGCCCGCCGAGGGGCTGGACATTCCCATCAACGGCCTGTTCGTGCTGGCGCTCACGCTGGTGGTGACGGCGGGCGTGCTGCTCGCGCTGCACAGGAGCCGCTGGGGCCTGCGTGTCCGCGCCACGGTCAGCAACCGGGTGATGGCCAACGCCATCGGCATCGATACGAAGAAGACCGACCGACTCACCTTCGCCATCGGCTGCGGTATCGCGGGGGTGGCGGGCGCCGCGTTCACCACCATCGGCTCCACGGGGCCCACCTCGGGCTCGCTCTACATCGTCGATGCGTTCCTCGTCGTCACCTTCGGCGGCGCGGCGAGCCTGCTGGGCACGGTGGTGTCGGCCTTCGGCATCGCGCAGACGCAGTCGATCACCGAGTTCTTCCTGGCCGGCTCCATGGCCAAGGTGATCACGCTGTCGCTGATCGTGCTGATCCTGATGGTGCGGCCGCAGGGCCTGTTCGCCTCGAAGGTGCGCCGCTGAGCGCGCGCCCACTGCTTTGCCCCCACCCTGCACCCACCGGAGTCGTCCCATGAATGCCCTCAAAGCCTGGATCCTGCGCTACCAGTTGGCCAGCCTGGTGCTGCTCACGGTGCTGCTGGCCGTGGTGCTACCGCTCGCCCTGGACATCTTCCGGCTGAACCTCGTGGGCAAGTACCTCACGTATGCCTTCGTGGCCATCGGCCTGGTGATGGTGTGGGGCTATGGCGGCGTGCTCAGCCTGGGGCAGGGCGTGTTCTTCGGTCTGGGCGGCTATGCCATGGCGATGCTCCTCAAGCTCGAAGCCTCCGACCCCGTGAGCACCAGGATCCAGTCCACGCCCGGCATCCCCGACTTCATGGACTGGAACCAGATCACCGAGCTGCCCGCCTTCTGGGTGCCTTTCAAGAGCCTGCCGTTCGCGCTGGCGGCCGTGATCGTGGTGCCCACGCTGCTGGCCTGGATCGTGAGCTTCGCCATGTTCAAGCGCCGTGTGGGCGGCGTGTACTTCGCGATCATCACGCAGGCCGTGGCGCTGATCTGCACCGTGCTCATCATCGGCCAGCAGGGCTACACGGGCGGCGTGAACGGCATGACCGACCTGAAAACCCTTTGGGGATGGGACACGCGCACCGACAGCGCCAAATACATCCTGTACTACGTGTGCGTGGCACTTTTGGTGCTGTCCATCGTGCTGTGCCGCT
This sequence comes from Acidovorax sp. SUPP3434, assembly GCF_030159015.1. Classification (NCBI taxonomy): domain Bacteria; kingdom Pseudomonadati; phylum Pseudomonadota; class Betaproteobacteria; order Burkholderiales; family Comamonadaceae; genus Acidovorax; species Acidovorax sp. SUPP3434. The sequence goes on from NZ_BQXL01000004.1 coordinate 235,781, forward strand.
TCATCCAGACCAGCAAGCTGGGCACGCTGCTGCTGGCCATGCGCGACAAGGAAGACCGCGTGCGCTTCTCGGGCTACGACGTGGCCAATTTCAAGGTGTTCACCTTCTGCCTGGCGGCCGCGCTCTCGGGCATCGGCGGCGCGCTGTTCACGCTGCAGGTGGGATTCATGTCGCCGAGCTTCGTGGGCATCGTGCCGTCCATCGAGATGGTGATCTACGCGGCGGTGGGTGGCCGCATGAGCCTGGTGGGCGCGGTGTACGGCACGCTGCTGGTCAACGCGGGCAAGACGTACTTCTCGGAGAGCTTTCCCGACCTGTGGCTGTTCCTCATGGCGGGACTGTTCATCGGCGTGACCATGGCCTTCCCGCTGGGGCTGGCCGGCCTGTGGGAAAGCCGCATCGTGCCCTGGTGGAAGGGCCGCCGCGAGGCCCTGCGCCAGGCCGCAGTGCCCGCGCCGCAGGCCGCCGCGACACGCAGCGCCGCGGTGGACACCGAGCCGGCGGTGCGCGGGCCCGGCCTGCCCGAAGGCACCCGCCGCCAGAGCGCCTGAGCGCACGCAACCGGAGCACCTCCCATGAGCAACACCGACTTCGCCCTGGCCGTGGAAGACCTGACCGTCTCGTTCGACGGCTTCAAGGCCATCGACACCCTCACGCTGTACGTGGACAGGAACGAACTGCGCGTGATCATCGGCCCCAACGGCGCGGGCAAGACGACGCTGCTGGACCTGATCTGCGGCAAGACGCGCGCCACCAGCGGCAGCATCAAGTTCAAGAACGAGGAGCTGACGCACATGGCCGAGCACAAGCGCGTGCGGCTGGGCATCGGCCGCAAGTTCCAGACGCCGTCCATCTACGAGAACCTGTCGGTCTTTCAGAACCTGGAGGTGTCCTATCCCACCGGGCGCACCGTGTTCGGCGCCCTGGCCTTTCGCTGCACCAGCGCGGTGAAGGAGCGGGTGCAGGACGTGGCCGACGACATCGGCCTGGGCGGGCTGCTCGCCACCGAGGCCGGCCTGCTCTCGCACGGCCAGAAGCAATGGCTGGAGATCGGCATGCTGCTGATGCAGGAGCCCGAGCTGCTGATGCTGGACGAGCCCATCGCCGGCATGAGCGCGCGCGAGCGCGAGCTCACGGCCGAGCTGCTGCAGCGCATCTGCAGGAACCGCGCGGTGATCGTGATCGAGCACGACATGGAGTTCGTCAAGCGCATCGCGCACAAGGTCACCGTGATGCACCAGGGAAAGATCCTGGCCGAAGGGTCGATGGACAAGGTCCAGAACGACCCCAAGGTGATCGACGTGTACCTCGGCCACTGAGACGCGCCGCTGCCCTTTGCCCACGCCTTGAGTTTTCTGGAGCCCCCCCCATGCTGAAAGTCACCGACCTGCACGTCGCCTATGGGCAGAGCGAAGCGCTGCACGGCATCTCGTTCGAGGGCCGCGCCAACGAAACCGTGGCCATCATGGGCCGCAACGGCATGGGCAAGACCACGCTGTTCAAGAGCCTGATGGGCGTGATGCCGGTCAAGAGCGGCTGCATCACCGTGGCCGGCCAGGAGGTGACGCGGGACGAGAGCTTTCGGCGCGTGGCCAAAGGCATCGCCTACGTGCCGCAGGGCCGCATGATCTTCCCCACGCTGACGGTGGAGGAGAACATCCAGACCGGCCTGGAGAACTCGAAGACCCGCCAGATCCCCGAAGAGATCTATGCGCTGTTCCCCGTGCTGTGGGACATGCGCCGTCGCAAGGGCGGCAATCTTTCGGGCGGGCAGCAGCAGCAACTGGCCATCGCCCGTGCGCTGGTGACCGATCCCAAGGTGCTGCTGCTGGACGAGCCCACCGAGGGCATCCAGCCTTCGATCATCAAGGACATCGCCCGCGCCCTCAACGAGATCCGCAAGCTGCGCCAGATCACCATCGTGGTGAGCGAGCAGGTGCTCTCGTTCGCCATGGACGTGGCCGACCGCCTGTTCGTGATCGAAGGCGGCCGCCTGGTGCATGAAACCGCCCGCGCGGACACCGACCAGCAGCGCATCAAGGCCTACCTGTCCGTGTGAACGGCCACGGTCCGCGACGGATTTTTCGTTCCTTCCCTCTCGCCTTCCCTTCCCTTCACTTTCCAGGAGCACGCCATGGCTGAAACCCTCATCCACGTCGATCTGAGCCAATCGCCGACCCAGAACGAGAACATCCACAACCGCTGGCACCCCGACATTCCGATGGCCTGCTGGGTGAATCCGGGCGACGATTTCATTCTGGAAACCTTCGACTGGACCGGCGGCTTCATCAAGAACAATGACAGCGCCGACGACGTGCGCGACATTGACCTGACCACGGTGCACTACCTCTCGGGCCCGGTGGGCGTGAAGGGCGCGGAGCCGGGCGACCTGCTGGTGGTGGACCTGCTCGACATCGGCGCCAAGCAGGACAGCCTGTGGGGTTTCAACGGCTTCTTCTCCAAGAAGAACGGCGGTGGCTTTCTGACCGAGCATTTCCCCGAGGCACAGAAATCGATCTGGGACTTCAAGGGCATGTTCACCAGTTCGCGCCACATTCCCGGCGTCAACTTCGCCGGCCTGATCCACCCCGGCCTGATCGGCTGCCTGCCCGACAAGAAAATGCTCGACCTCTGGAACGAGCGTGAGCAAAAGCTCATCGACACCGACCCCACCGCCGGCCTGGCCAACCCCCCCTCGGCCGGCACCGCCCACATGGGCCGCCTGACCGGCGAGGCCAAGGCCAAGGCCGCGGCCGAAGGCGCGCGCACGGTGCCGCCGCGCGAGCACGGCGGCAACTGCGACATCAAGGACTTGTCGCGCGGATCGAAAGTGTTCTTCCCGGTCTATGTCGACGGCGCGGGCCTCTCGGTGGGCGACCTGCATTTCAGCCAGGGCGACGGCGAAATCACGTTCTGCGGCGCGATCGAAATGGCCGGCTGGGTGCACATGAAGGTCACCCTCATCAAGGGCGGCATGGCGAAGTACGGCATCAAGAACCCGATCTTCAAACCCAGCCCCATCGTGCCGACCTACAACGATTATTTGATCTTCGAAGGCATCTCGGTCGACGAGGCGGGCAAGCAGTACTACCTGGACGTGAACGTGGCCTACCGCCAGGCCTGCCTGAACGCGATCGAATACCTGAAGAAGTTCGGCTACAGCGGCGCGCAGGCGTATTCGATCCTGGGCACCGCCCCGGTGCAGGGCCACATCAGCGGCGTGGTCGATGTGCCCAACGCCTGCGCCACGCTGTGGCTGCCGACGCAGATCTTCGAGTTCGACATCAACCCGAACGCCAGCGGCCCGGTGAAGATGCTGGATGGCAGCATCGACATGCCGCTGTCGCCCGACCTCGCCTGACCGGCCGCCACACGACAGGACCTACTCCATGCCCACCTACGACTACCAGTGCGCCACGTGTGGCGGCTTCGATGCCCTGCGCAGCCTGGCGCTGCGCAACGAGCCCGCCGCCTGCCCCCAATGCAGCGCTGCGTCCCCCCGCGTTTTCGCCACGGCCCCGCGACTGGCCTGCGTGAGCCCAGAGCAGCGCCGAGCCTTCGACACCAACGAGCGGGCGCAGCATGCGCCGCGGTCCTCCCGCAACGGTGACGAAGGCAGTTACGGCCGGATGCGCCATCCGGCAGGGTGCGGTTGCTGCGGCTCTGGCAAGCGCGGCGCCACGGTGACGGCGGCGAACGGAGCGAAGGCGTTTCCTAGTAAGAGGCCTTGGATGATTAGCCACTAAAGATGGCAAGGTGACGATGGGTCGCCTGATAGGATCATCGCTGTTAGTCGACCAGCTCAAGCTGGTATTGCTTTGCAGAGGGACGAGGCAGTCGCTGGCGGCTGCAGCCTCACATATAACCTCAAGCAGACCTCCAAATCAGCAGCACATTGCCGGTCGTGGTGGTGGCTAATCAAGGATCAGGCTACCCCGGTTCGCTCCTTCCGGCCTTCGCCGCCTACAAGGTTCCGACCAGCACTCGACACTAGCTCAAATGCTTTTTCGTCAACACGTCCAATAGAGTGCCGCCCGGCGAGAGGCTGATCGAAGCATGACGATGGGCAAGCGCGACAGGCACAACGGAGTTCTCATAGAGGTCGAACTCCAAGTGCCTAATTAGCGCGAACGCCCGCGCAAGCCAACGATCATAATTTTTGGGATCAGCCTTTTGCCCAGAGAAGTCCTTGCGGTTCTGCTTGTTGGCGAACGGGTAGGCGAGGCAGACGTCGAAGATGCGCCCACTGTCGGTTTTGTAGATGAAGTCCTGCCCATAGTAGGTCTCGTGGCCGAAGTTGTCGGTCAGCGGCGCGATGCCGTTGATGAACTCAGCACGGTATTTGTCCGAGATCGCGCAGAACGTGCCGTTCTCCAAGTGGGGAGAAAGAGCGCGGGCGTGCTCCATGACCATGCCGTCCTTTTGCAGGCCCATGATCACAGGCGGAGGCAAGCACGCGGCGGCGCACCGCTCAAAAAGCCCGTTGTAGAAGGCTTGGATCGACGCGTGATACCTCGCGGGCTGGCCGAAGAGGGCCAACGGCCCGTCCACCATGATGGCAGCCCCGGACACTGTAGACAGGTTGTTGTCCGCCATCGCCTTCAGGAGGGTCACCAACTGCAGGTGCTCCACTGCATTCATAAAACGGGTGATCGCCGAGGAGTTGTCGCCTTGGTCGGAGATCTGCTCGTGGATGCGCAGCGAATCGGTGACATAGACCGTAGCGCCGCAGCCGGAACAAGCGCTCTCGTCCTCGCCCTTTTTGAACAGGTGGGGGCATTCGAGACCGCACGACGGGCACTTCTCAATGGCGATCTGCCCACCCTCCAAGTGATAGAGCATGTCCTTCACGGACAAGCCGCCTCGGGGGATCTGCGTGCGCTCGTCGGAGAGTTGCTCGTAGACCGCCCTGCGAAATCCGTCCTGAACGCGCAATCCCTTGTAGCGGACATTTGAGCCGGGCAGCGTGAACGCGACGGCTCGGGCCTTGTTGTGAAGGCTTGCCGCCGCGTATGGGTCGACGAATGGGCTGCCTGGAGTCACCAGCCCGTTGTAGTCGCCCATGTCGAACGCCATGAAGCTGGTCTTCACGTAGCCCACCTGGGTAGATGGAAACTTCTTGTCGATGGGCTCCGAGTAGGCGCTGCCGTCCGAGGCCACCACCAGTCGCGGAAGCTCATAGCACTTCGGCGCGGGCTGGTAGAGCGCCGCGATGGATTCCGCGGCTTGGTCTCCTGGCTGCGTCAAATAAGAACATTCCGACAGGAACTTCTTGACGTCATCGTTCTTGACGATGTCGATGTGCCCCCGCTTGCTGGCCTGCTGTCCTTCGTAGGGCATGCGCGCTCCTTGAAACTCAATTTGCCTTGGAGGCGTTGGCCGCGTCTATCTCCGCGAGTTGCTTCTTCAACTCGGCCGGGGTGAATCGGTCTATTTGAACTGGCACAACGAAGGGCGACGAAAGCGTCTTGATGCGAGCGAAACCGACGTCCTGCGCCGACTTCAGCGAGGCAACGAAGTCCGCGAAGTCGTAAAACTTGGCCAACGCCTTCAACTCGTCGTCATTGTTCAAGTGCGTGACGAACCAGTTCTCGGTGTTGGCAAGGATGTTTGGATGGATCGACGACGGTTCCTGTGTGGCGTAAACGAACGCGATCTTGGCCTTGGCGCCCTCCTTGGCGATCCGCGGCCAAGTTGTAGTGAGCTCCTCCTTCTTGCCGATGAGATTGTGTGCCTCCTCAACGTAGATCACGATGTTCTGCGGCGTCCTGCCCGAGTTGTATTCGCGGAAGGATGTGTCGAAGATCTGCTGCGCAATGCGTTTGGAGAGGACGGAGCGAACCTCGACCGGCCCCGCCGACAAGTCCAGTATCACGATCTTGCCAGCCCATAGGTGGCCGACGACTTCCTTGACGACGTCGCCTTGACGCTTGGGCGAGTGATATTCCTTGATTCCGATCAGTGCCCGAAAGCCACGGATCGAGGTGCCGGTGGCATTGGCCCTCGCGAGCACGTTCAGGTAGGACTCCATCATGGGGTCCACCCAAGCGTTGCCCGACGAGTTCGTGAAGCCCTTCTGCGGCTTGCTCTCCGCCTTCTGCTGTTCGCGCAGCTCATAGTTGAGGCTACGGACAGTGGTGAAGAAATCCACCGCCTGCTGCGGGGAAAGGCTGCACGGCCCCTTGCCTACCGGAGTGGGCGTCGGGCCGTCTGCGTTCTTCACCGCCTCCAGAACGTCCTTGTTCGCTGGGAACTTCACTACCAAGCCAGTTGGCGCGGGAAAGCCGGCAGCGAATAGGATGGCTTGAAAGACCGCGACGCGTTGCTGCCAACGCTTGTGGTTGGACATGTCGGTGGCCTCGGGCTCCTCGAGTCCCGATTCGAGAAACTGCTGCAAATCAGTCTGGTTGCGGAACGGATCGTTGACCAGCAGCTTCGAGATCAAGTTGAGCGCCTCGGCGGGCTGCTCGTAGAAGTTGGTCCGAAGGTCGAGAAAGCCTTCCGTCTCAATGGCCCGATAGCGAACGCAGTCGGCGCCGAACACCGCCGCAATGGAGCTCCCGTCGTCTTGGTGGTTTGCGTTCGAATACTCGCCATTGATGTCGAAGATGATCTGGCCGATCTTGATGCCATCTCGACGTCCGGCCGTAGCCACGGAAGCCACGGTGGTCTTGACCGTGTTCGACTTACCAGTACGTGTCATGCCCAAAACTGCCGTTCGTCGAGCCAAGAAGTCGGAAGGCTGGATCAGGACCAGCACCTTGGGCTCGTCCTTGCCGCGGTGCAGCCGGGAGGTCGACGTATAGCGCACCGTGCCGATGGGAATCGAGCTCGGAGCCGACTTGAATCCGGCAGCTAGCGCGTCAGTCAGCATCGTCTTGCGGCGGTCGGTGTTGATGTGGTTGACGATCTTTTCAAGCGCGCCGGCGCGAGGCTTGTAGGCGCGAAGACGTGTCGCGGCGAAGTAGTTCTCGACATCGCTACCCAACTTGATCTCTCCGTCATCATCAAGAAAGAACGTTCCTAGGATGCGGCATTCGAGCCCCGCGTATTGGAGTTCGCTCTGCGTCATTGGGTCGAAGCCGTCGGTGTCGCTGGTCGGATAGCGCTCGTTAGCCTCGCGACGCTGATTGTGCTCAATGCGGGTCTGCACCATCTCGCCGTCGGAGGGCAGGCGCGCCGGCCCAAGTACTCTCAGCAGAATCAGTTCGTTGTCGAATGCGGTCGCATTTGCGGGACTCTGCGGATTGATCGCAGTGGCCACTAGAAAGCTGTTGTGTGGGATGCCTGCCACGCGCGCTTTCCAATTGTCGTTCGTCAGGACCGTCGCCCTCTGAAAGTCAATGCCGAAAACGTAGCCGATGTGGTTAGTTTCGAAGTCGCCCAAGAGCGGCATCAGCTTGTTGGGAAGGACCGCATTATCGAAGACGTTAGACATGCTCTCTCCTCTGAGTCGTTCGGAATTTATTGGGCTAGGGAAGCCGCTGCTGCTGCGGAGATCGGAAACCGGAGGGCGAGGTCGCTGCCGGCTCGGGATTTTTGAGGCTTCTTGATGCTGAGCCCAACGTGCGCTATAGCCACTTTGGCGGCCGCCGGCAGTCGCTTCATATTTGTGAGCACAAGCTCGCGCCCCACGAATGCGCACCCACCCAACGGATGTGTCGAATAGGTGTTGTCGATGACGCGGGCCTTGTTCGTCACATCCTCGTAAAGATCGCGCACTTCTTGGGCATCGTCATAAGACAGAAGCCAAGGCCGGCTCATTTTTTGAAGAAAGTCCCGTAAGGCCTCGTGCTCTACCTCGTCAAACACGTAACCATAGAGCTGGTCCGCTTTGTGATAGTAGGGAGGGTCGAGATAGATGACAGCGCGCTCGTCGTCGGCAAAGCGCTCGCAGAAGGCGCGCCATCCTTCATTGGCGACAGTGACTTTGGAACGCAACTCCGAAAGCGCGAGGATGCGATTGGCGATTCGTTGACGATTGAAGCGCACATCGATCTTGATATTCTTCTGCCCCCACCCGCCTAGAGGGCCCGATTTATGAATGATTCCATTGAACGATGTGCGATTGAGGTAGAGGCACTTCAACGCTGCCGCGCGTTGGTTGGTGGGCGTCAGAGCCTTCTGCCGCTTCCACTCTTCCACGGATAGCGGCACTTCGACAACGCGGGAAGCCAGCCACTCGGCGCCGGCCTTTGAAAAAACTGTCGCCCAGAACTGTGCGATGAGGGGGTCGACGTCATTGATCGCGATTTTGTCGACAACACCATCTTCGAGCAGTGCGATCGAAACGCTTGCCCCGCCGCAAAAGGGCTCGACAAACAGCCGAGGGCGGCCAGCGTTGAGAGAGATCGTCTTCGCGATGAAGTCGCTGAAACGCGCTTTGCTCCCCGGATATCTAAGGACGCTTCTTGTGCTGGTGCTCATGCTCAAAACTTATTTCTTGATCTAGCCGCTGGCTATTTATATAGCCCGTCCCGAATGGTATTCGTTGATGTCGCGAAGTCGGTTCAAACATGCTGCGACCATAACTGCGTGGCTTTGCAATCACGCGCTGGATTAGGGCAGCCTCATGGGGCTCCTTTTTTTAGGCGACCATAGCCCGATGGGTCAGACAAGGTAGACGACGACTCCTTTCAGGTTGGGAGCGCGCATGCATTTAGCCGCTGTGCGTCCGCATTGCGCTGGTAATGCCGACCGCATGGCCCATGATGCACACAAAATGTCCACTTCATACAAATGCGGAAATTCAATCAGCAAGCCACAGCCAGCCTAAGCAGACATGTTGTACGAACTGTAATTACCGCTTTAGCCAGATTCAATTCAAGAAAATTGATCGCAACCAAGAAACCATCGATCTGTGGCTAATCCCCCAGCGATCTGGACTGAGATGGGCGAAAAAGCTGTACTTGCTTTTCAACAAGTACAGCTTTCCATCAAACAGGCCCCACTAAGGCCGCAACCTTTCTTAACCCCTTACAGCCTCCAGCGCTGCATTCAGCGTGGCGCTGGGCCGCATCACGGCCTCGGTCTTCTTCGGGTCGGGCAGGTAGTACCCACCGATGTCTGCCGGCTTGCCCTGCACGTCGGCCAGCTCGCCCACGATCTTCTGTTCGTTGTCGGCCAGGGTCTTCGCAAGGCCTGCGAACTTGGCGGCCAGTGCCGTGTCCTCGGTCTGTGCGGCCAGTTCCTGGGCCCAGTACAGGGCCAGGTAGAACTGGCTGCCGCGGTTGTCCAGCTGGCCGGTCTTGGGGCTGGGGTTCTTGTTGTTGTCCAGCAGCTTGCCGGTGGCGGTGTCCAGCGTCTTGGCCAGCAGGGTGGCTTGCTGGTTACCGGTCTTCAGGCCCAGGTCTTCCAGGCTGACGGCCAGGGCCAGGAACTCGCCCAGCGAATCCCAGCGCAGGTGGTTTTCTTCCACCAGTTGCTGCACGTGCTTGGGCGCCGAGCCACCAGCGCCCGTTTCGTACATGCCGCCGCCGGCCATCAGGGGCACGACGGACAGCATCTTGGCGCTGGTGCCCAGTTCCATGATGGGGAACAGATCGGTCAGGTAGTCGCGCAGGATGTTGCCGGTGACGCTGATCGTGTCCAGGCCGCGGATCACGCGCTCCAGCGTGTAGCGCATCGCGCGCACCTGGCTCATGATCTGGATGTCCAGGCCGGTCGTGTCGTGGTCCTTCAGGTAGGTTTTCACCTTCTTGATGACCTCGTTCTCGTGCGGGCGGTACGGGTCCAGCCAGAACACGGCGGGCATGCCGGAGTTGCGGGCGCGGGTCACGGCCAGCTTCACCCAGTCGCGGATCGGCGCGTCCTTCACCTGGCACATGCGCCAGATGTCGCCTTCTTCCACGTTCTGGCTCAGCAGCACTTCGCCCGTCGCCAGATCGACGATGTCGGCCACGCCGGCTTCCGGAACTTCGAACGTCTTGTCGTGCGAACCGTACTCTTCGGCCTGCTGGGCCATCAGGCCCACGTTGGGCACGGTGCCCATGGTCTTGGGGTCGAAGGCACCATGCCATTTGCAGAAGTTGATGATCTCCTGATAGATGCGGGCGAAGGTGCTCTCGGGGATCACCGCCTTGGTGTCCTTCAGGCGGCCATCGGCGCCCCACATCTTGCCGCCGTTGCGGATCATGGCGGGCATCGAGGCATCGACGATCACGTCGTTGGGCGAGTGGAAGTTGGTGATGCCCTTGGCCGAATCGACCATCGCCAGCTCGGGGCGGTTTTCGTGGCAGGCGTGCAGGTCGCGCTTGATCTCGTCCTGCTTGCTCTGGGGCAGCGTGGCGATCTTGTTGTACAGATCGACCATGCCGTTGTTCACGTTCACGCCCAGTTCTTCGAACAGCTGCGCATGCTTGGCGAAGGCTTCCTTGTAGAAGATGCGCACGGCGTGGCCGAAGACGATCGGGTGCGACACCTTCATCATCGTCGCCTTGACGTGCAGCGAGAACATCACGCCGGTCTTGTGCGCGTCCTCGATCTCCTTTTCGTAGAACTCGAGCAGGGCCGTCTTGCTCATGAACATGCTGTCGATGATCTCGCCGTCCTTCAGCGACACCTTGGGCTTGAGCACCGTGGTCTTGCCGCTCTTGCCGACCAGTTCCATCTTCACGTCGCGCGCCTTGTCGAGCGTGATCGACTTTTCGCCGTGGTAGAAGTCGCCGTGGTGCATGTGCGAGACGTGCGAGCGCGATGCCTGGCTCCATTCGGCCATGCTGTGCGGGTTCTTGCGGGCGTATTCCTTGACGGCCTTGGGTGCGCGGCGGTCGGAGTTGCCTTCGCGCAGGACCGGGTTCACCGCGCTGCCGATGCACTTGTTGTAGCGGGCGCGGATGTCCTTTTCATCGTCGGTCGTCGGATTTTCGGGGTAGTCGGGAATCGCATAGCCCTTGCCCTGCAGTTCCTTGATGGCTGCCACCAGCTGCGATACCGATGCGCTGATGTTGGGCAGCTTGATGATGTTGGCGTCAGGCGAGAGCGTCAGCTTGCCCAGGGCGGCCAGGTTGTCGGGCACGCGCTGTGCCTCGGTCAGGCGCTCGGGAAACTGGCCCAGGATGCGGCCGGCGACCGAGATGTCGCTGGTCTCCACGTGGATGCCCGCTGGGGCCGCGAAGGTCCGCACGATCGGCAGAAAGGCGGCGGTCGCCAGGGCGGGGGCTTCGTCGGTCAGCGTGTAGATGATGGTCGGTTGCGTCGTGCTCATTCGCTTGCGTTCCTTGGGAAGGGGTGACAGATCAGCCGGTGATTTTCGCGCTTTCTGAAGGCAGTCGGCACAGATGCCCCTCAGCGCCGTTCGGGGCAGGTGCCCACGCGCCCGATCATGGGCATGAAAGGGGTGCCCGCTCGACGCGCTGCTGCAGGCTCACGCGCGCGGTGCGGATACCCTCGTTACCAGCCAGATGCCGCCGCACACCAGCACCAGGGCCACCGCGTTGCGCCATTCGAGCAGGCTTTCTTCCAGGAACCAGGCCGACAGCAGCGTGCCGAACACGGGCACCATGAAGTTGAACGCGGTGATGAGGCTCACCCGGTTGTGCTTGAGCAGCAGGCTCCAGATCGAGATCGCCAGGGACGACAGCACCACCAGATAGGCCAGCAGCGACGACGAGGCCCAGGTCACTTCGCCCAGCGCGCCGCCCGTGGCATAGCCGAGCGCCAGCAGCACCAGGCCGCCGATGGTCAACTGGTAGGCGGTCATCACGATGGGATCCATCCCCTGGGAAATGCGCTTGCCGTAGACGCCGCCCAGCGCCAGCACCAGGGCGGCGATCACCACGAAACCCTCGCCCAGCAGGGCGAACTCGAAGTCGCTCAGCGTCCCAGCCAACCCGGCGCCGAGGTTGACCGCCATGACCCCGGCGAAGCCCACGATGCAGCCCCAGGCCTTGGCATGGCTGATGCGGTCGTTGTGGTACAGGAAATGCGCCAGCAGCACACTGAAGAAGGTGCCGGTGGCGTTCATGATCGACGCCTTCACCCCCGTCGTGTTCGCCACGCCGATGTAGAAGAAGATGTACTGCAGCGTGGTCTGCAACAGGCCCAGCAGCGCCAATTGGCCCCAGGCCCGGGCCGGCCAGCCGCCGATCTGCCGGCCGCTGGCGGCCACCCACGCCAGCAGCGCCAGGCCCGCCAGGGCGAAGCGCCAGCCGGCGAACACGAGTTTGGACGGGGTGTCGCTGCTGTCGATGCCGAACAGGGCGTAGCCATTCTTGATCGCCGGGTACGAGCTGCCCCAGAGCAGGCAGCAAAACAACGCCAGCAGGAAGACGTTCCTGCGTTGCGCTAGTGGGGAGATAGGGGGCGACATGGCTTCTTTCCAGGCGGGGCGGTGCCCCAAAATGGTGAATTTTGCACAAGTTGTACGACAACTCTGCATGTAAATATCCTGACTTGGCCGAATGTGGCCTCTTTTAGAGTATTTTTGCTCCTTATTGTCCGATGACTATCCGAAACCGCAGTGAACTGGCCTCGGGAGCCGATCACAAGGCATGGGCCCACCTCCGACGGCCCTGCGGCGGCATCGACGTGAGTACGGAAGGACCGCCTCGGCAGTTTCAGGAAACCCTGGCTGCTTTTCAAGCCTTGTCGATAATGCGGCGCAATGCGACTGACGTTCGTTCCGCTCCTCCTGTCCTGCTGCACGCTGGCGGCCCTGTCCGGCTGCAGCAGCCCGCCTGCGCCCCATGGAGAGGTCAAAGGCGCGTCTGCGAATGGCAGCGAATTGGGGCAGTCCGACGTGAATCGCATGGCGACGCTGGCCATGCGCGAGAACCTGGACAGTCTCTACCGGCTGATGGACAAGCTTTACCGCCGCAACCCTGCCGAATGGCGCAAGACCAGCGCCGTGGGCCGCGAGCAGGCCATGGAGCAGGTCCGCACCACCATCGAGAAGGGCGGGGTCTGGGCGCCCTTGCAGGGGCGGCGCGACATCGCGGCGATGGCCGCGGCCCTGGCGCCCGAATTCGCGGGCGACCGCGTGGCGGCGTTCATTTACGCCACGGCCGACATGCTGATCACCGCGCACGACGGAAAGATCGAGTTCTTCCTGCTCGACAGCCTGGATGCCCAGCACCTGTACAACGCGGCGCGCAACGTGGAGATCGCCGTGTGGATGCTGTCTCAGCGCCGCACCGCGGCGGGCCAGCCGCTGCTGCTGGCCGACGAGATCGGTCCGCAGGGGCGCAACCTGAGCTTCGAGCGCGAGTTCGGCAAGATCATCGGCCGGCTCGACCTGCTGTCGGCGGTGGCCACCGAAAAGTACCGTCGCGCCGCCATCACCTATGTGCAGGGGCTGGTGGGCGGTTCTTTCCTGCAGTTCTTGCCGGTGCGATGAATCAGAGGGTGGCGGTGGGCGCTGTTTCCGGTGCTGCTCACTTGAACATGTCGGCCGAGAAGCTCTGGCGGAACCATTTCATGGCGTTGACCATGAGGGCGCCCGACGAACGGATGTTTGCCAGAAAGCGGTTGATCTCGTCCTTCAGCCGTGCCTCGTTTTGCCGAAGGCCGATATAGCATGGGCTCTCTTTGAGGAGCGCCACCTGGTGCACACGGGTCTGCAGACCGACATCCTTGATAGATTCCACCAGCACGTTGCCACCCGCGAAGAATTCGAAATGGCCTGCGGCATAGGCGTCCAGCAACGCGGCGCTGCCTTTGAATCCCTGGATTTTCGCGGCTGGCAGGAATGCCCGGACCAGGGATTCCTCGAGGCTGTTTTCCGCCGCTCCGACGACCGGGGCTGGCAGTTTCAGCAATTCGTCGCGGCTCAATTTCTGCTGGCTGAAGACACCGAGGTAGGTCGGGGCGTAGACACTGGAGAAGTCGATGCTTTTCTCGCGCTCGGGCGTCTTGCCCAGGCTGGAGATGATGATGTCGACGCGATCTTCCAGCAGTGCCGCCAGCCGGTCCCCGCTGGGCACCGGTACCATCTGCGGCGACACGCCCAGGTGCATCGAAAGCATCTTGGCGATGGAAATGTCGAAGCCCGCCAGCTCGTTGCCCTGCGGAAAGCCGAACGGTGGGAAGTCCTGCGGGACCGCCACGCGAAGGACCCGGGCGGATCGGATGCGTTCCAGCTGATCGCGATGTTCGGCGGCCGCCAGCGGGCCCGACAGGCCCAGGGCCAGAATGGAGCCGCACACCAGGCGGCGTCGTTGCAGAATCTCACTGGCCCATAGGCTGGGCGTTGCACCATCGAAGGGCGATTGCATGGGAGGGCTCCTTCCTGGGAAGCGGCCAAGCACTTTCCATGCCGCTGTCCGGAGAACCCGCTCAGGAGGCGGGGCGCGGTGATGGCCCGGGCGCAGGGCGCGTAAAATCCGGCCGCCCCCGAGGAGCGTTGCAGCGCCTGCCGATCAACCGGCTCAACCAGGCGTCAGGCTCGGGCGGCGATGGCCCCACTGTCCAACGACGCTCGCCTGTTCCCAACTACCGATTGCGCAGGTGAGCCTGATGTCCGCCCCCCTTATCCCGCCTCCCATGAAGCTCTCGGGCCTCGAACCGGTTTCCATCGGCGAGGGCACGCTGTTCGTCAACATCGGCGAGCGCACCAACGTCACCGGCTCCAAGGCCTTCGCCCGCATGATTCTGAACGGCCAGTACGAAGAGGCCCTGGCCGTTGCACGCCAGCAGGTGGAGAACGGCGCGCAGGTCATCGACATCAACATGGACGAGGCCATGCTCGACAGCAAGGCGGCCATGGTGCGCTTCCTGCAGCTGATCGCCTCCGAGCCCGACATCGCGCGCGTGCCGATCATGGTGGACTCCTCCAAGTGGGACGTGATCGAGGCCGGCCTGCGCTGCATCCAGGGCAAGGGCATCGTCAACTCCATCTCCATGAAAGAGGGCGTGGAGAAGTTCAAGCACGAGGCGCGTCTCGTGAAGCGCTACGGCGCCGCTGCCGTGGTGATGGCCTTCGACGAGGTGGGGCAGGCCGACACCTACGAGCGCAAGATCGAGATCTGCGAGCGGGCCTATCGCGTGCTGGTCGACGAGGTGGGCTTTCCGCCCGAGGACATCATCTTCGACCCCAACATCTTCGCGGTGGCCACCGGCATTGAAGAGCACAACAACTACGCGGTCGATTTCATCGAGGCCGTGCGCTGGATCAAGCAGAACCTGCCGGGCGCGAAGGTCTCGGGCGGCGTGTCGAACGTGAGCTTCAGCTTCCGCGGCAACGACCCGGTGCGCGAGGCCATCCACACCGTGTTCCTGTACCACGCCATCCAGGCCGGCATGGACATGGGCATCGTCAACGCGGGCATGGTCGGCGTATACGACGACCTGGAGCCCACGTTGCGAGACCGCGTGGAGGACGTGGTGCTCAACCGCCGCCCCGATGCCGGCGAACGCCTGGTCGAGGTGGCCGAGACGGCCCGCAGCGGTGCCAAGGACGAGAGCAAGCGGCTCGAATGGCGCGGCACGCCCGAGCATCCCAAGACCGTGGGCGAACGCCTGTCGCACGCGCTGGTGCACGGCATCACCGACTTCATCGTGGAAGACACCGAAGAGGCCTACCAGGCCATCGTCGCCAAGGGCGGGCGGCCGCTGCACGTGATCGAAGGCCCGCTCATGGACGGCATGAACGTGGTGGGCGACCTGTTCGGCGCGGGCAAGATGTTCCTGCCGCAGGTGGTCAAGAGCGCACGGGTGATGAAGTCCGCCGTGGCCCACCTGATCCCCTACATCGAGGAAGAAAAGCGCCAGGACGAACTGGCCGGCCGCGACGTGCGCAGCAAGGGCAAGATCATCATCGCCACCGTGAAGGGCGACGTGCACGACATCGGCAAGAACATCGTCACCGTGGTCCTGCAGTGCAACAACTTCGAGGTGGTGAACATGGGTGTGATGGTGCCGTGCCACGAGATCCTGGCGCGCGCCAAGGTCGAGGGCGCGGACATCGTGGGCCTGTCGGGCCTGATCACGCCCAGCCTGGAAGAGATGCAATACGTGGCCGGCGAGATGCAGAAGGACGAGCACTTTCGCATCAAGAAGATCCCGCTGCTCATCGGCGGGGCCACCACCAGCCGCGTGCACACCGCCGTCAAGATCGCGCCGCATTACGAAGGCCCCGTGGTCTACGTGCCCGATGCGTCCCGCAGCGTGAGCGTGGCGCAGAGCCTGCTGGGCGACGGCGTGCAAAGCTATGTCGATGAGCTGAACGCCGACTACGACAAGGTGCGCACCCAGCACGCCAACAAAAAGCAGACGCCCCTTTGGCCGTTGGCGAAGGCCCGCGCCAACCGCACGCCCATCGACTGGTCGGCCTACCGCCCGGCCACGCCGCGCCTGCTGGGGCGGCGCATGTTCAAGAACTTCGACCTCAACGAGCTGGCCAGGTACATCGACTGGGGCCCGTTCTTCCAGACCTGGGACCTGGCCGGCCCGTACCCTGCCATCCTGACCGACGAGGTGGTGGGCGAGCAGGCCACGCGCGTCTTCGCCGACGGCAAGGCCATGCTGCGCCGGCTGGTGGAGGGCCGCTGGCTGAGCGCCAGCGGCGTGCTGGCGCTCTACCCGGCCAACAGCGTGGGCGACGACATCGAGTTCTACACCGACGAATCGCGCACCGAGGTCGCCATGACCTGGTACGGCCTGCGACAGCAGACCGAAAAGCACGTGATCGACGGCGTGCCGCGCCCCAGCCGGTGCCTGGCCGACTTCGTGGCGCCCAAGGAAAGCGGCGTGGCCGACTACGCGGGCCTGTTCGCCGTCACGGCGGGCCTGGGCGTGGAGAAGAAGGAGCAGGCCTTCGTCGATGCGCTGGACGACTATTCGGCCATCATGCTCAAGAGCCTGGCCGACCGCCTGGCCGAAGCCTTTGCCGAATGCCTGCACCACCGCGTGCGCACCGACCTGTGGGGCTATGCGGCCGGCGAGCAGTTGAGCAACGACGACATGATCGCTGAGAAGTACCAGGGCATCCGCCCCGCGCCCGGCTATCCGGCCTGCCCGGACCACAGCGCCAAGAGCGAACTGTTCCGCGTGCTGCAGTGCGGCGAGATCGGCATGGGCCTCACGGAAAGCCTGGCCATGACGCCCGCCGCCAGCGTGAGCGGCTTCTACATCGGCCATCCCGAGAGCCAGTACTTCAACGTCGGCAAGATCGGCGAAGACCAGGTGCACGACCTGGCGACGCGGCGCGGCATGGACGAAGGCATCCTGCAGCGCCTGCTCGCACCCAACCTCTGACCGGCAGCGGCGTCACGGCGCAGCCCCAGCCGCGTCACGCTGACGTCACTCTGGCGCCACAGTCGGCGGGAAGAATGAAGGACTTCATTCCTTCCCTTCTTCCCACGCCATGACCATCCCTCTGCAGCGCTCGCCGCTGCCCCTGATCGGCCGCCCGTTGCCGGGCGCCAGCGCGCTCTTTCTTGCCCTGCTGCTGGCGGGCTGCGGCGGCAGCGGTGGCTCGGACGCCACCGTTCCGGCCGCGGCGGCCACATGCGCCAGCCCTGACACGCACTGCGCGCCCAAGCCCTGAACGGGCCCTCCCGAGCCCCGCCCACGGACAAGAAAGACTCCTCCAAATGACCGTCGATTCCTCCAAACGCAATTTCCTCACGACCGCGCTCGGCGTGGGCGCCGCTTCGGCCACGCTCACCGCGTTTCCACCGGCCATTCGCCGCGCCCTGGCCATCGAAGCCCACAACGCCACCGGCACCATCCAGGACGTGCAGCACGTCGTCCTGCTGATGATGGAGAACCGCTCGTTCGATGGGTACTTCGGCACCTTCAAGGGCGTGCGCGGCTTCGGTGACCGCTTCCCGATCCCCACCCCCAACGGCCGCAACGTTTTCTACCAGACCTACACCAAGACGTCGCCGCCCAGCACCTATGTGCCCTATCGCCTGGACGAAGCGAAGGGCAATGCCCAGCGCGCCGGCAGCATGCCCCACACCTGGGTGGACTCGCAGGCGGCCTGGGACCACGGGCGCATGTCCCAGTGGCCCGACGCGAAGCTGCCCTTGTCGATGGGCTACTACGAAACGGCGGAGGTGCCGTTCCAGCGCGCGCTGGCCGACGCCTTTACGCTGTGCGACCACTACCACTGCGGCATGCACACCGGCACCATCGCCAACCGCCTCTTTTACTGGACCGGCACCAACGGCCCGAACGGCGTCAGCCCCATCGACGGCTCCAGGGTCCGTGTCGCGGGCCTGAACAACCAGTTCAACGGCGGCAACGACATCGGCGCCTCCACCGACGGCTGGACCTGGACCACCTACGCGGACCGCCTGGAGAAAGCGGGCGTGAAATGGAAGGTCTATCAGAGCCTGATCGACAACTTCGGCTGCAACGAGATGATGGGCTTTCGCCACTGGCGCGCCGAGATCGAGAAGATGCCCGCGGACCGCAAGCCGATCTACGTCGCCAAGACCGACATCACGCAGCCGGTCGATCTGGCCGGGCCGTTCTACAACGCCAGGATCGATGATCCGCTGAGCCCATTGGCCAAGGGCTTCGGCAACACCATGCCGCAGGGCTTTCTGGAGACTTTCCGAGAGGACATCCGCCAGGGCACGCTGCCGGCGGTGTCGTGGATCATTCCGCCTTCGGTCTACAGCGAGCACCCCGGGCCGTCGAGCCCCGCACAGGGCGGCTGGTACGTGCAGGAGGTGCTGGATGCGCTCACGGCCAACCCCGAGGTCTGGAGCAAGACCGTGCTGCTGATCAACTACGACGAGAACGACGGCTTTTTCGACCACCTGCCTTCGCCCGCCGCACCGTCGCGCAATCCCGATGGCAGCCTGGCCGGTGCCTGCACGCTGCCCGCCGCCGACGTGGCGGTGGAGTACCACGATTTCCAGCCCGCCACGCCGAGCCAGCCGGCGGCCGACGGCAAGCCCTACGGCCCGGGCCCACGCGTGCCGATGTGGGTGGTGTCGCCCTGGAGCCGGGGCGGCTGGGTCAATTCGCAGGTGTTCGACCACACCTCCACCCTGCTGTTCCTGGAAAAGCGCTTCGGCGTGGCCGAGCCGCAGGTCAGCCCCTACCGCCGCGCGGTCTGCGGCGACCTGACGAGCTGCTTCAACTTCGTCAACCCCAACAGCGAAACCTTGCCGACCCTCGCGGGCCGCACCAACAAGGTCGCGGTGGACGCGCGGGTGGCTGCGCAGGCCGCTGCGGCCAAGCTGCCCCAGCCCACGGCCACGGCCGATGCCGCCCTGCCGGTGCAGGCCGAAGGCGTGCGGCCCTCGCGGGCGCTGCCCTACGAGTTGCACACCACGGCCCAGGCCAGCGCCGGTGCCGGCACGGTCACTTTGCTGTTCGCCCACACCGGCAAAGCGGGCACCGCGGCGGCAGTGTTCCACGTGTACGACAAGAACCATCTCGACCGGATTCCGCGGCGCTACGTCGTGGAGGCCGGCAAGGCCCTGAGCGGAGTCTGGAATGCCGCGGCCGATGGCGGACGGTACGACCTGTGGGTGCTCGGCCCCAACGGCTACCACCGCGAGTTCATCGGCGACCTGCAGCAGCAGGGGGCCACCGGTGGCCCCGAGGTGCAGGTCTGCTACGAGCTGTGCGAGCCGCCGCAGGTGCGGGTCAAGCTCTACAACCGCAGCAGCAGCGCGATGACGTTCTCCGCCGAGGCGCGGGCCTATCGCAGCGACGGTCCCTGGACGCGCAGCGTGGCGCCCGGCGGCGTGGAGGAACTCGCCTGGCCCCTGGGCGACAGCGGCAATTGGTACGACTTCGTGGTGCGCTGCAGTGCCGCACCCGCGTTCCAGCGCCGCTTCGCCGGCCGCATCGAGACCGGCAAGGACTCGGTGTCCGACCCTGCCATGGGCCACCCTGGTTGAGGCTGCAGGCGGACTGGCGAACTGTTCCGACACCTGGCCGCCCGGCCTTGGTGTGCAATGGGCGCCATGTCCCCATCGTTCCTCACGCCATGGATCGAGCGCGCGAAAGCGCTCGCCAGCCCGATCATGCCGCTGGTGCGGGCGGCCAATCTCTGGCTGGATGCAGACGGCCTGCGCATGAGCGCGGCGATGTCGTTCTATGGCCTGCTGAGCCTGGCGCCGGTGCTGCTCCTGCTGGTGGGCGTGCTGGGCTGGTGGATCGACAAGTCCTACCTGGAAAGCACCATGGTCAGCCAGGTGCGCGGCGTCATGGGCGACCGCGTGGCCGAAGTGGTGCAGCTGGCGCTGTCCAGCGCGCGGGCGCCGTCGGAAGGGCGGATCGCTTCCATCGTTGGCTTCGTGCTGCTGCTGTCCGGCGCCACGGGCGTGTTCGTGGAGCTGCAGTCGGCGCTGGAGCGGCTGTGGGCGCGGGATTCGACCCCGGTGCCGGAGCAGAAGGCGTGGTGGCGCATGGCTTCGCTGCGGGTGCGGGGGCTGGCCTATGTGTTGGCCATCGGTTTCCTGCTGCTGATCTCGTTGGTGGTGTCCACCGTGATCCACGTGGTGGCCACCTGGGCCAGCGCGCGGCTGCCCATGGCCACGGGCCCGCTGCTGCAGCTGGCGAACGAATTGGTCGCCTTCGGCATTGCCGTGCTGCTGTTCGTGGGGCTGATGCGCATTGGCGGCGGCCAGAAGCCGCCGCTCATCTGCCTGGTGTTCGGGGCGGTGGTGGGCGCCATCTTCTTCACCGTGGGCAAGCAGCTGCTGGCGCTGTACCTGGCCACCGCGGCGGTGGTATCAGCGTATGGCGCTGCCGGCTCGCTGGTGGTGGTGCTGATGTGGATCTACTTTTCGTCGGCCGTGCTGCTGTTTTCGGCCAGTTGCGCGCGGGCCTTCCAGGAGGTGCGGGAGGAAAACCTGGAAGGGCCGCCAGCCCGTCATCGCTGAGGCGGCCGAGGGGCGTTCGCAAACCGGGCCGCCGTGTCAGGCCCGGGGCGGGGCGGCCTGCAGGCGCGTGCCCAGCTGCAGGTAGCGTGCGAGCCGCAGGGCATTTTCGGGCGCGTGGATCTT
The DNA here is from genome assembly GCF_030159015.1 of Acidovorax sp. SUPP3434. NCBI lineage: Bacteria > Pseudomonadati > Pseudomonadota > Betaproteobacteria > Burkholderiales > Comamonadaceae > Acidovorax > Acidovorax sp. SUPP3434. The sequence goes on from NZ_BQXL01000004.1 coordinate 256,696, forward strand.
CATGGTGTTGTCGAAAAAGCAGAACACGTCGCGTTCGGTCCGACTCGGTGCCGTGTCCGGTGGCGCGGCTGTCTCCAGCCCCTTCGGTGCCTGGCCGTGGGCCCAGGCGCGGATGCGTTCGCCCCACTGCGCGATCTGCGCATCGCTGTAGCCGCTGGCATAAAGCTGTTGCGCGCCGTGCAGCCGCAGGTAGAGAAAGTCTGCCGTCACATCGCCCAGTTCGGGCCATCGCCCGCCGGTATCGGCCACCACCAGGGCCACGCGGTGGTGCCGCAGCAGGTCGATGCACTCCGGTGTGCAGTAGCTGGCGTGCCGCACTTCCAGGGCATGGCGCAGGCGCCAGGGGCGGGGCGGCTGGAGCAGTTCGCGGCCGTGCATGCGTTCCTCCCGCGCCTGCGCGAGCGTGGCGGCAGCGTCGGTATCGTGCGGCAGCAGGGCGAGAAACTCCTCCAGCAACGCCGCGTCGAATGGCAGGCTCGGCGGCAATTGCCACAGGATGGGGCCGAGCTTTGCGCCCAGCGCGAACAACCCCGACGCCATGAAGTTGGCCACCGCCGCCCGCGCCTCGCGCAGCCGCAGGATGTGGGTGATGTAGCGCGGCGCCTTGACGGTGAACACGAAGCCCTCGGGCGTGTCCGCCGCCCACCGGACGTAGCTGGACGGGCGCTGCAGCGCGTAGAACGAACCGTTCAACTCGATCGCGGGAAACTGGTGCGATGCGAAAGCCAGTTCCTTCGCCTGGACCAGATCTTCCGGATAGAACGGGCCCCGCCAGGGCGCATAGCGCCAGCCGGACACCCCGATGCGGATCTGTGCAGCCATCTGCCTGCCTCCTTTCTTCACGCACGCCGGGTGGCATGCGTGGCGCCAGTGTGGTGTGTGGCCGACATTCCCGCCACCGCCCGCCAGCGCGCCTGGTGGTAGGCGCATTCGCACAGTCCGGTGGGGCAAACAGCTACTTACTTCGTTTACAGAACGCCCTGCCGTGTGAAGCGGACCCGCGTGTACCCTCCCTTCGAAACACCTGAAAAGGAGAACACCATGGGTCTCATCGTCCGAAACAATCCCTCCCTCTCGCCGGCGCTCGGCGCCTCCGCTGCCCCCGCCGGGGGCGCATCCGTCAAATGGCTGTGGGCGGCCGTGGGTGCACTGGGCGTGAGCGTGCTGGCATTGGGCGCCACCCTGGTCATGCAGCAGCGCGGCGGCAGCGCCCCCGCCGAATCCGCCGCGCAGGTCGCGCAACTGGCCCCCGGTGCCACGCGCACGCCCGAAGCCGAGGTCATCAATGAACGGGCGGGCGCCCAGCCCGCACGGCAACCGCAGCCCCTGGGCCAGAATATCGTGAATCGGGCCCCGGCTTCGCCGCAGTATGGCAGCGGCTCGGGCGGTGGGTACGACGCCTCCGCAGACGCCGGCCGCCCGGTGGCCATGCCGGCACAGGTTCCAGTGTGCAGCACCTGTGGCCGCATCGAGTCGGTGCAGACGGTGCAGCAGGCCGCTCCCGCGTCCGGCGTGGGTGCCGTGGCGGGGGGCGTGCTGGGGGCCGTCGTGGGCAACCAGGTGGGCAAGGGCTCGGGCCGCGCGGCGGCTACCGTGCTGGGCGCGGTGGGCGGCGGCTACCTGGGCCACACGGTGGAGCAGCGCACCCGCACCACCACGGCCTACCAGATGCGCGTGCGCATGGATGACGGCTCGGTGCGCACCTTCACGCGCTCGCAGCCGGTGGCCGAGGGCACGCCGGTGCGCGTGGAGGGCCGCAGCTTCCGCGTGGACAACCGGCCGCAGGGCCAGGCCGGCTACACGCAGGGCGCGCAGTCGATGCGCGTGGCCAACAACGGCTACTGATCGGCGGGGCCTGCGCAGGCCCCTGGCCTCATCACTGTCTCACGGGCGGCCTTGGCCGCCCGTTGCCATTGGGGGCGGCAGTTCCGGGGCCGCCGGCCACCGGGGCGGTATCTCGTGTTTTGTGCCTCCGGCACAATCAGTACTAGGGCATTGTGCTATTGATTTAATAGCAATTAAAGGGGTGGTTTTGTCCACGGGCCGGCACTGCGTGAGGCCGGTGCCTCGCGGGTAGGGTCGGCCTCTGCCATCCCGGGCCCGCCCGCGCCCGGCGCGTCACTTCATTTCTCGACGAACGCGCGTTCGATCACGAAGTCGCCGGGCTTCGTGGTGTTGCCTTCCTCGAAGTCGCGGTGCTCCAGGATGGCCTTGAGCGATGCCAGCATCTCGGGGCTGCCGCACAGCATGACGCGGTCCACCAGCGGGTCCAGCGGGGGCACGCCCAGGTCGGTGAAGAGCTTGCCGCTTTCGATCAGGTCGTTGATGCGGCCCTGGTTGCGGAACGGCTCGCGGGTCACCGTGGGGTAGTACTTGAGCTGCTTGGACACCGTCTCGCCCAGGAACTCGTGCTGCGGCAGCGTTTCGGTGATGAAGTCGTGGTAGGCCAGCTCCTTGACCTGGCGCACGCCGTGCACCAGCACCACTTCCTCGAACTTCTCGTAGGTGTCGGGGTCGCGGATCACCGACAGGAAGGGCGCGAGGCCCGTGCCCGTGGAGATCAAATACAGGCGCTTGGCGGGCAGCAGGTAGTCGATGAGCAGCGTGCCCGTGGGCTTTCTGCCCACCACGATGGAGTCGCCCACCTGGATGTTCTGCAGGCGCGAGGTCAGCGGGCCGTCCGGCACCTTGATCGACAGGAACTCCAGGTGCTCTTCGTAGTTGGCGCTGGCGATGCTGTAGGCCCGCAGCAGCGGCTTGTCGTTCACCTTGAGGCCGATCATGGTGAAGTGGCCGTTGGAGAACCTCAGCGCCGGGTCGCGCGTGGTGGTGAAGGAAAACAGGCGGTCGGTCCAGTGGTGGACGGAAAGGACTCGTTCTTCGTTGAATGCGCTCATGGAAATGGTGCAGATTGGGTGTGAGACGAAAGAAGCCTTCAGGGGCAGGGCCGGTGGCGGATGGGCGCATTGCGCGACCTGGGCTGCCCCCTGCCATGCGGGCAAACCCGCACATTGTCAGGCAAACCGGCCCTGCGGCCTTATGGCATCTGCGCATGTGCTTATGCCAGCCGGGCCCGGTGGGGGCTGGCGGGCGCCGGGGCGCTCCCGCGATCGGCGGTGCCGGGCGCTTCAGGCGCCGTCGGCCGGGTCCACCGCGTAGCCGCGCAAGAACACGTCGATGGCCCGGCCGATGGCTTGGCGCATCTTCACCTTGGACAGGTTGTCCTCCAGGCCGAAGAGGCGCGGCGTGGCCGTCTCCGACTCCATCAGGGCCATGAAGTGGCGCGCCGCGGTCAGGGGGTCGGCCTGCCGCAGCAGGCCTTTGCGCATCTGGGCTTCCAGGAACGAACCCAGGGCCTGAATGCCCTTGTGGGGGCCCAGTTCGAAGAAACGCTTGCCGATGTCGCTGCGGCCCGATTCGGCGACGAAGGCGCGCTTGGCCTGGATGGCCGGCTCGCTGCAGATCACGGCCAGCATCTTCTCGGCGAAGGTCTTCAGCGCGGTTTCCAGCTCGCTCTCGTCCTGCTCGAGCGCGAGAAAGAACAATTCGATGTGCTGCTTGGCCGCGCCGATGGCGACCTCCAGAAACAGCTCTTCCTTGGAGCTGAAATACCCGTACAGCGTGGATTTGGAGCCCCCGACCCGGGCGGCGATCTCCGCCATCGACGCCCCCTCGAACCCCGACTCCGAAAAAACCTGGGAGGCAATTTCCACGATCGCGTCCCGCTTGGCTTCCGTCTTGACGCGCATCTACCGACTTCCGTTTTCTGTATTCATGCGTCCGAGTATTGATGGGCGAAGAATCGAAGTCAAATTTACTTTACCGTACAGTACGGTTTGTATATCATCGGCGCATTGTTCTTTGGAGATTGCCCATGCGACCCGTTCACCGCCCCTTGCTCACGCTGTCGGCCGCAGCTGCCATGGCCTGTCTGCTCGCCGCCTGCGGCAAGCCCCCGGGCGGCCCGCCGCCACCGCAAGGCACGCCCATCGTGGGCGTGATGACCGTGCAGCCGCAGGCCGTGGCGTTGAGCACCGAATTGCCCGGCCGCACCGTGCCCTACCAGGTTGCCGACGTGCGGCCCCAGGTGGGCGGCATCGTGAAGGCACGCAAGTTCCGCGAGGGCAGCGATGTGAAGGCCGGCGAGGCGCTCTACCAGATCGACCCCGCCACCTACCAGGCCACCTACGACAGCAACGTGGCCGCCCTGGCCAAGGCCCAGGCCAGCCTCAAGACCACCCGGCTCAAGGCCGACCGCTACAAGGAACTGGTGGCCATCCAGGCCGTGAGCCAGCAGGATTACGACGACGCGGCCGCATCGCTGGGCCAGGGCGAGGCCGACGTGGCATCGGCCCGGGCGAACGTGGAAACGAGCCGCATCAACCTGGCCTATGCGCGGGTCGATGCGCCCATCTCGGGCCGCATCGGCAAGTCGAGCGTCACGCCGGGCGCGCTGGTCACCGCCAGCCAGGCCACGGCGCTGGCGACCATCCAGCAGTTGGACCCGATCTACGTGGACGTGACGCAGCCCAGCGCCGCGCTGCTGCGCCTCAAGCAGGCCCTGGCCCGCGGCGATCTGCAAAAGGCGGGAGCCAATGCCGCCAAGGTGCGGCTGATGCTGGAAGACGGCAGCGCCTACCCGCTGGAAGGCAAGCTGGAGTTCTCGGACGTCACCGTGGACCAGAGCACCGGCGCGATCACGCTGCGCGCCGTGTTCCCCAACCCGCGGGCCGATCTGCTGCCCGGCATGTACGTGCGCGCCGTGCTGCAGGAAGGCGTGAAGGAGCAGGGCCTGCTCGTGCCGCAGCAGGCCGTCACGCGCGACAGCACCGGCAAGCCCATAGCCTACGTGGTCGGCGCCGACAGCAAGCTGCAGCGGCGGGCCCTGGAGACCGAGCGCACGGTGGGTGACCAGTGGCTGGTGCGCACCGGGCTGCAGGCCGGAGACCGGCTCGTGGTGGACGGGCAGCAGCGGGCCGCGCCCGGCGCCCTGGTGAAGGCGATGCCCTGGACACCCAAGGCCGCGGCCGCGCCCGTGGCACAGGCCACCGCCCCCGAGGGTGCCGCCAACCCCGCGAACTGACGCGCGCGAAAGAACCCCATGGCACGCTTTTTCATCGACCGCCCCATCTTCGCGTGGGTCCTGGCCATCATCGTGATGCTGGCCGGCGCCCTATCGATCTTCACCCTGCCGATCGCGCAGTACCCCAGCATCGCGCCGCCCGCCGTGGCGATCACGGCCAACTACCCCGGCGCCTCCGCCAAGACGCTGGAGGACACCGTCACCCAGGTCATCGAGCAGAAGATGAAGGGGCTGGACCGGCTCAGCTACATGGCCTCGACCAGCGAGTCGTCCGGCCAGGTCACCATCACGCTCACGTTCGACAACGGCACCGACCCCGATACCGCCCAGGTGCAGGTGCAGAACAAGCTGTCGCTGGCCACGCCGCTGCTGCCGCAAGAGGTGCAGCAGCAGGGCGTCACGGTCACCAAGTCGGCCACCAACTTCCTGAACGTGCTGGCCTTCACCTCCGAAGACGGCAGCATGAACGGCTCCGACCTGTCGGACTACGTGGCCGCCAACGTGCAGGACGCGATCAGCCGCGTGGAAGGCGTGGGCGACACCACCCTGTTCGGCTCGCAGTACGCCATGCGGGTCTGGCTCGATCCGGACAAGCTGGCCAACTTCGGTCTCACGCCGCTCGATGTGAAGACGGCCATCCAGGCGCAGAACGCGCAGGTCTCGGCCGGCCAGCTGGGCGCACTGCCCGCGGCCGGCAACCAGCAGATCAACGCCACCATCACCGCGCAGACGCGCATGAAGACGGCGCCGGAGTTCGAGGAGATCCTGCTGCGCACCCTGACCAACGGCTCGCAGGTGCGGCTGCGCGATGTGGCGCGCATCGAGCTGGGCAGCGAAAACTACAGCACCGTCGGCCGCTACAACGGCAAGCCGGCCGCGGGCCTGGCGATCAAGCTGGCCACCGGCGCCAATGCCCTCGACACGGTCCGCGCGATTGACGCGCGGGTGGACGAACTGCAGAAGTTCTTCCCTCCCGGCATGAAGGTGCAAAAACCTTATGACACCACGCCGTTCGTGCGCATCTCCATTGAGGAGGTGGTGCGGACCCTGGTCGAGGCCGTGGTGCTGGTGTTCCTGGTGATGTACCTGTTCCTGCAGAACTTCCGCGCCACGCTGATCCCCACCATTGCGGTGCCCGTGGTGCTGCTGGGCACTTTCGGCGTGCTCGCGGCGTTCGGCTTCACGATCAACACGCTGACCATGTTCGCGATGGTGTTGGCCATCGGGCTGCTGGTGGACGATGCCATCGTGGTGGTGGAAAACGTCGAGCGGGTGATGACCGAGGAAGGACTGTCGCCCAAAGAGGCCACGCGCAAATCGATGGGCCAGATCACCGGAGCGCTCGTCGGCGTGGCCCTGGTGCTGGCCGCAGTGTTCGTGCCCATGGCGTTCTTCAGCGGTTCGACCGGGGTCATCTACCGCCAGTTTTCCATCACCATCGTCTCGGCGATGACGCTCTCGGTGCTGGTGGCGATGGTGCTGACGCCCGCCCTGTGCGCCACGCTGCTCAAGCCGGTGCCCAAGGGCCACGCCATGGCGACGACCGGCTTCTTCGGCGCGTTCAACCGTGCCTTCGATCGCGGCAACCGCGGCTACCAGGGCATCGTGCGGCACATGCTCGGCAAGGGCTGGCGCTACATGGCGCTGTATGCGGTGCTGCTGGCGGCGGTGGTGTTCGGTTTCATGAAGCTGCCCGTGGGCTTCCTGCCCGACGAGGACCAGGGCACGATGTTCGTGCTGGTGCAACTGCCGCCCGGTGCCGCCAACGCGCGCACCGAAGAGGTCATCCACCAGGTGGAGAAGCATTTCCTGGAGGACCAGAAGGATGCGGTGGCGGGCGTGTTCTCGGTGTCCGGCTTCAGCTTTGCCGGCAGCGGCCAGAACACGGGGTTCGCCTTCGTCAAGCTCAAGCCCTGGGACGAGCGCAAGGGCGAGGCGCTGAGCGTGTCGGGCGTTTCGCAAAAGGCCGGTGCGTTCTTCGCGACGATCCGCGATGCGCAGGTGTTCGCCTTCGCGCCGCCTGCCGTGTCCGAACTGGGCAACGCCACCGGGTTCGACCTGATGCTGCAGGACCGCGCCAATCTGGGCCATGCCGCGCTGATGCAGGCGCGCAACCAGCTGCTGGGCGAGCTGTCCAGGGACCCACGCCTGGTGGCGGTGCGCCCCAACGGACTGGAGGACACGCCGGAGTTCCGCCTGGAGATCGATCCGCACAAGGCCGGGGCGCTGGGGCTGTCGATGGCCGACATCAACAACACGTTCTCGGCCGCCTGGGGCAGCAGCTATGTCAACGATTTCATCGACAAGGGGCGCGTGAAGAAGGTGATGCTGCAGGCCGACGCACCGTTTCGCATGCTGCCCGAGGACATCGACCGCTGGTACGTGCGCAACAGCGCCGGCACGATGGTGCCCTTCACCTCGTTCGCCAAGGCCAGCTGGACATCGGGTTCGCCGCGGCTGGAGCGCTACAACGGTGTACCCTCCATGGAAATCCTGGGCATGGCGATGCCGGGCGCGGCATCGAGCGGCGAGGCGCTGGCGATCGTCGAGGCAGCGGTGGCCAAGCTTCCGCCCGGCATCGGCTTCGAGTGGACCGGGCTGTCGCGCCAGGAGAAGGCCTCGACCGGCCAGACCGGCCTGCTCTATGCGCTGTCGATCCTGATCGTGTTCCTGTGCCTGGCCGCGCTCTATGAAAGCTGGGCGATCCCGTTCTCGGTGATCCTCGTGGTGCCGCTGGGCGTGTTCGGCGCGCTGCTCGGGGCCATGCTGACCTGGAAGATGAACGACGTGTACTTCCAGGTGGGCCTGCTCACCACCATCGGGCTGGCCTCCAAGAACGCCATCCTGATCGTGGAGTTCGCCAAGGAGCTGTACGAGGGCGGCAAAGGCCTGGTCGAGTCGGCCATGGAGGCGGTGCGCATGCGCCTTCGCCCCATCCTGATGACATCGCTGGCGTTCATCCTGGGGGTGCTGCCGCTGGTGCTGGGCAGTGGCGCCGGGGCGGGCGCGCAGCATGCGCTGGGCACGGCCGTGATCGGCGGCATGCTGTCCGGAACCGTCCTCGCGATCTTCTTCGTGCCGCTGTTCTTCGTGTTGATCGTGGGCCTGTTCCGGCGCAAGCCGGCCGCCCCGAACGCCCAGGCCGCGCACGGCGCGCTGCCACACCCTGCTTCGGAAGGTGCCTGACATGTCCCGCTTCCTCTTCGCTCCCCTGGCCCTGGCCGCCGCATCCCTGGCTGGCTGCAGCCTGATGCCGGCCTATGTGCAGCCTGCGGCCCCCGTGGCCTCCACCTTCGCCGGCGATGCCGGCACGCCCGCCGCGGTGCCGGTGGCCGACATCGGCTGGCGCGACGTGTTCACCGACCCCTCGCTGCAGCGCGTGATCGAGATGGCCATCGCCAACAACCGCGACCTGCGCGTGGCGGCGCTCAACATCGAGCGGGCGCGTGCGCAGTACCGCGTGCAGGACGCGGCGCTGTTCCCGACCGTCAACGCCAGCGGCGGCGGCAGCGGCAGCCGCACGCCGGCAGACCTGTCCGGTGCGGGCCGGCCCGTGGTGGCCCACAGCTACAGCGCCACCGTGGGCTTCAGCGCCTACGAGCTGGACCTGTTCGGCCGCGTGCGCAGCCTGAATGCGCAGGCGCTGGAGCAGTTCTTCGCCACGGCGGAGGCCCGCCGCAGCACGCACATCAGCCTGGTGTCCGAAGTGGCGTCGGCCTACCTCACGCTGGCGGCCGACCAGGACCGGCTGCGCCTGGCGCAGGACACGCTCGCCAACCAGAGCAATGCCTTCGCCCTCAACCAGCGCAGCTTCGACCTGGGCGTGGCCTCGGCCCTCACGCTGCGGCAGGCGCAGACCAGCGTGGATTCGGCCCGGGTGGATGTGGAGCGCTACACCGCCCAGGTGGCGCAGGACCGCAATGCCCTGGTGCTGCTGGTGGGCGCCGACGTGCCGCCCGAGTGGCTGCCGCAGGCCCTGCCCAGCGATGCCAGCGCCGCATCGAACCCGCTGGCCCAGGTTCCGCCCGGGTTGCCATCGGACCTGCTGCAGCGCCGCCCGGACATCCTGCAGGCCGAGCGCACCTTGCGGGCCGCCAACGCCAGCATCGGTGCGGCCCGCGCCGCCTTCTACCCGCGCATCAGCCTGACAGCGTCGGCCGGTACCTCCAGCGCGGACCTGTCGGGCTTGTTCAAGGGCGGCTCGGGCAGCTGGACGTTCGCGCCGCAGATCTCGCTGCCGATCTTCGACGGCGGCGCCAACCAGGCCAATCTGGACATCGCCCGGACCGACCGCGACATCGACGTGGCGCAGTACGAGAAGGCGATCCAGACCGCGTTTCGCGAGGTGTCCGATGCGCTGGCCCAGCGCAGCACGCTGGGCCGCCAGTTGGAGGCCCAGCAGTCGCTGGTGGACGCCACGGCCGACAGCTACCGCCTGTCGGACGCGCGCTTCAAGCGTGGCGTGGACAGCTACCTGACCGTGCTGGACTCGCAGCGCTCGCTCTACACCGCGCAGCAGAACCTGATCGGCACGCGGCTGTCGCGCTACACCAACCTCGTCACGCTCTACAAGACGCTCGGCGGCGGGTGGGTGGAGTCGACCGGAACGCCGGTGGCCGCCGTCGGCACCGCGAAACCCTGATGCCGGCCGAGCACCTGACGGGGCCTGAGCGCCTGCCACCGTGGCCAAGCACACCAAGACCGAAGCGGAGCTGACGCGGGCGCGCATCGTCAGCGCGGCGTTGCAGGCCTTCGCCCGGCATGGGGTGCAAGGCGCCGGGCTGGGCGAGGTGGCGCGGCAGGCGGGGGTGTCCCGCGGCGCGATCTACTGGCACTTCGCGGACAAGACCGCGCTGCTGCAGGAGCTGCTCGGCCGGCTGCGGTGGCCGCTGGACATCGGTGCCCGCCTCGATGCCTACCAGAGCGCGGCGCAGCCCCTGTCGCTCCTGCACCGCTGCCTGGCCCACCAGATCGGCGAGTGCCGTGAAGACCCGGTGCAATGGCCGCTGGTGCAATGGGTGCTGCGCGAAGCCGGTGAGGCAGAGGGGTGGGAGGGCCTGCGACCGCGCGCGGCGGTGGCCCAGGCGGCGGCCGTTCGCCACCTGGAGTCCGCGCTGGCCGTGGCGGCGCGCCGGGGCCACTTGCGCGAGGGCCTGGAGCCGGCCCTGGCGGCGCGCTGCCTGCATGCGGTCGGGCGCAGCGTGCTGGCCGAGCCGGTGGAGGAGACCGATCCGGCCGGGTACCGGCGGCATGTGGACGCCTGCCTTGGGTTTCTGATGGACGGCATGGCGCCGGGCAGGCCGCGCGCTGCCCTCGCCCCCAGCCCCTGACGCGGGCTCAGGCAAACGCATCGATGCGCGCCACGTGCGCCTCGATCACCTGCGCCATCCAGTCCATCACCACACGCACGCGGCGGGGCAGGTGGCGGCGGTGGGCGTAGAGCAGGGTCAAGGCCATCGGCGGGGCCGGGTGGCCGGGCAGCACCTGCACCAGCGTGCCGCGCTCCAGGTGCGCATGCACCCCGATCAGCGGCGCCTGCACGATGCCCAGCCCCGCCAGGCAGGCGGCCTGGTATGCCTCGGCCCCGTTGACGGTGATGGGGCCGGCCATCGGCTGGCGCACGGTTTCGCCCTCATGCAGGTACTCGAACCCGCCGGACTTGGCGCCCAGCGTGGTGACGTAGTGGATCAGGTGGTGGTGCGCCAGGTCCTGCACGGATTGCGGCTGCCCGGCCCGCGCCAAGTAGCCCGGGCTGGCGCAATTGACCATGCGCAACTGCCCGAGCGGCCGCGCCACCAGGCCCGGCTCCGACACGGTGCCCACGCGCACCACGCAATCGAAGCCCTCGCGCACCAGGTCCACGCGGCGGTCTGTGCTGCTGATCTCGATCTCCAGGCGCGGGTGGCGCTGCAGCAGTTCGGGCAATTGCGGCATAACCACGCGGCGCGCGATGCCGGTGGACATGTCGATGCGCACCCGCCCCCGCAGCGCTTCGCCCCCGGGCTGCTGGAACATGGACTGCAGCTCGTCCACATCGGCCAGCAGGTCCTTGCAGCGCTCGTAGTAGGCCTGGCCGTCCTGCGTGAGTTGCACCCGCCGCGTGGTCCGGTGCAGCAACCGGGTGCCGAGCTGGCTTTCGAGCTGCTGAACCGCCACCGACGCGGCGGCTTTCGGGATGCCGAGCGCATCGGCGGCCTGGGTGAAGCTGGACAGCTCCGCCACGCGGACGAACACCAGCATGCGGTCGAGGGGGTTCATTGTCTTTCTGGGGTGAACAAACTGATCAATTTTTGCCGATTTATGGGAGGGTGCCTGCTCAATAGACTGCCAAGCATTCCGTTGCCATCCCACTGAAAGGCCTGCCATGACCGTTGCTCTTCCCTCCCCATCCTCCACCGCGTCCTCGCCGGAAGCCGGCGCGCCCATCGCCTTGGTCACCGGCGGCAGCCGGGGCCTGGGCCGCAATGCCGCGCTGCACATCGCCCGGCAGGGCATCGACGTGATCCTGACCTACCGCAGCCAGGCGGCCGAAGCCGAGGCCGCCGTGGCCGAGATCGAACGCCTGGGCCGGCGCGCCGTGGCCCTGCCGCTCGACGTCTCGCAGAGCGCCGGCTTCGCCGCGTTCGCCGCCCAGGTGCGCGAGGTGCTGTCGGGCCGCTGGCAACGCGAGCGCTTCGACTTCCTGGTGAACAACGCGGGCATCGGCATCCATGCCGGCTTCATGGAGACGACCGAGGCGCAGTTCGACCAGCTCGTCGACATCCATTTCAAGGGCGTGTTCTTCCTCACGCAAAAGCTGTTGCCGCTCATGAACGACGGGGGGCGCATCGTCAATGTGTCCACCGGCCTGGCCCGCTTCGCGCTGCCGGGGTTCGCCGCCTATGCGGCCATGAAGGGCGCCGTGGAGGTGCTGACCCGCTATCTGGCCAAGGAGCTGGGCCCGCGCGGCATCGCCGTGAACGTGGTCGCCCCGGGTGCCATCGAGACGGACTTCGGCGGCGGAGCGGTGCGCGACAACGCGCAGATGAACGCCTTCATCGCGTCCCAGACCGCGCTGGGCCGGGTCGGCCAGCCGGACGACATCGGCGGCGTGATCGCCTCGCTGCTGCTGCCCGGCAGCCGCTGGGTCAACGCGCAGCGCATCGAGGCGTCCGGCGGCATGTTCCTGTAAGCCTCAGTTCAAGCCGCGCCGCGGTGCAGCACCCGCCGGTACTGCACGGCCTCGGCCACGTGCGCCGGGGCGATGGCCGCGCTGCCCGCCAGGTCCGCGATCGTGCGGGCCACCTTCAGCGCGCGGTGCGTGCTGCGGGCCGACCAGGCCAGCCGGGTCGCGGCGGCCTGCAGAAAGCGCGCGGCCGCATCGTCCAGCGCCAGGTGGGTGTCGATCTGCTGGCCCTGCAGGGCCTGGTTGGGCAGGCCCTGGCGGTCGATGGCCCGTTGCCGGGCCTGCACCACGCGCTCGCGCACCGCCGCCGTGGCCTCGCCGGGCGGGGCCTGCAGCAGCTCGCCCGGGGGCAGCGCGGGCACTTCCACATGCAGATCGATGCGGTCCAGCAGCGGGCCGCTGAGCTTGCCCTGGTAGCGTGCCACCTGGTCGGGCGTGCAGCGGCAGGTGCGCTGGCCGGAGCCGAGAAAGCCGCAAGGGCAGGGGTTCATCGCGGCCACCAGCTGGAAGCGGGCAGGGTATTCGGCCCGCTGTGCCGCACGGGCGATGGTGATGCGGCCGGTCTCCAGCGGCTCGCGCAGGGCTTCCAGCGCACTGCGGGCGTACTCCGGAAATTCATCGAGAAAAAGGACGCCATGGTGGGCGAGCGAGATCTCGCCGGGCCGTGGGGGTGAGCCGCCACCGACCAGTGCAATCGCGCTGCAGGTGTGGTGCGGAGCGCTCGTATTTCTGTTGCCCCATCTTTCCGGGCCGAAGCGTCCTGCCAGACTGGCGATGGCCGCGCTCTCCAGCGCCTCGTCCACCGTCATCGGAGGCAGCAGCCCGGCAAAGCGGTGCGCCAGCATCGATTTGCCCGACCCCGGGGGGCCGACCAGCAGCAGACCGTGGCCGCCCGCAGCGGCGATCTCCAGCGCCCGCTTGGCGGCGGCCTGGCCCTTCACGTCGGCCAGATCCGCCTGCGGCGCAGCCGATTGCAGCGGTGACGCCTGCAGCCGCACGAACCCCTCGCCGGCCGGCTCGGCGGGCGCATGGGCGGAGACGGGCAGAAAGTGCTGCACCACGTCGAGCAGGTGGCGCGCCCGGTACACCTCGGTGCCGGGCACCAGGGCGGCTTCCTCCGCGCTACCGGGCGGCAGCACCATGCGCACGGCCACGCCGGCCGAACGCAGGGCCAGGCTGGTGGCGAGCGCGCCGCGCACGGGGCGCAGCTCGCCGGACAGCGACAGCTCCCCCGCGAACTCGTGGCCTGCCAGGCGCGCGCTGTCGATCTGCCCGCTGGCCGCCAGAATGCCCAGCGCAATCGGCAGATCGAACCGGCCGGAGTCCTTGGGCAGATCGGCCGGAGCGAGATTGACCGTGATTTTCTGGTTGTGCGGAAACTCCAGCCCGGCATTCTGCAGTGCCGAGCGCACGCGTTCCCGCGCCTCCTTCACTTCCACATCCGCCAGACCGACCAGCGTGAAGCTGGGCAATCCGTTGGCCAGATGCACTTCGACCGTCACGCACGGGGCCTGCAGTCCCAGCAATGCCCGGCTCTGCACCAAAGCAAGACCCATGGTTGATTTTCTCCCTCGTTGGAAAGCCGGCTGTTCGCCAGCGCCTGAATTTCGAAGGGCGAGGATATCGGCAATCGCGGCCCTCCCGGCACGGCAGCGGTTGAGAACCAGTGCAGAGGGCGCCCAGGCTGGCCGCGCCGGGGCGCGGGATCGCGCCATCGGTCGGCCGCCGCGCGCCGCCGTTGCGGTCCTGTTTTGAATGCCTTTGTTTGCCGGGGTTAATCAGGACCGGCAAAGCCGGAGATTAATTACATGAAAAGGTCGGACCCGAAAAGATAAACAGCGGTTTAATAATGTACAACTCCGTACTTTATTCGCTGCGAATATTATTTTCACTCGATGCGTTAAATAAAATTTCCTTATGTTGTGTGGAAAACCAGCGTGGCGTGGAGGCCATTGATCGAATCACACGCAAGCAAATGAAACATAAAAACCCCATATTAAAAATGGCAGTGGTTTTTGATCTAGCCTAATACCGTGCTGCACTGCAACATCGAATCAACAACACGGAGTTTTCCATGGACCTGACCACGCGACTCATGCTTCAAAACCGTGCCTGGGCTGACGAAATGACGTCACGCGACCCGGCATTCTTCGAAAACCTGGTGGCCGGCCAGCAGCCGCGCGTCTTCTGGATCGGGTGCGCCGACAGCCGCGTGCCCGCCGAAAGCATCACCAATGCCTTGCCGGGCGAGTTGTTTGTGCACCGCAGCGTGGCGAACCTGGTCCGTCCGGACGATCCCAACATCATGAGCGCGCTGCAATACGCCCTCGACGTGCTCCAGGTGCGGTACGTGATCGTCTGCGGCCATGAAGGGTGCGGCGGCGTCCGGGCCGCCCTGATGCCGGCCGAAAGCGCGGTGCCGGCGCGCGGCGACTACCTGGCCGAGCACCTTCGCCCGCTGCGGGCCCTGTACCGCCGCCGTGCGGGCGAGATCGACGGCCAGACCGTTCCCGACCCGGACGATGCCGATGAAGTCGCCGCCCGGGTGGGCCGCTTCGTGGAGCTGAACGTGGCCGATCAGGTGCACACGCTGGCGGCCACGCCCCAGGTGCAGCGCGCCTGGCAGCGGGGACAGTCCCTGCAGCTGCTGGGCTGGGTCTACGCCTTGCGGGACGGGCGCCTGCGCCAGGTGCTGGACCTCGATGCCAGCAGCATCCAGCTGGCCGCGGCGGCCTGACCCGAAGGAGTGCGCACCATGCAAACCACCCTTCGCAACCCGGACGGCGCGTCGGCCGCCGGTCTTTTGGCCCACTGGCGCAGCGACGTGCCAGCGGGCGTCGTCGTCTTCCTCGTGGCCTTGCCCTTGTGCCTGGGCATCGCATTGGCCAGCGGCGTGCCGCTGATGGCGGGGCTTGTCTCCGGCATCGTGGGCGGGCTGGTCGTGGCCTGGCTGTCGGGCTCCCAGCTCAGCGTGAGCGGGCCGGCGGCCGGCCTGGTCGTGATCGTCGTCGATGCGATCGCCAAGCTGGGGAGCTTCGAGGCGTTCCTCGTGGCCGTGATGGTGGCGGGCGCGCTGCAGTGGCTGTTCGGCCGCCTGCAGGCCGGCGATCTCGGCGCCTGCTTTCCCTCGCCCGTCATCAAGGGGATGCTGGCCGCCATCGGGCTGATCCTCATCCTCAAGCAGCTTCCGGTGGCGTTCGGCTTCGTGTCGGGCGAGCAGGCCATGCGCCTGGTGCCCCGCACGATCGACGGCTTCGACGACCTGGGCCGACTGGTCGGCGCCGTCACCGGCAGTGCGGTGATCATCGCCGCCGGTGCGCTGGCCATCCTGTTTGCCTGGGATTCCCCCTGGGCCAAGCGCCTGCCGCTGATCGGCCGGCTGCCCGGACCGCTGCTGGCGGTGCTCTGGGGCATCGGGTACCAGGCCGTGGCCATGGCCACCGAGCCGTCCGTCGCGCTGCCCGACCACCAGCGCGTGGCCCTGCCCGAAGGCGACGGCCTGGCCGCGCTATGGTCTCAGCTCGCCTCGCCCGACTGGTCGGCGCTGGCGCGGCCGGAGGTCTACACCATCGCCTTCACCCTCGCCGTCGTGGCCAGCCTGGAAACCCTGCTGAGCCTGGAGGCGGCAGACCGGCTCGATCCCCTCAAGCGCGTGGCGCCGCCCAACCGGGAGCTGCAGGCGCAAGGGGTAGGCAACATGCTGGCCGGCCTGCTGGGGGGGCTGCCGATCACGGCGGTGATCGTGCGCACCTCGGCCAACATCCAGTCCGGTGCGCGCACCCGGCTGTCGGCGGTGTTCCATGGCGTGCTGCTACTGGCGAGCGTGCTGTTCCTGTCGGAGTTCCTGCAGTGGGTGCCGCTGGCCGCGCTGGCCGCCGTGCTGCTTCACACCGGCTTCAAGCTGGCCAAGCCGGCCATGATCGCGGCGGTCTGGCGCGAGGGCTGGTCGGCGTTCGTGCCGTTCGCGGTGACGGTGGGCGCGATCCTGGCGACCGACCTGCTCATCGGCATCCTCATCGGACTGGCCTGCAGCATGCTCTTCCTGATCCAGGCGAACACGCGCGGCGCGCTGACGATGATCTCCGAGGGCAACGTCCATCTGATCCGGCTCAGCAAGGATGTCTCGTTCTTCAGCAAGGCCACGCTGCGCAACCACCTGAACCGGGTGGAGCCGGGGCATTCGCTGGTCATCGACGGCTGCAACTGCGGCTTCATGGACCGCGACATCCGCGAAGCGCTGGATGATTTCATGGCCCATGCGCAGGAGCGCGGCATCCAGGTCGAACTGCGCTCCATGCCGCAGGCGGCGCCCCCCGCCCCGCCGGACGAGCCTCCGGCGCAGTGGCTCAAGGCCCGTTCGGCACGCTGAGGGCGGGAGCGCTTCCCCCCCAAAACGGCGCGATCGGCCCCGGAGGGGCGGCGGGATGCACCAACGCAGTGTGTCCCGCCGCCCTGTCCCCATGGCGGTGCATGGCGGTGCGATCGCGGCGAATCGTGGCCTGGATGGCACTGCAATGGTGCAAAAAGTAACGCGGGCGCATAGCATGTAACCACTTTCGGCATACCTGCCAGACCGGCGCCCAGGCCCGGACGGCACCGTGCGAGGGAGATGGCACGGTCCATGCTTGGAGCGTGGACATCCCTAATCAGCCACCCCCGGAGGAACCATGTCCCGTGTATCCATGAAGTCCTTGAGCGTCGCCCTCGTTGCCGCCCTGCCTCTGCTGGCCAGCGCACAACTGACGGGCAACGTCAGCCTGACCACCAACTACAAGTTCCGTGGTCAGGACCAGGACGCCAGCCGGGTCAAGGCCGTCAAGCCCGCCATCCAGGGCGGCTTCGACTACAGCTTCGGCGACAGCGGCTGGTATCTGGGCAACTGGAACTCCAGCGTGGACTGGCTGCCGGGCAATTCCATCGAGATGGATTTCTACGGCGGCTACAAATTCAAGGCCGGCGACGTGGACCTGGACCTGGGCGCGCTGACCTATGCGTACCCCGGCAATTCCGTCGGCAACACCACCGAACTCTACGGCGCGGCCACCTACGGCCCGCTGACGGCGAAGTACTCGCACACCATCTCCAAGGACTACTTCGGCTGGGCCTCCGCCAAGACGACCAGCAACAAGGGCCGCAACACCGGTTACCTGAACCTGGCCTACGCGCAGGAAGTGGCCCCCAAGACGACGCTGAAGGCGTCGGTCGGCTTCACGCGCTTCGCCAGCGACATCAAGGACCTGGGCGTGCCCAACTACATGGACTACAGCGTGGGCGGTGCCTATGACTTCGGTTCGGGCCTGTCCCTGTCGGCCGCCGTGGTGGGCGCCAACAAGAAGGCCTTCTTCGGCCCGGTCAACAAGTCGCGCCTGATCGTTGCGCTCACGAAAACCCTGTAAGACAACGGGCGCCGAGGGGTGCCTCCAATGGAGAAAAGCAACATGAAAATGGTGACTGCCATCATCAAACCCTTCAAGCTCGACGAGGTGCGCGAAGCCCTGTCGGACATCGGGGTCCAAGGGATTACGGTGACCGAGGTCAAGGGCTTCGGCCGCCAGAAGGGCCACACGGAGCTGTACCGCGGCGCCGAATACGTGGTGGACTTCCTCCCCAAGGTGAAGATCGAGGCGGCCGTGTCCGACGAGCTGGTGGACCGCGTCATCGAAGCCATCGAGGGGGCCGCGCGCACCGGCAAGATCGGCGACGGCAAGGTCTTCGTGTGCCACCTGGAGCAGGTCGTCCGCATCCGCACCGGCGAGACCGGCAAGGAAGCCCTGTAAGGCCCGGTCCCCCGCGCCTGTCACCAGACACCCAAGAGAAACTGCCATGAAAAAACTGCTTGCTTCCTTCCTGCTGGGGTTGAGCCTGATGGCCTCCGGCACCGCCGTGCTGGCCCAGACGCCCGCGGCATCCGAACCCGCATCGGCCACGGCGCCCGCCGCCGCCCCTGCGGCCGCAGCCCCTGCGCCAGTGGCGGCCGCACCCGCACCGGCGGAAGCCGCCGCGGCCGCAGCACCTGCCGCCGCCCCCACGCCCAAGCTCGATTCGGGCGACACGGCCTGGATGCTGACCTCCACGCTGCTCGTGATCCTCATGACCATCCCGGGCCTGGCCCTGTTCTACGGCGGCCTGGCCCGCTCCAAGAACATGCTGTCGGTGCTGGTGCAGGTGTTCGTGATCTTCTCGCTGATGAGCGTGCTGTGGGCCGTGTACGGCTACACCCTCACGTTCGGCGGCGAAGGCACGTTCTTCGGCGGCTTCGACAAGATCTTCCTCAAGGGCATCGCGCCGGACACGCTCTCGGGCGCGCTGCCGACCATCCCCGAGTACGTGTTCGTGGCCTTCCAGGGCACCTTCGCGGCCATCACCGTGGCGCTGATCGTGGGCTCGTTCGCCGAACGCATCAAGTTCTCCGCCGTGCTGATCTTCAGCGTGCTGTGGTTCACCTTCAGCTACATCCCCATGGCGCACATGGTGTGGGGCGGCGGCCTTTTGGCGAAGGACGGCGCGCTCGACTTCGCCGGCGGCACCGTGGTGCACATCAACGCCGGGATCGCCGGCCTGGTGGGCGCCTACATGGTGGGCAAGCGCATCGGCTTCGGCAAGGAAGCGCTCACGCCCCACAGCCTGACGCTGACGATGGTTGGTGCCTCGCTGCTGTGGGTGGGCTGGTTCGGCTTCAACGCCGGCTCCGCCGGTGCCGCCAACGGCGCTGCGGGCCTGGCCTTCATCAACACCGTCCTGGCCACGGCCGCCGCCACGCTGAGCTGGCTGGCCGGCGAGTCGCTGCACAAGGGCAAGGCCTCCATGCTGGGCGCCGCATCGGGCGCCGTGGCGGGCCTGGTGGCCGTCACGCCGGCCGCCGGTTTCGTCGGTCCCATGGGCTCCATCGTGCTCGGCCTGATCGCCGGCGTGGTCTGCCTCTGGGGCGTGGGTGGCCTCAAGAAGATGCTGGGCGCCGACGATGCGTTCGACGTGTTCGGCGTGCACGGCGTGGGCGGCATCATCGGTGCGATCCTGACCGGCGTGTTCGCATCGCAAGGCCTGGGCGGCACGGGTGGCCTGACCCCCGACACGTTCGCCATGGGCGCACAGGTCTGGATTCAGCTCAAGAGCGTGCTGGTGACCATCGTGTGGTCCGGCGTCGTGGCCTTCATCGCCTACAAGATCGCCGACCTGCTGGTGGGCCTGCGCGTGCCGGAAGAAGCCGAGCGCGAAGGCCTGGACATCACTTCGCACGGCGAAACCGCCTACAACCGCTGACTGGCTGAGATCCCTGCCGCGGTGACTGGTGGCATCGCGGCGGTGCGACAACAAGCGAGATATTCCTCCTGGACATTGGGCCCGCCGCAAGGTGGGCCTTTTTTTTGGCCCGCGGCCACCGGCCGCGAATAATGGAAGCCGCAGACCGGCGCGCCAGCGGTGGCGTGCCCGGCCCCTTCCACCGCCTTCCCAGGAGTTCCCCCCATGCCCATGGACTGGCGTCCCGCCACTTCCCAGCCCGACCAGTTGGGCGAATCGCCTTTCTGGCACCCCGTCGAATCGCGCCTTTACTGGGTGGACATCGCCGGCCGCGCGCTGTGCCGGCTGCACCCGGCCTCGGGCCGGGCCGAGCGCTGGGCCATGCCGTCCGAGCCCGGCTGCATCGCGCCCGCGCGCACCGCAGGCCAGCCCAGCGGCCTGGTGATCGCCCTGCGCGACACCCTCTACCGCGCCAAGGACTGGGGCGGCCCCCTGGTGCCGGTGGCCCGGCTGCCGATCGATCCGGCCACGGAGCGGGCCAACGACGGCAAGTGCGACGCGCTGGGCCGCTTCTGGGTGGGCACCATGCACGAGCCCGCCGCGGGCCCCCGCCAGCCGGTGGCCGCGCTGTACTGCGTGGATGGGCGCGGCGACGGGGTGCCCCGCGTGCGCCGGATGCTGGACGGGGTGGCCACGGCCAACGGCCTGGCCTGGTCGCCGGACGGCGGCACGCTGTACTGGGTCGATACCCCCTCGCACACCATCCGGGCCTGGGCGTGCGATGCCTCGGGCGAGCCCGTGGGCGCGCCGCGCGTGCTGCATGCCTTCGCGCCCAAGCCCGATGGCTGGAAGCCCGGCCAGCCGGGCTACGGCGGCCGGCCCGACGGCGCGGCGGTGGATGCCGAAGGCCACTACTGGTGCGCCATGTACGAGGGCGGCCGCGTGCTGCGGCTGTCGCCCGGCGGCGAGATCGTGGCCGACCTCCCGGTGCCGGCGCAGTGCCCCACCATGCCCTGCCTGGGCGGCGACGGGCCGGAGGGCGCCACGCTGTTCGTCACCTCGGCCCGCCAGGGGCGCCCGGCCGATGAACTGGCGCGCGAGCCGCATTCGGGCCACCTGCTGGTCGCCGGCGAGCGCCTGCCGGTGGCCGGGCGGCCGGTGAACTGGTACGAAGAGGGGCAGCTGCCCGCCGGCCTCGCCTGAGTGCCAGGGCCCGGCGCCGGGACGGTGGATTCACGCCCGGCGTTCAAAAAATTCACGGCCGGCCGAGCTCCGTCGGCACCCGTTGGCGAAGGGGGGCCGGTACGATCCACGCCATGGACTCCGCCCTCCGCCAGATCATCGACCGCGTGCGCGACAGCGTCCAGCGCCAGGCCCCCGTGTGCATCTGCGGCGGTGGCACCAAGGACTTCCACGGCGGCGCCGTGCTGCAGGGCGAGCGCCTGGACACCACGGCCCTGTCGGGCATCGTGAACCACGAGCCGAGCGAGCTGGTCGCCACCGTGCGCGCCGGCACGCCGCTGGCCGAACTGGAGGCCGCGCTGGCGGCCCACGGCCAGTGCCTGCCCTTCGAGCCGCCGCATTTCGGCCCGGGCGCGACCGTGGGCGGCATGGTGGCCGCCGGGCTGTCGGGGCCCGCGCGCGCCAGCGTGGGCGCGGTGCGCGACTACGTGCTGGGGCTGGAGCTGGTCAACGGCCGGGCCGAGCTGCTGCGCTTCGGCGGCCAGGTGATGAAGAACGTGGCGGGCTACGACGTCTCGCGCCTCATGGTGGGCGCCTGGGGCACGCTGGGCGTGCTCACCGAGGTCAGCCTGAAGGTGCTGCCCGTGCCGCCGGCCGAGGCCACCCTGCGCTTCGATGCCAACCCCGCAGACGCGCTGCGCCGGCTGCAGGCCTGGGGCGGGCAGCCGCTGCCCCTGAACGCCAGCCGCTGGGAAGGCGGTCCCGGGGGCACGGGCACGCTGTGGGTACGGCTGCGCGGGGCCGTGGCCGCCGTGGAGGCCGCCTGCCGCAGCATGGGGGGCGAGCGCCTGGACACCGCTGCCGCGGCGCCCGCCTGGCAGGCCTGCCGCGAGCAGACCCTGCCGTGGTTCGCTGCCCGGGCCGAGCGACCGGACCTGGCCCTTTGGCGCCTGTCGGTGCCCGCCGCCGCCCCGATGCTGGCGCTGCCCGCCGGTGTGGCGGCGCCGCTGATCGAATGGCACGGCGCCCTGCGCTGGGTGCAGGCCCCGCCGGAAGCGGGCGCGGCGCTGCACGAGGCGGCGCAGACCGTGGGTGGGAATGCTTCTCTTTTTATAGCAAACAAAGCAATCGGTACTAGGGCGTCTGGTCATTTCGATCCGGTATTGCCCGGCACGCTGGCACAGATCCATGCCCGGCTGCAGCAGGCGTTCGATCCGGCGGGCATCTTCAACCTCGGCCGGATGGGCCCGGGGCGGTAGCGCCATGCGGCTGCTGCGGCACCTCACCGGCCGGCACCGGACCCCGTCCACCAACCGGCTGCTCGGCCTGCTGCTGGCCTTCAACGCCGGGGCGGTGAACGCGGGCGGCTTTCTGGTGGTGCACCGGTACACCTCGCACATGACGGGGTTCCTGTCGATGGTGGCCGACAACCTGGTGCTGGGCAACATGGCGCTGGTGCTCGGCGCGGTGGGCACGCTGTGGGCCTTCATGTCGGGCGCGGGCACCACGGCCATCCTGGTCAACTGGGCGCGCCACCACCGGCTGCGCAGCGGCTTCGCGCTGCCGCTGCTGCTGGAGGCCGTGCTGCTGCTGGTCTTCGGGCTGCTGGGCGCCATCACGCTGGAATGGCGCACGCCGTTTTCCGTGCCGCTCACCGTGCTGCTGCTGGCCTTTTTGATGGGGCTGCAGAACGCGGTGGTCACCAAGATGTCTTCGGCGCAGATCCGCACCACGCACATGACCGGCGTGGCGACCGACCTGGGCATTGAGATCGGCAAGATGCTGTACTGGAACCGCAACGGCACGCCGCCCGAGGCGCAGGTGCACGCCAACCAGGCG
The DNA here is from genome assembly GCF_030159015.1 of Acidovorax sp. SUPP3434. Classification (NCBI taxonomy): domain Bacteria; kingdom Pseudomonadati; phylum Pseudomonadota; class Betaproteobacteria; order Burkholderiales; family Comamonadaceae; genus Acidovorax; species Acidovorax sp. SUPP3434. The sequence continues at coordinate 279,204 of NZ_BQXL01000004.1, forward strand.
CGGCTGCGGCTGTTCGCCAGCCTGCTGGCCATGTTCACCGTGGGCGGCATCGTGGGCGCGGCCGGGTTCAAGCACGTGGGTTTCATCTGGGTCGTGCCGCTGGCCGCCATCCTGCTGGGCCTGTCGCTGCCGCCGCTGGCGGCCGATTTCGAACACCTGGCCCGGCTCTGGCGCGCCCGCCGCGCGCTGGCCCAGCGCGCGCCGCACGCCGAGCCCCCCGGCCCCTGACCACCCCACCGCCGAGACACGCCATGCAAACCACGCTCGCCCCCGAATTCCAGGGCACGCCCGAAGGGCAGGAGGCCGAAGCCATCCTGCGCAAGTGCGTGCACTGCGGCTTTTGCACCGCCACCTGCCCCACCTACCAGCTGCTGGGCGACGAGCTGGACGGCCCGCGCGGACGCATCTACCTCATCAAGCAGGTGCTGGAGGGCGAGCAGCCCACGCGCAAGACGCAGCTGCACCTGGACCGCTGCCTGACCTGCCGCAACTGCGAGACCACCTGCCCGAGCGGCGTGCAGTACGGCCATCTGGTGGACATCGGCCGCAAGATCGTGGACGAGAAGGTGCCGCGCCCGCTGGGCGAGCGCGCCCTGCGCTGGGCGCTCAAGGAGGGCCTGCCGTCGCCCTGGTTCGGCCCGGCCATGAAGGCGGGGCAGGCCGTGCGCGGGCTGCTGCCCGAGGGCCTGCGCGCCAAGGTGCCGGCGCCGCGCGACGCCGGGGCGTGGCCCGGGCGCGAGCACGCGCGCAAGGTGCTCCTGCTGGCCGGCTGCGTGCAGCCCGCCATGGCGCCCAACATCAACGCCGCCACGGCGCGCGTGCTCGATGCGGCGGGCATCCAGACCGTCGTCGCGCCGCAGGCCGGCTGCTGCGGCGCGGTGCGGTTCCACCTGAACGACCAAGCGGGCGGCAAGGCGCAGATGCGCGCCAACATCGAGGCGTGGTGGCCGTTCGTGGAGCAGGGCGGTGTCGAGGCCATCGTCATGAATGCCTCGGGCTGCGGCGTCACCGTCAAGGACTACGGCCACCTGCTGCGGGACGACCCGGCCTATGCCGAGCGCGCCGCCCGCATCAGCGCGCTGACGCAGGACCTGTCCGAGTGGCTGCCCGAGCTGCTGGCCGGGCTGGCCGGCACGCTGCGCGGCCGCGTGGTGCCGCCGGACACGCTGTTCGCCTACCACGCGCCGTGCACCCTGCAGCACGGCCAGAAGCTGCGTGGCGGCGTCGAGACGCACCTGAGCGCCCTGGGCTTTCGGGTGCGGGTGGCGCGCACCGAGGCGCACCTGTGCTGCGGCTCGGCCGGCACCTACTCGGTGCTGCAGCCGGAGCTGGCCTATCCGCTGCGCGACCGCAAGCTCGCGGCGCTGGGCGAGGCGTTCGGCGAGCCGCCGCCCGGGGCCATCCTGTCGGCCAACATCGGCTGCATCACCCACCTGCAAAGCGGCACGCCGCTGCCGGTGCGCCACTGGGTGGAAGTGCTCGACGAGGCGCTGTCGCCCGCCGCGCGCTGACCCCGCCGGCCCCGAGGCTGGCATGATGGTGGGTTTTGACCGCCGCGCTGACGCGCACCAACCGCGTTTTCCTCTGCCATGACCGACTCCGTGACCGCACAAGAACAACAGAACCACGTCCCCGCGCCGGCCTCCACCTCGGCGGCCGCGACCGACGCTTCCAGCGCACCGGTGGTGACCGACGCCGCTGCCGCCACGGCATCGCCCGCGGCCGATGGCCCGCAGGCAGGCGAAGGGCCGCAGGAGGCCGCGCCGCGCGCCGACCGCCCCGCCTCGCGCCGTGGCGGCCGCAACCGCCGCAAGCCCGGCGGTGCCCCGGTCGCCGAAGGCGCCGCGCCCACAGCGCAGGCCGCGCCCCGCAACGGCAAGGGCGCCGCCCCGCAAGGCTCGCAAGGCCCGCGCCGCACGCATCCCGCGCTGGAGCAACTGGCCGCGCTGTACCCGCATCTGTTCGGCGCGCAGTTCCTGCCGCTCAAGCGCGGCATCTTCCAGGACCTGCAGGCCGCCCACCCCGACCTGTTCGAGCGCGATGCGCTCAAGCTCGCCCTGGGCATCCACACCCGGTCCACGCGCTACCTGCAGGTGGTGGCCGAAGGCCGCCAGCGCCACGATCTGCAGGGCCATGCCGTGGAGGCCATGGCCCCCGAGCATGTGCACCATGCGCTGCTGGAAGTGTTCCGCCGCCGCAAGCCCCGCGACGGCGAGGACATGACGGCCAAGCTGCGCCGCCGCATCGCGCAGGCCTACGAGGCCTCGGGCCTCACCCGCGAGGCGTACGACGCGCTGGTGCGGGGCCGCGACGAGGCCGCCAATGCCCTGCTCGACGAAGCCTTCGCCGAAGTGGCCGAACGCGATGCCAAGGCCGAGGCGCTGCTGCGTGCCTTCGAGGCCAGCGGCAGCACGGTGGCGCAGTTCGCCGACATGTACGGCATGGACCCGCGCACGGCCGAACGCTCGCTGCACCGCGCGCGCCAGCTGCGCGCCGCGCCGTTGGCGGCTCCGGCCGCACCGGCTGCCGACGCGCCGTCCGAACCCCCGGCCGAGCCCGCCGCCTGAGCCCGCGCGGCCGGGCCGGCGCAGCCTCCTGACACGACGCTGTCAGGAGGCCCCCCGCACCATGGCGTCCTTCGCAACAACCACCGAAAGGACCTCTCCGCCATGACTTCCACCGCCGCAGCCACTTCCTCCGTTTCCGCCATCAGCTGGTTCGAGATCCCCTGCGCCGACCTCGGCCGCGCCCAGGCCTTCTACGAACAGGTGCTGGGCCGGCCCATGCAACGCCAGACGATGGGCGGCGATCCGCTGGCCGTCTTCGCCTACGACCGGCCGGCCACCGGCGGCTGCCTCATCCAAGGCCCGAGCCGCCGCGTGGCGCCCGATGCCGGCACGCGCATCTACCTCGACTGCGCCCCGGGCCTGGACGCCGCCGTCGAGCGCATCGCCCCGGCGGGCGGGCGCGTGATCGATGCCTGCATCGAGCTGCCGAACGGCATCGGCTTCATCGCGCACCTGTGCGACACCGAGGGCAACACCGTCGGCCTGCACGCCATGGCGCGCTGAAGGGGCGGGCCGCATGTCTCCCACCCTGGAAACCTTCGGCGCCTTCACCGTTGCCGGCATCGCCACGCGCACCTGCAACCGCCAGGAGCGCGACCCTGCCCAGGCCCGCATCGGCCCGCTGTGGCAGCGGTTCGCCGCCGAAGGCGTTGCCCAGCGGGTGCAGCAGCCCGGCCTGGCGCCGCCCCGCGTGGTGGGCGTGTACAGCCGGTATGCGTCCGACCACGAGGGCGAATTCGACGTGCTCGCGGGCGTGGCCCTGGACGGCGGCAGTGCCGCGCCCGGCCTCGAGCGCGTGCAGGTGCCGGCCGGCCTCTACCTCGTGTTTCGCCGGCAGGGCGCGCTGCCGCAGGCCGTGATCGACACCTGGGGTGCGGTGTGGGCGCACTTCGGGCAGCACCCCGTGCCGCGCCGCCGCTTCGACGTCGATTTCGAGGCCTACGAAGGCCCCGACCAGGTGGCCGTCTGCATCGGCGTGCAGGGCTGACGCGCCCTGCGCGGGGCAGGGCACAATCCTCGCCCACGCCCCGATCCCGCCCCCCACTGCCTCACCCATGCGCCGCGCCGACCGCCTGTTCCAGATCGTCCAGCTCATCCGGGGCCGTCGCCTGTCCACGGCCGACTTCCTGGCGAAGCGGCTGGAGGTCTCGGCGCGCACGATCTACCGCGACGTGGCCGACCTGCAGCACCAGGGCGTGCCCATCGAAGGCGAGGCCGGCGTGGGCTACCGCCTGGGCGCGGGCTTCGACCTGCCGCCGCTCATGTTCAGCCAGGGCGAGGCCAACGCCCTGGTCGCCGCCGCCCGGCTGGCGCAGTCCTGGCTGGACACCGGCCTGGCCGGCGAGGTGGAAAGCGCCCTGGGCAAGATCCTCTCGGTGCTGCCGCCCGCGGCACGCGCGGCCGCCGAGGCGCAGGCGCTCTATGCCCCGGCCGTGGCGGTGGACCCGCGCACCCAGGCCCTGCTGCGCCCGCTGCGCGAGGCCGTGCAGTCGCGCCATGTGGTGCGCCTGCACTATGCCGACGAACAGGGGCGCCCCAGCGAGCGCCGGGTGCGGCCGCTGGGGTGCTTTTACTGGGGCAAGGTCTGGACGCTGTCCACCTGGTGCGAACTGCGCGATGACTTTCGCGGCTTTCGCGTGGACCGGATCGTCTCGCTCGACGTGCTGGACGAGCGCTTCACCGTGGAGCCTGGCCGCTCGCTGGCCGACATGCTGCGCCACGTGTGGGGCCGCCCCGGGGTCGGGCCCGGCGGCGGCTGAGGATGGGCCGCCAGCAGGCGCCTGCCTGCGGCCCCTGGCAAGGGCCGGTGCCTGTCAGCGCGGCAGTTCCAGCTCGGGCGGGGTGCACAGGCGCCCGTTCCAGCAGGCCCCCAGGACCAGGGTCCGGGCGCCCGACGCGCTTTGCATCAGGCCGCGCAACAGGCCGTTGCGGTCCACCGTGAATTGCTCGGCGCGGTAGGCCTCGCTCGTGGTGCCGCTGGGGGCCGTGCAGGTGCGCGTGCCTTCCGAGTCCAGGCCCTCGCCCGACAGGCGGTAGGTGCCGCGGTACTCGCAGGCCGTCAGCAGATCCGCGGTGCGCGTGTCCATGCGAAAGAGGTTGTCTTTCATGACCATGTCGATGCTGATGGTGGCCCCGACAGGCGACCAGAACGGATACACCTGGGCGGAAAAAGCCTTGTTGAAACGCACCAGATGGTCTTCGTAGCGGAAGCGCGAAATGCGGCGTGGCGTGTCGAAGGGCAGCGTGATGGTCGCGGTCGTGGGGCTGTCGAACACGATGGTTGCCGCACCCATGGTCGAGGCCACCTCCGCGGGGCGGATGGCGCCACCGATCACCGGGCCGTTGCGGAATTCGGTCAAGGGCACCGTGAACTGGGCATTGGTGTCGCGGTTCGCGGTGCTGCCCTGCATGAACAGCGAAGAGCCGTCGGTGCGGTAGCCCAGGTAGGACAGGACCAGCGCGCGGCTGCCGTTCTGGGTGTCGATCTGCAGGCTGCGGCCCGGTCGGCCGTTCACCTCGCTGTCGAAGGCCCAGATGCCGGGCTGCACCACGATGTCGGATGGCGACGAGCCGGACGCGCAGGTGCCCGGGCTGCCGAGCATGACTGCGCCCGCATGGCAGGCACCCATGAAGAAGGATTCGATCCCGTCCTTGCGCAGCGTGCCGGTGGCCATGCCGTAGGGGTCCACGGCAAACTGCTCGATCCGGTACGGACTGCGCTGCTGGGTGCCGGAGGGGTCCACGCAACTGGCGGTGCCGTCGGATTCGATGCCCTGTCCGCGCTTTTGGTAGGTGCCCGAGTAGGAGCACAGGCGGCCGTCGGACGTGCTCAGCTGGCTCATCAGGAAATTGCCGTCGCGCAGTTCGACGCGGTAGGAGGCGATGGGCGTCGTGGACAGGCGGGTGGAATAGGTCTGCAAGGTGTATTGCGTGCCGCCGTTCGGGAGGCCATACGTGAAGCGCGAGATGCGGCGCGTCACGTCGCCCGGCAGCGTGACGGTGCCGGAGGTGGGCGAGTCGAAGGCCAGCTGGATCTCGCCCGGGCTGCCCGCTACTTCGCCGTTGCCCGCACCGCCGCCGATCACGGGCGGCCCGTTGCGGAACTCCTGCAGCGGGCCCCGGAAGGCCGAGCTGTCGCCGCCGCGCAGGCCGCTGGCCTGCAGGAACACGGACGACCCGTCGGCGCGGTAGCCCAGGTAGGACACGATGAGGGCGCGGCCCTGTTCGGTATCGATCTGCAGGCTGCGTCCGGGCTGGCCGTTCAGTTCGCCGTCGAAGGCCCACAGGCCCGGCTCCGGCTCGGCATTGGGCGGGGTGGTGGTCTGCGCCCAGGCCGAAGAGGCCAGGATCAGGCCCCCGACGCAGAGCGCGAGTGTCTTGGTCATTGCGAAACGGGACATGCGGGAAGTTCCTCCTTGGATTGGAATCAGGGTGCCGTGGCCTGCAACAGGCCCGACGCGAAATGCCTGCCAGCCCCGTCGAGGCGGGCGGCAGTTCTGCGAAAAAAAGCGGGATCCGGCTGGCTGACGCCATTCGCGACCCTGCCAGGGGAAAGGCGGTCCGGCGCCCCATCACCCGGTTTTGGATTTGCTCCTGTTTTTGTAGCGATATGCCCTAGAAAATCATGCGCTGCAGGCCTTTTTCTCCAAAAAACTCCGTATCACCCACCTTCAGCGTGATCTTCACCGCCGCAGGACAAGGCATGCGAAAAGTTCCTTCCGGCATATGGAATGAGGGGCGAAGACCCGTAATAGATACAAATTCAACGGGCCTGCCAATCCCCCCTATGGTGGGGTGTGGGCTTTGACAAGCCCGCCCGGCGGGGCGAACGGCGCTGTGGCGCGGGGTTGCGCCCCTTGATCGATTCGACACTTTCCTACGTATTGAAACCTCTTTGACCGATGGTTTCGCCCGATCGCCGCTCGGGCGGTTACTTTCGGCGCGTGCATGCCGCCATGCACCGGTGCGAAAAAACCCCAAGCCTCCCGACGCGGCCCCTGCTGCGCGCGGCCGGCGGCCACAACGCAAAACAGCGCCGTTTCCCATCCAGACGAGGAGACAACAACGCATGCAGAACGACGATCCGAAAGACCGTGCCGCCTTCGACTCGGCCATCCAGGCCCTGAAGGCGGAGATCGCCAACGCCGGGGCCCACCTCTCGCTGGATGCCTCGGCCCGGCTGGCCTATACCCGGCAGATCCAGGCCATGGCCAACGACCTGCAGTTCGAGGCGATGAGCGGCCGCATCACCTGGGCCCAGGCGGCCGAGCAGGCCCAGGTGGCGCGCAACACCATCATGGAGATCATCCGCGGGCGCAGCACGCCCATCGGGCGCGCCATGGCGCAGAGCCTGAAGGCCGAGGGCCGGACGCTCAACGAGCTCATCGCCCGCAAGGCCCAGCAGATCCACGGGCCCACCGTGCAGTTCGACCGGCTCACGGCGGCGCAGCAGAACGCGGTGTACGGCGAGATCGTCCAGTCCGCCGGCCGCTCCAACCCCAAGGTCACGCAGACCATGCGCGGCCTGTCGCGCGCGGGCCGGGGGCTGATCGTGCTGTCCATCGCCCTGTCGGTTTACAACGTGGCGACGGCCGACGACAAGACCGCCGCAGCGGGCAAGGAACTCGCCGTGGCCGGGGCGGGGATCGGCGGCGGCATCGCCGGGGGCGCGCTGGCGGGCCTGGCCTGTGGGCCCGGCGCGCCGGTGTGCGTGACCATCGGGGCGTTCGTGGGCGGCGCGCTGGCGGCCTTCGGCGTGGATTTCCTGTGGTGAGCGGCGGGCCGGCGATGCGCATCCTCACCCCCGCCGACATTTCCCTGGCACCCCTGCCCGCCGAGGGCGGCGAGGCCCCGATGCAAAGCCGGGTCGTGCAGGGCGGCCTGCCCCTGCAGGCCCGCGTGGACGGGCTGGTGCTGGAGGCGGCCTTCGAGTGCCGGGGCTTTCACCTGCTGTTCACCACCGACGATGTGCCGCAGGAAGACCTGCTGCACATCACGCTGTTCGATGGCCAGTGGCAGCCGCTGGACGCGGCCACCATCGGCGGGGCCTACACCACCGGGCGTTTTTCGCTGATCGGGCTGGAGGGCGAGCACACCGTGCGGTTCCGCTTCATCGGCGACACCGACTGGAGCGTGGAGATTTTGCCCAGCCCGGGCTTTCGCATGCCGCTGGTCTCGGAGCCCCGGGGCGTCGCGCGGGCGCTGGGGTTCTCCAGGCACTTCGTGGTGCGCGGCGATCCGCAGCCGCAGCGCTGAAAGCGGTCAAGGGGGGCATTGCCCTGCGCGCATCCGTTCGCCGAATCCCTGCAGGCTAAGATTTCCTGCGGAGGAGAACCATGTTGCTCAAAAACCTGTCCGCCAGTGCCGCGGACTTCGTCAATACCGTCTGGCCTGCCATTCAGCATTACCCGCTGGTGGGCGGCGGCAAGATCCGGCCGGTTGAGGCCAATGCGGCGCGCGACTTCAAGGACGAACTCGATCTTTTGGCGGGCATTGATGCCTGGCAAGTGATGAACCAGCCCGGAGCGATACGGGGTCTGGCAAGCCGTGTGCAGTGGACCGAGGAAAACCACCGCAGCTTCACCATCCGTTATGCCCGCCCGTCGGGTGCGGAGACCGAATACCAGAAGCGGCTGATGGCGCTCAATGCTCGGCAGGAGGGCTATGTGTTCCCGCACCTCACGGTGCAGGCTTTCTTGTCCGGCCAGGGGGGTCGCCTTCGCTCGGCGGCCGTCGTCAAGACGGAAGATCTGATCCGCGCCGCGCAGTTCATCGTCACCAATGCCAAAGCCCCGCGCCCCGCTTTCTACGGCATGGTTCCGCAACCGGACGGCGGGCAGTTCCTGTACCTGAAGTGGGACTACCTGGCCTACAAGAAGGTGCCGATGGAGATCATCGATCTCGAAAAGCCCGCGGCCGCTGTGTAGGCCAGGCTCAGCGCTTGAGGGCGGCCTCGATGTCGCCCGCCATGGACTGCGGCGTGTCCCGCGGGCCGTAGCGGCGCAGCACCTGCCCGTCCCGGCCGATGAGGAACTTGGTGAAGTTCCACTTGATCGCCTGGGTGCCCAGCAGTCCCGGGGCCTCGGCCTTGAGCCAGCGGTACAGCGGGTCGGCGTCGGCGCCGTTCACGTCGATCTTGGCCATCATCGGAAAGCTCACTCCGTAGTTGAGCTGGCAGAAGCTGGCGATCTCGTCGTTGCTGCCCGGGTCCTGGCGGCCGAACTGGTTGCAGGGAAACCCCAGCACGGCCAGCCCCTGGGGGCCGTATTGCTGGTGCAGGGCCTCCAGCCCGGCGAACTGCGGCGTGAAGCCGCAGGCGCTCGCCGTGTTGACGATGAGCAGCAGCTGCCCCGCGTACTGCCGCAGGGGCACGGTCTGGCCGTTCATCTGCCGGGCCTCGAAGTCGTAGACGCTGGTCATGGCGCGCATCCCTTGCAGGAAAGGTGGATGGATCGGATCGATCGGGCGCCGCCACGCCGGCAGGGCGTTCACCGGGTCTTGGCGGCGGCAGCGGCATTCTCGCCGGAGAAGTACGGAATCATCATGCGGTTGCCGTCGGCGCCGGTGTCGCGGATGTATTCGAGCGAGAACTGCTCGCCCAGGCGCCGCAGCTCGCGGCGCAGCTCGAAGTCGGGCGTCTCCACCTTGATGCCGTTGCGCGCCAGCTCGGCGATGGAGGCGGTGGACGCGGCGCTGCTCGCGTTCCATCCGCGCACCTGGGCCTGGGCGGCGGCCTCCTCGACGATCTTGCGCGTGCCTTCGGGCAGGGCCAGCCACTGGGCCTTGTTGACCAGCACGAGGTTCTTGGGATACCAGGCATGCACGTTGTAGAAGTATTTGATGGGCAGATCCCACACCTTGTTCTCCACGCCCGTGACGGGCGAGGTGAAGAGCGTGTCGATCTGCCGGTCCAGCACGGCTTGGTTGATGCCCTTGGTGGGCACGTCCACCGGCGTGGCGCCCATCAGCTGGGCGATGCGCACGGTGCTGGGGCTGTAGCTGCGCATCTTGGCGCCGCGCAGGTCGCTCACGTGGCGGATGGACCGCGTGGTGAACAGACCCTGGGCCGGCCAGGGCACGGCGTACAGCGGCACCAGGCCCTGCCGGTCCAGCGCCTCCTGCAGCACGGGGCGCTGCGCCTTCCACAGCCGCAGTGCGTCGTCGTAGCTGTCCACGATGAAGGGAATGGCGTCGGCCCCGGCCAGCTTGGTGTCGGCCGCCAGCGAGCTGAGCAGCACCTCGCCCGCCGCGATCTTGCCGGTGCGCACCTGGCCGGCGATCTCGGACAGCCGGGCCACGCTGTTGTCGGGGCGCACGTCGATCACCAGCGCGCCTTTCGTGCGGTCGTTCACCTCCTGGGCGAACTGCTGCAGGTTGACGGTGTGGAACACGTCGGGCAGGTAGCCCGTGGCGAGGGTCCACTTCGCCTGCGCCGACGCGGCGCCGGGCAGCGCCAAGGAACCGAGCGCCATGAAGAGCGCGCACCATGAACGACGTTTCATACCGAATCTCCGAAAGCGCGCAGCGCCGGCCTGCGGATGCATGACAACGGCGTACGCTGGTGACGTAACTTGCAATGACTATACCGGCGCCCCGCGGGCACGCAAGCACCGGCCGGGAGAGCCCTGTTTTCCATGGCGGCCAAGGGCCTTTGGGCCCCGGCCCTGCGGCGGGGCGGCGCCTGTGCGGCGGCCCGCCGGGCGCTCAGCGCCGCAGCGATGCGAGGAGGGCGGCGAACACGATCAGGCCCCCGCCCAGCAAGGTGCGCGGCTGCAGCTGCGCGGCCGACAGCAGCACCGAGGACACGCTGGCGAACACCACCTCCGACAGCAGGATCACCGCCGTGGTGCCCGCCGCCAGCCGCGACGCCCCGTACTGCAGCGCCCCGTTGCCCAGCCACAGCGCCACCGCGAGCAGGGCGGCCGTGGCGATCCAGGTGGCGTTCACCGGGGGAAACGGCTCCACCACGCCGGCCTGCAGCCCGATGCAGGCCACCACCAGCGCCATCAGCATGCAGCCGCCGAACATGACGAACATGCGCGCCTGTCCCGGCACCGCATGCAGCCGCCGCAGCGTGACGTTGGTCAGCGCGAAGAAAAAGCCGCCCGCCAGCGCCAGCCCGTCGGCGAGCGACAGGTTCTGCAGCAGCCGGGACGGCGAGGTGCCCTCGGGCACCAGCACCAGCACCACGCCGGTGAAGGCCAGCGCCAGCCGCAGCAGCGCCATGGGCGTGGGCCGCTCGCCCAGCACCCGCCAGGCCAGCAGCAGGCCCCAGACCGGCATCAGATAGAACAGCAGGACCACGCGCACCACGTCGCCCACGGTCACCGCCCAGTTGAAGGCCACGTTGTTCAGCCCCGAGCTCAGGGCCAGTAGCCACAGCTGCGGGTGCTGGCGCACCTGCGCCCACAGGCCCGGCCGCAGCGCCAGCAGGCCGGCCAGGATGGCGCTGTACATCACGGCGGTCGCCCACAGCGGGTGCAGCCCCGCCCCGTGCATCACCCGGAACGGCCACCATGCCAGGCCCCAAACGAAGGCATTGAACAGCAGGGCGAAATAGGGCAGCGGCGATGGCATGGAGCGTCGTGGTGCGGCAGGGGTGCCTCCGCTTCGCAGTCGGATGGGCACGGAAAAAGAGGGGCCGCAGCATCGGCATGATTTTCTGCCCTCGGATGAAGGCAGTTCCATGTCCGGCTGTGGTTAAGTTGTACTTTCCATTGCGCAGGCCGGCAGGCGGCCGCGCGTGGCGCCCGGAGCGCGCCGCGGCGGCCGGCGGCGGTCAGTGGTGGTGATCGTGCCGCGCCAGGTGCAGCAGGTGGTCCACCTCTTCGCGGTAGCGCACGCAGTTGTGCTGGTGCCAGCGGCGGATCAGCCACATCACCCCGGCCACCACGAGGCCGAACGCGGTGATGGCGCCGAACACCGACAGCCCCATCTTGAGCGACAGGCTGTAGAACGCGCCCAGCGCCAGGATGCAGGCCTGCTCGTTGAAATTCTGCACCGCGATGGAGCGGCCCGCGCCCATGAGGTTGTGGCCCCGGTGCTGCAGCAGCGCGTTCATCGGCACCACCAGGTAGCCGCCCAGGCCGCCCAGCAGGATGAGGAAGGGAATGGCGACCCAGATGCTCTTGATGAACACCATCAGCACCAGCAGCAGGCCCATGGCGATGCCCAGCGGGATCACCTTGGTGGCCATGTCCAGCCGCATGCGCATGGAGGCCACCACCGCGCCCACGGCCGTGCCGATGGCCACCACCCCGGTGAGGGCCGAGGCCTGCGTGGTGTTGTAGGAGAGCGCGGCCGCGGCCCAGGCCAGCACGATGAACTTGAGGTTGCCGCCCGCACCCCAGAAGAGGGTGGTGGTGGACAGCGAGATCTGGCCCAGCTTGTCGCGCCACAGACGGTTGTTGCAGGCCCAGAAGTCCGGCAGCATCGCCAGCGGATTGGAGGGCAGCGGGCGCATCTCCACGCCGGTGTGGGGAATGCGGGTATTGAACCACGCGGCCACCAGGTACAGCGTGATCAGCGCGGCGATGGCGGCCTCGGCCGCGGTGTCCACGCCGGTGTCCACGAAGGGCAGGTCCACCGACAGCAGCAGGCCGGCGATGGCGGGCCCCACGAGCTGGCCGCCCAGCAGCACGCCCAGGATGATGGAGGCGATGGTCAACCCCTCGATCCACCCGTTGGCCTTGACCAGCTGCGAGGCCGGCAGCAGTTCGGTGAGGATGCCGTACTTGGCGGGCGAGTAGGCCGCAGCGCCCAGGCCGACCACGGCGTAGGCGATCAGCGGGTGCGAGCCGAACAGCATCATGAGGCAGCCCACGACCTTGATCGCGTTGCTGAAGAACATGACCTTGCCCTTGGGCATCGCATCAGCGAAGGCGCCCACGAACGGCGCCAGCACCACGTAGAACAGCGCGAACATCGGCACGAGCGCCGCACGCTGCCATTCCGGCGACCCGTTGGTGCGCAGCAATTCCACGGCGGCCACGAAAAGTGCGTTGTCGGCCAGCGAGCTGAAAAACTGCGCCGACATGATGGTGTAGAAACCGCGCTTCATCGAATGGCTGTTGGGTGCATCAGTTCGCCTGATGCCCTGTTAAATATCGGAACCCGCTGCAAGTGACTGGCGGTTATATCACGCGGTTTCTAGAGGGCGATGCCAGAATTCCTTCCTTTTCGCTCCGCAGATCCACCCCATGCCGCGTCCCATCCAAGCCACCATCCACACTGCTGCACTGCAACACAATCTCGAGCGCGCCCGCGCCAGTGCGCCGGACGCCCTGGCCTGGGCGGTGGTGAAGGCCAATGCCTACGGCCACGGCATCGAGCGCGTGTTCGAGGGGCTGCGCGCGGCCGACGGCTTCGCGCTGCTGGACCTGTCCGAGGCCGAGCGCCTGCGCGCCCTGGGCTGGCGCGGCCCCATCCTGCTGCTGGAGGGCGTGTTCGAGCCGCGCGACCTGGAGCTGTGCTCGCGCCTGGGGCTGTGGCACGCGGTGCATTGCGACGAGCAGATCGACTGGCTGGCCGCCCACAAGACGCAGGCGCCGCACCGCGTCTTCCTCAAGATGAACACGGGCATGAACCGCCTGGGCTTCACGCCCGAGCGCTACCGCTCGGCCTGGGCGCGGCTCAATGCGCTCACGCAGGTGGACGAGATCTCATCCATGACCCACTTCAGCGACGCCGATGGCCCCCGCGGCATCGCGCACCAGATGCAGGCCTTCCAGGCCGCCACGCAGGACCTGCCCGGCGAGAAGAGCGTGTGCAACAGCGCGGCCACCCTGCGCCATGCGGTCGATGCGCGCGTGCGCGGCGACTGGATCCGCGCCGGCATCGTGCTCTACGGCGGGGCGCCGGACTACCCCGAGCACGACGCCGCCCACTGGAACCTGCAGCCGTCGATGACGTTGTCGGCCCGCGTGATCGCGGTGCAGCACGTGCAGGCCGGCGACACGGTGGGCTACGGCTCCGCCTTCACGGCCGACGCCCCGCTCACCATCGGCGTGCTGGCCTGCGGCTATGCCGACGGCTACCCGCGCCACGCCGGCACCGGCACGCCCGTGCTGGTGAACGGGGTGCGCACGCGCGTGGTGGGCCGGGTGAGCATGGACATGATCACGGTGGACCTCTCCCCCGTGATCGCGGCGGGCGTGGAGGCGGGCTTCGGCGCCGAGGCCACGATGTGGGGGCGCGCCGCCAGCGGTGCCGTGCTGTCGATCGACGAGGTGGCGCATGCCGCCGGCACGGTGAGCTGGGAGCTGATGTGCGCCCTGGCCCCGCGCGTGCCGGTGGCGGTGGCCTGATGCGCCCGGGGCAGCGCGCGCCGGCCGCCCGATCCGGCAAGGGCTCGACCTGGCGGCGGGTGCAGGCGCCCGACCGCGAACTGGTGCACACCCTGCGCCAGCGCCACCGGCTGCACGTGCACGGCTGGTGCATCGGCGCCTTCATGATGGCGTTGATGTGGGCCACCTCGCACACCCAGAAGGTGATGGGCGTGGACTCGCTCGCGCTGCGCTACGGCATCACGCTGGGCGTGGGCTACGTCGCCTACCTGCTGGTGCTGCGGGCCTGGGCGGCCTGGCTGGTGCGGCCGCCCCGCCAGCGGGACGACAGTGGGTGGACCGACGGCATCGACCTGCCGTCCGACATCGACCTGCCGACCGGCAGCACGCGGGTGCCCGTGCCGCGCAGCGGGGGCGGCGGCGACTTCGGTGGCGGTGGGGCGAGCGGCGATTTCGGCGAGGGCGTGGGGAGCGGCCTGGGCGAGGGTTTGAGCGACGTGGCCGGCGGGGCGCTGGAGGCCGCCAGCGGTGCGGACGAGGGCGCGGTGGTGATCGTGCCCGTGGTGGCCATCTTCCTCATCGGCGCGGCCATCGTGCTGGGCGCGGGAGCGCTCGCGCTGCTGTACTTCGGCTTCGATGTGCTGCTGGCCGTGGCGGTGGAACTGGCGTTCTCGTACGCCACCGCGCGCGCCGCGATGGGCGTGGAGCGGGCCGGCTGGCTCTCGGCCGCGGTGCGGCTGACCTGGAAGCCGCTGCTCGGCGCACTGCTGTGCGCGGTGGTGCTGGGCGCGGCCATCGACCGCTTCGTGCCGCAGGCCAACTCCCTGCCCGAAGCCGTGCGCCTGCTGCGCGCGCGCTGAAGCCCGCGGGGGCCGGGTTCTACTTCGGCGCGTGCAGCAGCCGCAGGAACGCCTGGGCCGGCGGGCTCAGCGGCCGGTCGGCCCGCACCAGGCTGCCGTAGGCCTCCAGCGTGTGCTGGAAGCGGTAGGGCAGCACGTGCAGCAGGCCGTGCTCTGCATCGCGCTGCGCCACGGCCTCCGGGATCACCCCGATCAGTTCGGAGCGCCGCACCAGGTTGATGGTGGTGAGGATGGAGCCGGTCTCGATCAGCCCCTGCGGCAGCGCCGCGCCGTGGTCCTTGAACTCCTGCGCGATCAGGTCGCGCATGGGGCTGCCGGCCGGCTGCAGCACCCACGAAAAATCGAGCAGCGCCGCGAAGCCCACGCGCGCCTTGCCCGCCAGGGGATGGCCGTTGCGCACCACCACCGCCAGACCTTCGCCGTCGATGGGCTGGAAGGTGCAGTCCCGGCCCGAATCGCCGGAACGCCGGCCCACCACCACTTCGAGCACGCCCTCGCGCAGCTGCGCCAGCAGCCGGTCGCTCGTGTCCACGGCGATCTCCAGCGCCAGCAGCGGGAACACCGCCTTCAGCCCGAGCAGCGCGTCGGTCAGCCGGCCCGGCGAGGCCGCCATGATGCTGCCGACCGACAGCTTGCCCGCGCTGCCCAGCCGCATCTCGCTGAGCTCGCGGTTCAGCGCTTCCATGCTGCCGCGGATGCTGCGAAAGTAGCCGGTCACCCGCTCGCCCGCGGCGTTCAGCCGCAGGCCGCGGCCCACCCGGTCGAACAGCGGCTGGCCGAGGGCGGCCTCCAGTTCGTGGAGCATCTTGGTTGCGGCCGGCTGGCTCAGGCCCAGCGCGCCCGCGGCCGCGCGCAGTGTGCGGTGCTCGGCGATGGCCAGCATCAGCGCGACCTGCCGCATGCGCAGCCGATTGAGCAGCTGCGGGGTGCTTTCCTGCGGATCGATGGAGCCCATGGATGGCCAGTGGTGTGAGGTTTGGAAGGCAACGGGCCGGGCCCTGAATTTACCCGGCCCAGCGGCCTGCATAACGTTAGAACCACAAAGTCGTTCGCCGCGCGGAGGGCCGCGGGCATAGTGGCCGCACTCTTCGTTGCTTCAGGGCCTTTGCACCATGCGCTTTTCGCTTTCCCTCGCGGCCACCCTGGCCGCTGCCGCCTTCACCGTGGCCACACCGCTGGCCGCGCAGGCCGCCACCTTCCGCTTCGCCCGCTCGGCCGACGTGTCCTCGTGGGACATCCACGCGCAGAACGTGGGCGTGAACAACGCGCTGCATTCGGCCGTGTACGAAACGCTGGTCGAATACAACAGCAAGACCTTCAAGCCCGAGCCGCAGCTGGCCACCGCCTGGAAGCGGGTCAGCCCCACGCAGCTGCGCATCACGCTGCGCCAGGGCGTGAAGTTCAGCGACGGCTCCGCCCTCACGGCCGACGACGTGAAGTTCTCGCTGGAGCGCGCCAAGGCCAAGACCTCCAACTACGCCGTGTACACGCAGGGCATCGACCGCGTGGACGTGGTGGACGCGAACACCGTGGACATCTTCTCCGAGGTGCCCAACCCGGTGCTGGTCAACCAGCTGACCGAGCTGCGCATCATGAGCAAGCCTTGGGCCGAGAAGAACAACGCCACGGCGCCGAAGGACATCAAGACCAGCGACGAGCCCTACACCCACCGCAACACGCTGGGCACGGGCCCGTTCGTGCTCAAGTCCTGGGCGCCCGACCAGCGCCTGGTGCTGGCGGCCAATCCCCACTGGTGGGGCAAGGGCCAATTCGGCGGCAACGTGACCGACGTGGTCTACACGCCCATCAAGTCCGATGCCACGCGCACGGCTGCGCTGCTGTCGGGCGAGGTGGACTTCGTGCTCGACCCCAGCCTGCAGGACGTGCCGCGCATCCGCCAGCAGCCGCAACTGAAGGTGCTGGACGGCGCCGAGAACCGCACCATCTTCCTGGGCCTGGACCAGTTCCGCGACGAGTTGCAGAACTCCAGCGTGAAGGGCAAGAACCCGCTCAAGGACGTGCGCGTGCGCAAAGCGCTCTACCAGGCCATCGACATCAACGCCATCCAGCGCGTGGTGCTGCGTGGCCTGGCCCAGCCCACCGGCGCGATCATCGCGCGGCAGGTGAACGGCTGGACCCCGAAGGCCGACGTGCGCTGGCCCTACGACCCCGCCGCCGCGCAGAAGCTGCTGGCCGAGGCCGGCTACCCGCAGGGCTTCGAGGTGGACTTCGCCTGCAGCGCGGGCCGCTACATCAACGACGAGCAGCTGTGCCAGGCCATCACCGCCCAGTGGGCCAAGGTGGGCGTGAAAGCCAGGCTGCGCTCGCTGCCGTTCGCCACCTACTTCCCGATGATCCAGCGCAACGAGGCCAGCATCTACCTGCTGGGCTGGGGCGTGCCGACGTTCGATGCGTTCTATTCGCTGCAGTCGCTGATCCGCTCGCCCGGTGCCGGCGGCGACGGCAACTTCAACCTGGGCCGCTTCAGCGACCCGCAGCAGGACGCGCTGATCGAGCGCATCAAGAAGGAAACCGACGCTGCCACGCGCAACAGCCTGATCGAGCAGGCGCTGGTGCAGGACCACCAGCTCATCTCGCACATCCCGCTGTACAACCAAGTCATCCCCTGGGCGGCCTCGCAAAAGGTGGAGATCATCCACCGCGCGGACAACCGCATCGACTGGCGCCTGCTGAAGGTCAACTGAGCCGCCAGGCCATATCGTTGCCGGTCATCGCGCCCGGCCTTCACGAACCGCCCCGCGGGCCGCCCGGCCCCGGGGCTTTTTCTGGAGGGGCGCCGCCTCGCGCGGCACCCGTCCCCCCGCAGGACATCAATCCAACGACCGCTGCACCGCCGGCCGCGCCGCCACGCGCTGCGCGTGCGCATGCACCTTGGGGAACCGGGCGATGTCCACGCCATCGCTTTGCAGCCATCCACCGATGGTGAACAGGTAGCCGTCGCTCACCGAATAGGCGTCGCCCAGCACCCACGGCCCCTGCAGCTGCTGCTCGATCAGCGCGAAGCATTCGGTCATGTTGGCGCCGACCTTGCGCTGCATCGCGGCGATGGCCTCGGGCTCGTCGGCCCAGCGGTTGGCGCGGGGCCGGTGGGCATGGGCCACGTGCACGGTGGAGGCGAAGTAGCTGTTGAACTCCTGCATCCGCGCGAACCCGTGGGGATCGGTGGGCGCCAGCCGCGCCTCAGGGAACCGCTGGGCCACATAGGCCAGCAGCGCGGGCGTCTCGGTCAGCACGCCCTGCTCGGTGACCAGGGCCGGCACGCGGCCCTTGGGGTTGATGGCCAGGTACTCGGGCGTGCGCTGCTGCTGCGCCTTGAAGTCCATGCGCTCCAGCGCGTGATCGGCGCCGGCTTCGTTCAGCGCGATGCGAACGGCCTGCGCGCAGGTGCCGGGGGCGTAGTAGAGGGTCAGCGAGGCCATGGGGGCTCCAGTGGGGTTGGCGATGGGAAAAGGAACGGCCGCCGCCTGTGGACTGGTGTTTCCAAGCCAAAAACCGCAGGAGGGCAATAAGTACTAGGGCGTCTTGCTATGGTTTTTGATGTGCCCGTCCGTGCGCATCAGTGCAGGCCACGCACCCGCGCCATCAGCCGCACCAGGCCCAGCAGGGCGTCGGTGTGCGGCGTGGGCACGGCGGTGAGGCGGCCCAGCTCGTGCACCGCGCCCACCAGGGCGTCGATCTCCAGCGGCTTGCCGGCCTCCACGTCCTGCAGCATCGAGGTCTTGAACGCGCCCAGCTTGCGGGTGACGGCGTGGCGGTCTTCGGGCTGCTGGTCGATCGGCAGGCCCAGCCGTTCGCCGATGGCCTTGGCCTCGAGCATCACGTCGGAGATGAAGGTGCGCACCAGGTCGTCGTCGAGGATGCGGTCGGTGGTGGCACCGGTGAGCGCGCTGATGGGGTTGACCGTCAGGTTGCCCCAGAGCTTGAACCACACGTCCTGCTGGATGCGGGAGGACACTTCGGCCTCGATGCCGCCGCGCCGCAGCGTGTCGGCCAGTGCCTGCAGCCGCGGCGTGGGCTCGCCGGCGGGCTCGCCCAGGATGAGCCGGTTGCCGAAGTGGTGGCGCACCACCCCGGGCGCATCGAGCGAGCAACTGGTGTGGACCACGCCGCCGATCACCTGGCCGGCCGGCACAGCACGCGCCATGGCGCCCGAGGGGTCGACCGACTGCAGCGCCCGGCCTTGTACGGGGCCGCCGCAGCCGTCGAGGAACCACCACGGCACGCCGTTCATGGCCGTGAGCACCAGCGTGTGGGGGCCGATCAGCGGCGCGATGCGCGCGGCCACGTCGGGCAGGGCCGGCGCCTTGACGGCCAGCACCACCAGGTCCTGCACGCCCAGGGCGGCGGGGTCGTCGTGCGCGCGCACCGGCGTGGCGTGCACCGAACCATCGGGTTGAACGAGGCGCAGGCCTTGCGCATCAAGGGCCTGCCGCGTGGCGCCGCGGGCCACCATGGCGACCTCGCAGCCCGCGCGCGACAGCGCCACGGCGAGCCAGCCGCCGATGGCGCCCGCGCCATAGATACATGCCTTCATCTAAACATCCGCCTCTGCATGGACCGGCCGAACGGCCGCGAAGCGGTGGATGTTAAGCGCTCCCCGCGGCGTGCGCCGGGGGCGGAGGCAGGGGCGCGGTCAGCGCGCGATCACTTGGCGTCGCTGGCCGGCTCGGAGGCCGCGGTGGCCGGCGCCGGCGTGCTGCCGCCGAACACGGCGCCGCCGGCCGAGGCGGAGGAAGACGGGGTGGAGGACATGCCGGCGTCCGACGCTGGCGTGGCCGGCATGGCAGGGGCGGGGGTGGCGGGGGGCGTCGGCGCCGGGGTGGTGACGGGTGCCGTGTTGGTGGGCGTGTCGGCCGGCTTGTTGCGGTCGCAGGCGGTGAGCGCCAGGGCGGACACGACGATCAGCGGGGCGGCGGCGAGCCAGCGGCGGGAAGGGGTGGCCGAAGCGTTCATGGTGGTTGGGGTCATGGGTGGTATCTCCTTGAATGAATGGCGTGCGGCGGACTGCCGCTGGAACGGGCATGCTAGGCAGGCTCCAGGAAGCGCGGGGTAGGATAGGGTTGACATCGCAATTGCTTACTTTCAGGCCGCGCACCCCCGCTGGCGCCCGGCTTGGGGCCGCTGCGGGCCGGCCTGCCGCCGGGCATGCCGCCCCGCTGCGATCCACCCTGCTGCCCCGTTTCCCGATTCCTGCCATGGCCAAAGAAAAAACCCTCTTCACCTGCTCCGAGTGCGGCGGCACCAGCCCGCGCTGGCTGGGCAAATGCCCGGCCTGCGGTGCCTGGAACACCCTGGTCGAAACCGTGGCCGAGGCCGGCCCGGGCAAGAACCGCCTCAGCGCGCCGCAGTTTTCGGGCCTGGCGCAGGCCCAGGCGGTGATGCCGCTGGCCGCCATCGAGGCGACCGACATCGCCCGCACGCCGAGCGGCATCGACGAGCTGGACCGGGTGCTGGGCGGCGGCATCGTGGAGGGCGGCGTGGTGCTGATCGGCGGCGACCCGGGCATCGGCAAGTCCACGCTGCTGCTGCAGGCGCTGGATGCGCTGCAGCGCGTGGGCCTGCCCACGCTGTACGTGACGGGCGAGGAAAGCGGCGCGCAGGTGGCGCTGCGCTCGCGCCGCCTGGGCCTGGACCACAGCCAGGTGAACGTGCTGGCCGAGATCCAGCTGGAGAAGATTCTCGCCACCATCGATGCCACCCAGCCGGCCGTGGCGGTGATCGACTCGATCCAGACGGTGTACTCCGACCAGCTCACGAGCGCGCCCGGGTCGGTGGCCCAGGTGCGCGAGTGCGCGGCGCATCTCACGCGGGCGGCCAAGGCCTCGGGCGTGACCATCATCCTCGTGGGCCACGTCACCAAGGAGGGGGCGCTCGCCGGCCCGCGCGTGCTGGAGCACATGGTCGATACGGTGCTGTACTTCGAAGGCGACACGCACAGCCAGTTCCGCCTGGTGCGCGCCATCAAGAACCGCTTCGGCGCGGTCAACGAGATCGGCGTGTTCGCCATGACGGAAAAGGGCCTCAAGGGCGTGACCAACCCGAGCGCCATCTTCCTGAGCCAGCACAGCGAGCCCGTGCCCGGCAGCTGCGTGCTGGTCACGCTGGAGGGCACGCGGCCCATGCTGGTGGAGATCCAGGCGCTGGTGGACGAGGGCGGCCCCAGCCCGCGCCGGCTGTCGGTGGGGCTGGACCGCGACCGCCTGGCCATGCTGCTGGCGGTGCTGCACCGGCACGCCGGCGTGGCCTGCATGGACCAGGACGTGTTCGTGAACGCGGTGGGCGGCGTGCGCATCAGCGAGCCCGCGGCCGACCTGGCGGTGATGCTGTCCATCACCTCCAGCCTGCGCGGCAAGCCACTGCCCAAAGGGTTCATCGCCTTCGGCGAAGTGGGCCTGGCCGGCGAGGTGCGCCCGGCCCCGCGCGGGCAGGAGCGGCTCAAGGAGGCGGCCAAGCTGGGCTTCAGCGTGGCCGTGGTGCCCAAGGCCAATGCGCCCAAGAAGCCCATCGAGGGCATCACCATCCATGCGGTGGAGCGGGTGGAGGAGGCGATGGAGGTGGTGCGCGGCATGGGCTGAAGGCGTCCGGCCGGGCGGCGATGCCGCGCCTACGCACCATCCACACCCGGCCCCGGCGGCCGCCATAGGACAATCTCGCCCCATGAATCTGCGCAACCTCTTCATTCCCGTCGGCATCGCGGTGCTGGTCTTCGCGGCCCACCGCTCCTATGGCTGGCAGGGCGTCATGGCGGTCGGGGGCGGGCTCGTGATGTGGGCGCTGCTGCATTTCACCCGGCTCATGAACGTCATGCGCAAGGCGGCCGACCGGCCCATCGGCCACGTGGGCAGCGCCGTCATGCTCAATGCCAAGCTGCGCAAGGGGGTCAATCTCATGCACGTGGTGGCCATGACGCGCTCGCTGGGCGAGCCGCTGTCGGCCGACGGCGAGGAGCCCGAGCGCTACCGCTGGACCGACGGCACGCAGTCGCACGTGACGTGCGAATTCCGGGCCGGCAAGCTGGTGGAATGGGCGCTCGTGCGGCCCGTGCCGCAGGAGGATGTGCCCCAGGCGCCGGCGGATGTGGCGGCCCCTGCCCGCGCAGACTCGTAAAATCGCGGGTTTTGCGACTTCCAGCAATTCCAAAGGAACCCCATGAGTCCCGTAGCTCCCTCGATGGCCGACCGTGACGGCAAGATATGGATGGACGGCCAGATGGTCGATTGGCGCGACGCCAAGATCCATGTGCTGACCCACACGCTGCACTACGGCTGCGGCGCCTTCGAAGGCGTGCGTGCCTACAAGACGGCCGACGGCACGGCGATCTTCCGCCTCGAGGAGCACACCGAGCGCCTGTTCAACAGCGCCAAGATCCTGCGCATGACCATTCCGTTCACCCGCGACGAGGTGAACGAGGCCCAGAAGGCCGTGGTGCGCGAGAACCAGCTCGAATCGTGCTACCTGCGCCCGCTGACCTGGATCGGCTCGCAGAAGCTGGGCGTGTCCCCCAAGGGCAACCAGATCCACCTGATGGTGGCGGCCTGGGCCTGGGGCGCCTACCTGGGCGAAGAGGGCATGAAGCGCGGCATCCGCGTCAAGACCAGCAGCTACACGCGCCACCACGTCAACATCACCATGACGCAGGCCAAGGCGGTGAGCAACTACACCAACTCGATCCTGGCCAACATGGAGGCCCTGGACGACGGCTATGACGAGGCCCTGCTGCTGGACGCCTCCGGCTTCGTGTCCGAGGGCGCGGGCGAGAATGTCTTCATCATCAAGAACGGTGTGGTGTACACGCCCGACCTGTCGGCCGGCGCGCTCAACGGCATCACGCGCAACACCATCGTCCACATCTGCAAGGACCTGGGCCTGGAGCTGGTGCAAAAGCGCATCACCCGCGACGAGGTGTACATCGCCGACGAGGCCTTCTTCACCGGCACCGCCGCCGAAGTGACGCCCATCCGCGAACTCGACCGCCTCGCCATCGGCAGCGGCTCGCGCGGCCCGATCACCGAAAAGATCCAGAGCGCCTTCTTCGACATCGTGAACGGCCGCAACCCCCAATACGCCCACTGGCTCACCAAGGTCTGAAGAACATGTCGCAAGCCATCGTCGAACTGGTCGCCAAAGACCTCAACCCCCAGGGCGGCGTCTTCTGCCCCAGCCCCAAGGCGGACATGAAAATCTGGAACACCCACCCCAAGGTGTACTTGGACGTCGCCCACACGGGCGAGGCCAAGTGCCCCTATTGCGGCACGGTGTACCGCCTGAAGGCGGGAGAACGCGTCCACTCCGGCCACTGATTGATGCCGGCTGAACGCGGCAGCGCGGCCCGCCCCACGCTCACGGTGGCGGTGCTGACGCTGAACGAGGGCCACCGCATCGAGGCCTGTCTGGCGAGCGCCTCGTTCGCCGACCAGATCGTGGTGGTGGACAGCGGCAGCACGGACGACACCGTGGCCGTGGCGCGGCGCCTGGGTGCCCAGGTGCATGTGTATCCCGACTGGCAGGGCTTTGCCGTGCAGCGCAACCGCCTGCTGGCGCATGCCACGGGCGACTACGTTTTCTTTCTCGACGCCGACGAGGTGATGGGCCCCGACTTCCGCGAGGAGCTGCAGGCCATCGTGCGCTCGGGCGAGCGCGCGGTGTGGAAGATCCGCTGGCGCATGGTGGCCTTCGGCCACGAATTGCGCTACCTGCGCACCACCTCGACCGTGGAGCGCCTGTTCCGGCGCGACATGCTGCGCGAGTACGTGGGAGTGGTCCACGAGGAGGCCGTGCTCACCGAGCCCGGCGTGCCGCGCCACGTGATGCGCGCGCGGCTGCTGCACCACTCGCGCGAGACCGTGCGCGGCAGCCTGGAAAAGCTCACGCAGTACGCCATGCTGGGCGCCGCCAAGCGCGCGGCGGCCGGCAAGCGCGGCGGTGTGGGGCGCGGGCTGGCCTCGGGTGCGAGCATGTTCGTGCGGCTGTACGTGCTGCGGCTCGGTTTCCTGTGCGGCGGTGCCGGTTTCCTTTACTGCCTGTTCGTGGCCCTGGAAGCGTTCTTCCGGTATGCCGCGCTGGAGTACGACAGCGACCGCCTGAGCGAGAGCGTGCGCCGGTGAAACCTTCGGATGTCTTCGCACGCCTGTCCGGCGTGGCGGCTTTCATGGTGCCCGGCCTGGCCCTGTGGCTGCGCTCGGGCTATTCGTGGGGCGCGGTGGTCCTGCTGCTGTGCAGCCTGGCCACGGCCGGCGTGTGGCTGCGCCGGCCCCCGGGCCGCGAGGCCTGGTGGCTGTTCGCCTCCATCGTCGCCATGGGCTTCGTGTGGGCCCTCGATTTCGACCCGGCCCAGGGCGGCTGGTCCAACCTGGACCGGCCGTCCAAGTACCTGCTGGCACTGCCCTGCCTTTTCTACCTGCTGGCCTATCCGCCGCGTGCGGTCTGGCTGTGGTGGGGCCTCGCCGTGGGGGCGTGCGGCGCGGGGCTCATCGGCATCTATCAGACCGGCGTGCTGCACCTGCTGCGCGCCAACGGCTACACCAATGCGATCCAGTTCGGCGGCCTGAGCCTGCTGCTGGGCCTGATGTGTTCGGCGGCCCTGCTCGTGCAGTGGGGCCGCTGGGCACCCTGGCAGCGCGTGGGCTGGGTGGTGTGCATCCTGCTGGGCTTCGAGGGCTCGCTGCTGTCGGAGTCGCGCGGGGGCTGGCTCGTGCTGCCGCTGGCGCTGCCCGTCTGCGCTTGGCTGCAGGCCCGCTGCGGCCAGCGCCGGCTGGCGATGGTCGGGGCGGCGCTGATCCTGGCCGGCATGGCGGGCCTCATGGCGCTCAAGGCGCACGACGTGCGCTCCCGCGTGGACGAGGCGCGCCAGGAGATCACCCAGTACGAATCCAAGGGCGATGCGGCCAGCTCGGTCGGGCAGCGGCTCGCGCACTGGAAACTGGCCTGGTCCATGGGCCTGGACCGGCCGCTCACCGGCTGGGGCCGCTACGGCTACGAGGCCGAGAAGCAGCGGCGCGTGGCTGCGGGGCAGGCCCATCCGTTCGTGCTGCGGTTCAGCCATGCGCACAACGAGGTGCTGGACATCTTCGCCAAGCGCGGCCTGCCCGGCGTGGCGGTGCTGCTGATGTTCTATGCGGTGCCGCTCGCGCTTTTCTGGCCGACGCGCCAGCGCGTCTGCCGGACCACGGAGCACGGCACCATGGACCCCCAGGTGCTGTGCCTGCGCATGGTGGGCGTGCTGCTGCCCATCGCCTACATCGGCTTCGGGCTCACGCAGGTGTTCCTGGGCCACAACAGCGGCACCATGTTCTACCTGTTCATGTGCATGCTGGTGCTGGCCATCCTGCAGGGCCGCGAGCGCGATGCGCTGCGGCGGCGGGCGGCGCCGGCCGCCGTGCCGCAGGGCCCGGGCCGGCCCGCCGCTGCCTCCTCCTGACCGCCAAGAAGGTTTCGCCATGCACGTGCTGCTCGTCAACAACTCCCCGATCCCGGTCTACGGCTATGGCGGCACCGAGCGCGTCATCTGGGACCTGGGCCAGATGCTGGTGCGCCTGGGCCACCGCGTGAGCTACCTGGTGCCCGAGGGCTCCACCTGCGACTTCGGCGCGGTGCTGCCCATCCGGCCCGATGCGCCGTGGGATTCGCAGATTCCCGCCGACGTGGACATCACGCACTTCCAGTTCAACCCCCGCACCGAGATCGGCACGCCCTACCTGGTCACCGAGCACGGCAATGCCCGAAAGCCCAAGCCGCTGCCGCGCAACACCGTGTTCCTCTCGCGCGACCATGCGGCGCGCTACGGCTCCACCGAGTTCGTCTACAACGGCCTGCAGTGGGAGAGCTACGGCGCCGTGGACTTCGCCCGGCCCCGCGACCACTACCACTTCCTGGGCAAGGCCGCGTGGCGCGTGAAGAACGTGAGCGGCGCCATCCGCGTGGCCCAACTGGCCGGGGTGGAGCTGGACGTGCTGGGCGGCGACCGCATCAATTTCCGCCGGGGCTTCCGGTGGACGCTGTCGCGCCGAATCCATTTCTTCGGCATGGTGGGCGGCGCGCAGAAGACCGAGCGGCTCAACGCCTCGCGCGGGCTGATCTTTCCGGTGCGCTGGCACGAGCCCTTCGGCCTGGCCGTCATCGAGAGCCTGTACTTCGGCTGCCCCGTGTTCTCGACGCCCTACGGCGCGCTGCCGGAACTGGTGCCCGCCGAATGCGGCGTGCTGGCGGACAACGCCAGTGCCCTGGCCGAGGCGGTGCGCGCCAACCGCTTCGACCCCCGCGCCTGCCACGACCATGCCGTGCGCCACTTCGGCGCCGAGCGCATGGCGCGCGACTACCTGCGCATGTACGAGCGTGTGCTGGCGGGTGAGATGCTCAATGCCCAGGCGCCCGTGATCCAGGGCGAGGCCCGCTCGCTCGCCTGGCGCAACTGAGCCGGGGCGGGCGCGGCGCCGCGCTGCGCTCAGACCGCCGCGTGAACCGTGAACCCCATCGGCACCGGGCCGAAGTCCTGAATCACCTTCAGTCCCAGCGACCGGGCGGCCTTGGCGGTGGTGATGCAGCCGTCCGTGCGGCCGTGCCGGCATTCCACGGCGGCTTGCGCATTGCTGTTGACGAAGCACAGCTCCGTGCCGGGGGGCGCCAGCTGCTGCGGCGCGGGATGGGTCGAGATGGTGCGGGGCGCCTCGCCCGTGCGCGATGCCAGGATCATGTTGAAGGTGGGCATCACGAAGACATCCACCATCTGGAAGCGGTTCAGGTTGGAGAACACGAGCTTGTGCAGGTCGGGATACGCCACGCACCCCAGCACCGCGATGGCCGGGTCGTCATGGAGCGACTCGGCGGCGATCTCGAAGGTGGGGTGCAGGTGCACGGTGCCTTTGCGGCCGTTGCGCCGGAACCATTCGTGGGCTGCGGCTTCGCAGTTGGTGCCGGCCGGCCCGAGGGTGTGGATGACCCGGATGTCTTTGACTGCCATGGTGGAACGGGGTGGATCGGTGAGCAAAGTGGACCCCTCGGTCGGGTATTCCGTTGGGCGGAATGCAGGATAAGGGAAACCGCCTTCCGAAGCCACCCGGATCCCGGGGCCAAGCCGCAGAACGAACGAAACAGATGTGACCATGCGCAACAGCGGGCGCATTCGCGTGATGGCGACCCCGGGGGTATGCCGACGCTCGCGTGGCGCGTGCCGCGCCCTCGCAGGGAGGTCAGGCGCTCGCCAACGGCAGGCTGAGCACGAAGCAGGCGCCGCTCTCGCCGTCCGGGCGGTCCTCGCAGCGCACCGTGCCGCCCGAGCGTTCCGCGATGGACCGCACCAGCGCGAGCCCCAGGCCCACGCCGCCAGCGCGCTCGCTGGCGCCGGGCAGCCGGTAGAAAGGTTCGAAGATGCGTTCGCGCTGGGCCGGCGGCACGCCGGGGCCCTGGTCGCACACGCGCACTTCGGCGTGGGTGCCGGTGCGCTGCAGCCCCACTGTGATGTCGCCCTGGCTGTAGCGGCGGGCGTTTTCCAGCAGGTTGCGCAGGGCGCGGCGCAGCAGCTTGGCCACGCCGTTCACCTCCAGGCCGTCCGCGCTGGCGGCGCCGGCTTCCAGCTCGGCATCCACCCGCACGCACTCCTCGGCCGCCAGGCCCAGCAGGTCCACCAGTTCGATGGTGCCCATGTCCGCCTCGCGCGCGTCCAGGCGGCTGGCGAGCAGGATCTCGTCCACCAGCTGGTCCAGCTCGGCGATGTTGCGCAGGATCTCGTCGCGAAACGCCGGGGACGGGGCCGAGCCCTGCATCAGCTCCAGCCCCATGCGGATGCGCGTGAGCGGCGAGCGCAGCTCGTGCGAGGCATTGGCCAGCAGCGACTTGTGGGATTTGACGAGCGTCTCGATGCGTGCGGCCGCGGCGTTGAACTGGCGCGCCAGGTCGGCCACTTCGTCATGTCCGGTCTCGGCCACGCGCACGGAAAGGTCGCCTTCGCCGAAGCGCTGCACGCCGCGCTGCAAGGTCTCCAGCCGCTGCAGCAGCCGCCGGATGATGGGGAACACGCCCACGGCCACGGCCACGCCGACGAGGCCCAGCATCCACAGGAAGCCGAACGGCGGGCGTGTCCAGAACGCCACCTCGCCGCGCCGGTCGGCGCCGGGCGGCTTCGGGCGCGGCGCCATCTGCAGCGAGAACACCTCGCCGCCCTCGGCCTCCACCCGGAACTCCAGCCCCTCGGCCGGCCCGTTCGGGATGCGCGTGGCCAGCCCGCGCAGCACCGGCTCGCCGCGCCCGTTGATCAGCACCATCTCGCGGGCGGGCGGGGTGGGGGGCGTCTGCGCGTTCTGGTCCGAGGCGATGCGCCAGGCCCATCCCACGGCCAGGGTGAGCACGGCCACGCCCACCACCACGGCCAGCCAGATGCGCAGATAGAGGCGCCGGGAAAACGGGTTGGACATGGGTCAGTCTTGCTGCTTGGCGAACACATAGCCCACGCCGCGCACCGTGAGGATGCGGCGGGGGTTCTTGGCGTCCTGCTCGATCGCGGCGCGGATGCGGCCCATGTGCACGTCGATGGAGCGGTCGAAGGCTTCCAGCTCGCGGCCGCGCACGGCCTCCATGATCTGGTCGCGCGTGAGCACGCGGCCCGCGCGTTCGGCCAGCGCCACCAGCAGGTCGAACTGGTAGGAGGTGAGCTCGGCCGCCTGGCCGCTCACGGTGACGGTGCGCGCGTCGCGGTCGATCTCCAGCGAGCCGAAGCGCAGCACCTGCGCGGCGGGCGTGCCGCCGTCGGTGCGCCGGCGCAGGATGGCGCGGATGCGGGCGAGCAGCTCGCGCGGCTCGAACGGCTTGGGCAGGTAGTCGTCGGCGCCCAGCTCCAGGCCGATGATGCGGTCCATCGGGTCGCCCTTGGCGGTCAGCATGAGCACCGGCACCTGCGCCGCCGGCCCCTGCAGCGAGCGGATGCGGCGGCACACTTCGAGCCCGTCCATGTCCGGCAGCATGAGGTCCAGGATCACCAGGTCGGGGAGGGGCCCCGCATCGCCCCCCTGCAGGCGCGCCATGCCGCTCTTGCCATCGGCCATGTGCGTCACTTCCAGGCCCGACTGGCCGAGGTATTCCCCCACCATCTGGGCGAGGCGGAAGTCGTCTTCGATCATCAACAGTTGAGAGCTCATGGCGGGTGTCCTTGGGGGAGGCTTCATCGTCGCGCCGGGGGGCGTCGTTGCGTTGAAGTCCCCGTAAAGTTAGGTAAACCAGGGGCATCCCCCCAGCCGGGGCCATTTTGCGGCCGCGCAGGCCGGGCCGGCGTGGTGTGCTCCATGTGCTACTGAATTGATAGCTTCGACGGCATGAAAATCAACGGGGTGGGGGCGTTTCGATCCTGGACGCCAGCGCCACCAGCACCAGCACCGGCAGTCCCAGCAGCGCCGTCCCCACGAAAAACTCGGTGTAGCCGAAGGCGTCCACGAAGCGCCCCGAAAAGCCCGCGATCCACTTGGGCGCCAGCAGCATCATGGAGCTGAACAGCGCGTACTGCGTGGCCGAATACTGCACGTTGGTGAGGCTGGACAGGTAGGCGATGAACGCCGCCGACGCGATGCCCCCCGCCAGGTTGTCGGCCGACACCACGAAGACCAGTCCGGTCACGTCGTGCCCGCGCAGGCCCAGCCAGGCGAACAGCAGGTTGCTGCAGGCGCTGAGCACCGCGCCCAGCATCAGCACGCGCATCACGCCCAGGCGCATGGACAGCACGCCGCCCACGAAGGCGCCGGCCAGCGTCATCAGCACGCCGAACACCTTGGTGACCGCGGCGACCTCGTCCTTGGTGTAGCCCATGTCCACGTAAAACGGGTTGGCCATGATGCCCATCACCACGTCGCTGATGCGGTACACGGCGATGAGCGCCAGGATCAGCGCCGCCTGCCAGCGGTAGCGCCCGATGAAGTCCGCGAACGGATCGACCAGCGCGCCGCGCAGCCATTCGGCCGGGTTGCGCGCGGGCGGCAGCGGGCGCGGCACGGGCTCGCGCGACAGCAGCACGGTCGCGGTGCCCACCAGCATCGAGGCGGCCATCGTCAGGTAGGCCGCCTGCCAGGCGCCGTGCTGGTAGCCGGCGAGGCCGGGCAGTTCGGCCCGCGCGGCCACCCACAGCACGCCCGCGCCGGCCCAGATCATCGCCAGGCGGTAGCCGGTCTGGTAGGTGGCGGCCAGCGCCGCCTGGCGGTCGGCGTCGGCCGATTCGATGCGGAAGGCGTCCAGCGCGATGTCCTGCGTGGCCGAGCCGAACGCCACGGCCAGTGCGCACCACACCAGTGGTTCGAGCGCCACGCGCGGGTCGTTGAACGCCATGCCCACGAGGCCCGCCATCACCATCGCCTGCGACGCCACCAGCCAGCCGCGCCGGCGCCCCAGCCAGCGCGTGAGCAGCGGCAGCGGCATGCGGTCCACCAGCGGTGCCCACATCCACTTGAACGCGTAGGCCAGGCCCACCCAGCTCAGGTAGCCGATGGTAGTGCGGTCCAGGCCCGCCTCGCGCAGCCAGAACGACAGCGTGCCCAGCACCAGCAGCAGCGGCAGCCCGGCGGAGAACCCCAGCGCCAGCATGCGCAGGCTGGCCGGTTCGAGGTAGACGAGCCAGGCCTCGCGCCAGCTGCGGGGGGGGGCGGTGGCGGGTGCGTGTTCTGGGGGCATCGGAAGGGGTGGGCGGGGGCGGGCCGGGTAGGGGGATCGCAGGGATTATCCGCACCCCTTCCCCGGGGTGGGCCGGCCGTGCGCGCGCCGTGCCGCTACGATGCGCGCCATGGGCCCCGCCGCCGTCCTTCATCCCACCTGCTCGGTGCGCTGCTACAGCGGCGAACACGCCGCGCATGCACACGGCCACGCGCAGGTGCTCTACGCTCTGCACGGGCGCATGGAACTGGAGTTGGCGGGCCGGGCCGCCTTCGTGGACACCACCTGCGGCATGGTCATTCCGGCCGGCACGGCGCACGCGTTCCTGGCCCCGCCCGGCGCGCGGATGTTCGTGATCGACGCGCCCGACCAGCCCGGCGTCGCGCGCGTGCGGCGCTTCGCCATCGCACCCGAGCACCGGGCCTTCGCCGCGGGCGACGATGCCGCGCTCCGGCTCGCCCAGATCCTGCAGGCCCCGCGCGTGCTCGCGCGCCGCGCCATCGCCCCGGAGCGGCTGGAGCGCGCCGTGCGTGCCGCCCTGCACGAGGACTGGCCCACGGTGCGCATGGCGGCCTTGTGTTTCCTGAGCCCGCAGCGCTTTCATGCCCGCTGGCTGGCGCTGACCGGCCGCACGCCCCAGGCCTGGCTGCGCGGCGAGCGCCTGGATGCCGCCGCCCGCGAGCTGGCCCAGGGCGTTCCGCTGGACACCGTGGCCCTGCGCACCGGCTATGCGAGCGCGAGCGCCCTGGCGTATGCGCTGCGCCGCGACCGGGGCACCGGCGCCCGCGCGCTGCGTGCCTGAATCAAGCGCTATTGTTTTTGTAGCGACATGCCATAGTGTTGATTGCGGTGGAGGCCGATTCGGCGCATGGCCTGCTGGCGCGCACTTCGCGCGTTGCTCGACATTTGCGCCGCCCGCCCGCGGCACCATGGCGGCATGACGGCCCCTTCCTCCCATTCCACCCGCGGCATCGCTCTGGTGCTGCTCGCCTCCACGCTCTGGGGCACCACTGGCACGGCGCAAAGCCTGGGCGCGGGCGGCCTGTCGCCCTTCTGGGTGGGAGCCGCGCAGCTGGCGGTGGCCAGCGCCTTCTTCTCGGTGCTGCTCATCGCCGCGCGCGGGCTGGCGCGCCACCGCGCGCAGCGGCGCGGCCCGGCACCGGACCCCACCCCCTCGGACCGCCTGCCCGCGCATTGGCTGGCGCTGGCGTCGGCCGGCGTGGCGGGCTACAGCATCTGCTTTTATGCCGGCGTGCAGCGCACCGGCGTGGGCGTGGGAACGGCGGTGGCCATCGGCAGCGGCCCCATCTGGGCGGGCCTGATCCAGGCCGTGCTGCTGCGCTCGCCCCTGATCGGCCTGTGGTGGCTGGGCACCGCCGTCAGCGTGGCCGGCGGCGTGCTGATGGTGCTCAGCAAGGGCGCGGGGGCCGGGCCGTCCTGGCAGGGGCTGGCGCTGTGCCTGCTGGCCGGCCTGTCGTACGCCAGCTACGCGCTGGTGAACAAGCGGCTGGTGGCGCGGGCCTCCACCGGCTGGGTCAACTTCTGCGTGTTCACCGGCGCCGCGCTGCTGGCGCTGCCCATGGCATGGCTGCTGGCCGGCGTGCCGCAATGGAGCCTGCCGTCGCTGGCCGTGGTCGTCTATCTGGGCGTGGTGGTGTCCGGCCTGGCCTATGTGGCGTTTTCCAGCGGACTGCGCCACATCGCGGGGGCGACCAGCGTCACGCTGACGTTGGTCGAGCCGGTGGCCGCCTTCGTGCTGGCCGTGGCGATCGTCGGGGAGCGGCAGCCGCTTGCGGCCTGGAGCGGCCTGGGGCTGGTGCTGCTGGGCCTGCTGGTGGTGATCCGCGCGGAGCTGCGCCGGTAGGAGCGCAGGGCGGGGGGCGGCCGGCGCCTCGCATCGGCGCGCTGAAAAAGGGCCCAGGGATGGCTTCCGGCTGACAGACCGGGCCCCCGGCCTGCGGCTAGACTGCCGCCCATGTCGCACCTGCCCGCCCCCGATTCCCGCGCTCCGGCGCCTGCCGAGACCGATTCCGACACGGCCTGTTGCCGGTTCTGCAGCCTGCGCGGCAGCGCCTGGAACGCCCGCCGCGGCTTCCTGCTGGCGGCCGGGGCCGCCGTCGCCGGGCCCGCGCTGGCGCAGGTGGACGTGGGGTCCGCCTCGGGCATGCGCAAGCTGGTGCCGGCCGAGACGATCGAGACCGCCGCCAATCAGCAGTACAGCGAGATGATGGGCAAGGCCAAGGCGCAGCGCGCGCTGGCCGGTGCCGACAATGCGCAGCTGCAGCGCCTGCGCGCCATCGCCCAGCGCCTGATCCCCTACACCGCCCAATGGAACGACCGGGCCCGCCAGTGGCAGTGGGAGGTCAACCTGATCGGCAGCAAGCAGATCAACGCCTTCTGCATGCCGGGCGGCAAGATCGCCTTCTACACCGGCATCCTGGACCAGCTCAAGCTCACCGACGACGAGGCCGCGATGATCATGGGCCACGAAATGGCCCACGCGCTGCGCGAACACGCCCGCGCCCGCCTGGCCAAGACCCAGGCCACCAGCGTGGGCCTGTCCCTCGGTGCGCAGCTGCTGGGCCTGGGCGACCTGGGCAACGCGGCGGCCAACCTGGGCACGCAGCTCATCACGTTGAAGTTCAGCCGCGGCGACGAGACCGAAGCCGATCTGGTGGGCCTGGAACTGGCCGCCCGCGCCGGCTACAACCCCGACGCCTCGGTGAGCCTGTGGCGCAAGATGGGCGAGGCCACCAGCGGCCAGGGCGGCATCGCGTTTCTCTCCACCCACCCCAGCGGGCCGGAGCGCATCCGCCAGCTGGAGCAGAACGTGCCGCGGGTGCAGGGGCTGTACCAGGCGGCGCGCCGGGGGTGAACAGGGCGCCACGTTGAAGTCGCAGGGGCCGCAACGGCCCCTGTTTTTTTATGGCCATCCCCCCTTTTCTGCTGACAGCCAAGGTAACGGCGGGTGTTTCACCGGCGCAATGACTTGCGGGGCTCGGACGGCAGCCTGAAGGCGCAGGTCCCCATACTCTTCCAACCCACTGACTTCGCTCGTTTCACCATCGAGACGATGGCACGTTTTCTTCGTCATTAATGCTGTCAATAGCACCATTGCAGTAATCCCAAGGTGGAATCAAGTTGCGCCATCTCATGATTTGATGGACGAGGCAAGGCTTTATTCGCAGCTGTGCTTACGTCGCAACATGGTAAGAATCGCGTCAATATTGTGAATATGATCCTGCCCTTGTTTCAAATTGAAATGAAACTTGCGGTGGCGGTCGGCTTCCCGTGAGTTTTCCGATGGCCTGCCTCCGTTTGGGTGACGGAAAGACTGGCGGGTCATGAAATCCTTGGGAATATGACAATGAAAAGAGCCTTCGGCTCAAAGGGAGCGGCGCTGGCATGCCTGCTCGCAGGGGCAGGGCCATTGATGGCCCACGCACAGGCGCTCGTGGTAGCGCATCCGTCCAGTCCAGTGCAGGTGCAGGCCGTGCCGGGTGCGCGGACACTGGTCACCCCCAATGCGACGCAGGACGGGGTGTCCTACAACGGGTTTTCCCGCTTCGACATCGGTGCCGCCGGCCTGACCTTTGTCAACGATGCCGTGCGGGCCCGCACCATCGTCGCCGAGGTATTGTCGGCAGCGCCTTCGCATATTGAAGGCCCGCTGGACGTCACCGGTCCGCGCGCGAATCTGATTCTCGCCAACCAGAACGGCATTCGCGTCAACGGGGGCAGTTTCTTCA
The DNA here is from genome assembly GCF_030159015.1 of Acidovorax sp. SUPP3434. Lineage (NCBI taxonomy): Bacteria > Pseudomonadati > Pseudomonadota > Betaproteobacteria > Burkholderiales > Comamonadaceae > Acidovorax > Acidovorax sp. SUPP3434. Next base: position 313,307 of record NZ_BQXL01000004.1, read on the forward strand.
ATTTCGGCAGCGTCGCGTTGACGACGGGGGCCGTGAGCTTGCGGGATGAAATCCAGCCTTCCGGCCATTCGCAGCGCTATGTGGATGTGCGCACCACGCAGGGCGAGTTGCTAATCGATTCGCAAGGGGTTTCCGGCAATCTGATCCGATTGGAAATGATGGCCAAGACCGTGGGAATTCGGGGGGCGGTCACCAACAGTTTCTCGTCGTCCACGGCCACGGTGCGCATCGTCGCAGGCGAATCGCTGGCCCAGTTCGATACGGCCGCGTCTCCGGTCGATAACCTGACCCCCTGGGTGCACTACACCGCGGGCAAGGCATCTTCTTCGGCACTGGCGCTCAATCTCAGTGCGGATTCCAAGGTGACGTCCGGCCGCATCGAAATCCTGGTGACGGACCAGGGCGCCGGGGTGCGCAATGCCGGGCAACTCGTGGCATCGGCCGGCGACTTTCAGTTGACGAGCACGGGGCAGATCGAGCAGGTCGGCGGCCAGATCCAGGCGCTGGGCCAGATCCACGTCCAGGCGGACGAGATGAACTTCCGCAACGCGGCCGAGCGCAGCAGCCTGGTGGCGGCCGGCTCCAACACCGTGCTGGAAGCCAAGGGCGCCCTTCGCAACGTGGGCGGCGAAATCTCGGGGGAGAACCGGTCGGCCGACGAAGGCGACGGGCGCTATGCCGTCCTGCTCCGTGCGGGCGGGGCCATCGAGCACAGCACGCCGGTGGGAGCCGCGAAGACGGCGCTCCTCTTCGGGCGCAACGATGCGGTGGGCCTGTTCGCCGGCGGCGACATCACCTCGGTGGATGCACGGATCGTGTCCAACGGTGCGCTCACCGTGCAAACCCCCGGCGCGGTCCGCACCGAAACCCTTCACACGCCGGGGGCGGGCAGCATCGACTGGAAAAGCCACAGCGTGTTCAAGCGCCGCAGCGGCTACCAGGTGGACATGGGCGTGTTGACCGACACGGCCAACCAGGCCTACTGGGTCGCCCAGGGGGATCTCGCCGTGTCGTCAGGCAGCTTCGGCAACCTGGGCGGCTACCTGTTCTCGAACGGCGGCAAGGTGGACATCGTCGCCACGGGCGACGTCACCATCCAGGCGCACAGCGTCGGGCAGTTTGCCTACCGCCAAAGCTGTTTTCTCTTCATCTGCAAGCGCACGGCGTCTTCCTCGGAGGCCCTGGTGGGCGGCCAGATCATGGCGGCGGACGCCCTCAGCCTCCGAGCGGGCGGGCAGATCCTGAACGACGCCGGCCAGGTGTTCGGCGGCCGGGGCATGGTGCTGGAGGCTCCCGTCATCACGGCGCGTGCCCGTCCGGTGCACACGGTGATCTTGCGCGACCGGGGGTTGAAGGCGGCGTTGGGCGATACGTGGGCCCAGGTGTATGCGACCGACCAGGGCGGCAGCTTCACCGTGCAGCAAGGCCGCATGGTGCTCAAGGGCGCGGCGCGGCAGGAGGGCGGGCTGTTCACGGCCTCGGAAGGCGTCGATGGCGCCATCGAAGTGATCCGGCCTCCGCACCGCGACCCGGTGCGCCTGGAAAACCACCTCGGTCTTTTCTGGTAGGGGCTCGGCATGAAATTCTCCCGCCTGAGCGGCACGCTCTGCGTGCTGGTGCTCGCCCCTGCCATGGGGCACGCGCAAGTGCCCCCGCCGTTGCGCGATCCCAACGACCAGCTCATCCGTGAGCAGCAAGAGAAGCTGCGGGACGATCTGCTGCGGCAGGGACCCCCGGCGAACATCCAGTTCGACCAGCCTGGGCCGTCCACCCGCACACCGGATGCCCGGGCGCTGTCCGACATTCCGTCCACGGGCCCCACTTTCCCGATCCATACCATCCGCCAGGACGGCGCGGAGCTGCTGTCCCCGGCCGCTTTTCGCGACGTGTCGGCGCCTTTCGTGGGCCAGTCGCTGGGTGTGGCGCACATCAACGTGCTGCTGGAGCGCATCAGCCGCGCGCTCGTGGCGGCGGGGTACACCACATCGCGTGCCTATGTGGGCAACCAGAGCCTGCACGAGGGGGTGCTGGTCATCACCATCGTGCCGGGCACCATCGAAAAGCTGCTCTACAACGGCATCGCGGTCGATGCCGGGCGCGCCGACGGGCCCGGCATCGCCATGGCCATGCCCATGCGCGAGGGCGACGTGCTGCGCCTGCGCGACATCGAGCAGGCGGTCGATCAGCTCAACCGCCTGCGGCGCAACAACGTGCAGGTGCAGATACGCCCCGGCACGCAGCCGGGCGGCTCCATCGTGGAGTTCGTCAACCAGCCCCGCGAAGGCGCGAGGTACAACCTGTCGCTGGACAACCAGGGGGCGGCCACCACCGGCCGGCTGCGGGTCCAGATGGGTGTGGACAACGGCAACGTGCTGGGCCTGATGGAGTCGCTGAATGCGGGCCTGACCACCAGCGCGGACACGAACGCCCTCTATGGCACGTTCTCGGTGCCCCTGGGCTACACCACGCTGGCGGGCATGGCGTCCATCTCGGAATACCAGAACCTCGTGGGCGACACCGCGCTCGTGTACGGCCGGTCCAGGAGCTACACCCTTTCGCTCAACCACCTGCTCGACCGCGACCAGACCAGCAAGACGGCCTTCGACGTGTCGCTCACGCGGCGCGACTCCGAGCGCTCCATCAACAACCTGCGGCTGTCGCCCCAGGACCAGACCGTGCTGCGTGTCGGCATCAACCGCCTGCAGCGCTTCGAGACGGAGCAGGGCATGGGCCAATGGACGGCCGATGCCGGCGTGTCGCGCGGCCTGCCGTGGTGGGGAGCCAACCGCGACCCGGCGGACCTTCCGTCCGCCGCCGCACGCTACGCGTTCACGAAGGCCGAACTGTCGGCCTCGCTGGAGCGGCCGCTGCCGGGAGCGTGGGTCTGGCGGTCCCGGGCAGCGGGGCAGTGGAGCCGGCATCCGCTGTACTCGTCCGAGCAACTTTTTGCCGGCGGGGTCGGCAGCGTGCGCGGCTTTGCCGAATCCGCCCAGGGCGGGGATCGGGGCGCTTACTGGCGCAACGAATGGGCCTGGCAGAAGGCGCCGCCGCTGTTCGGGGGCGAGGTGCGGTACGAGCCCTATGCCTTCCTGGACATGGCGCGCGTATCGACCGTGTCCGATGGCCGCTCCCACGCTCTGGCTGGCGCCGGGGGCGGTGTGCGCGTGGCGTACCGAACGGGCTACGTCGAAGTCATCCTGGGCAAGCCGATCCGCAGGCCACAGGGCGTGGCCGACAGCGGGTGGCGGGCCAACGTGAGCGCGGCATACCAATTTTGATGTGATGACCCTGGACGGTTCCAGGCAGCAGGACAGGCAGGACGGGCGGTAACTGATGAACCACAAAAACCACACCAAGCAACCGGCAGCAGGGACCGGTCGGCGCGAAGCATCGGCCTCCACGCCGTACCGCGCTCCCCGCTGGGCGCGCCATACCGCACGCGGTGTGCTGGCGCTCTTCACTGCGTTGCAGTTGCAGGTGGGCGCCGGGCCGGGCGGTACATGGGCGATCGGTATCCCACCGGCCCAAGCCCAGGTGCCGCCACCCGGGGGATTCAACGCGGTCCCGATCGCCGACCCGCGCGCGCCGCTGGCCTTCCAGCCGGGCGTGCAGATGCTGCAGGGCGGCGCGGCGCTGGTGAACATCACCACGCCCAACGCGGCGGGCATTTCGCTGAACCAATTCCAGCGCTTCGACGTGCCCTCGGCGGGTGCCGTTCTCAACAACAGCCTGGTGGGCGGCACGCCGCTGCTGGGTGGCCAGGCCGCGGCCAATCCCAATCTCTCCAACGGCCGCACCGCCAACACCATCGTCAACGAAGTGACCGTCGCCGGTCCGGCGGGGCGCATCGGCGGCACGGTGGAGGTGTTCGGCAACCCGGCCAGCGTCATCATCGCCAACCCGAACGGGATCACCTGCGACGGATGCGGGGTCGTCAACACGCCCCATTTCACGCTCAGCACGGGCACCGTTCAGTGGCGCGATGCCACGGGTGCACCGAGCGCGTTCGGCCAGGCCGCGCAGCCGCGCTTTTCCGTGGGCGGGGGGCGGATCGACGTGCTGGGCACGGGCATCGAAGGCACCGTCGGCCAGCTCGACCTGATCGGCGAGACGCTCTTCATCGACGGTCCCCTGCGGGCCCACTACCTCAATCGCAGCGTCTCCAGCATCCAGCTCACGGCGGGACGCCAGGCCGATGCGGACGGCAACAAGAGCGCGTTTCCCCTCTCCGCCACGCCGCTGGGCCAGCGCGGCATCGCCATCGATGCGACCGCGCTGGGCGCCATGACCGCGGGACAGATCCGGGTGATCTCCACCGATGAAGGCATGGGCGTGAACCTGCGCGGTGCAGTGCTGGCCTATCAGGAAGATGTCACCGTGCGCAGCGCGGGCAGCCTGCAGGCCGCGGGCGTTTCCGCCGCGCGCAACATCCAGTTGGACAGCTCGGGCCGGATCACCGTGGCGGGCGAGGTCACGGCCCACGGCCAATTGCAGGCCAACGGGGCGGCAGGGGCCCAATTCGACGGCCCCGTGCGCGTGCAGGGCAACGTGCAGCTGCAAAGCAGCGCTGGCGATGTGGCCGTGACCGACAAGCTGCTGGTGGGCGGCAACCTCGATGCCCGCGCGGGTGGCCAGCTGCAGCTGGGCAGCGCGCAAAGCGTCATCGACGTGGTGGGGAATGCCACCCTCAAAGGGCAGGACGTCCGGCAGGACGGCCGCCTTTCGGTGGCGCGGGACCTGGCGATCGAGGGCGAACGTTCCGCGGGCCTGTACGGCACCACGCTGGTAGGCAACCAGCTCGACCTGCGGGCGCGTGACTCCGCCACGCTGGGCGGGCGGTTGCAAGTCAACGAAAGCGCCACCATCGCGGCGGACAGCGTGAACGCGTCCGGCCAGACGACCGTCAGCCGCAACCTGACGGTGGCAGGCGGGCGCTCCATCGAGATGGGGGGCGCCACCCGCGTGGGCCAGTCGCTGAACATGGATGCAGCCCGCATCGGCCTGCGCGGCGACGTCGATGCCGGCGCGATGAACGTGACGGGCGGCGAGGTGCAACTGGGCCAGCCGGGCAGCGGCCTGAATGTGAGCGGCAACCTCGACCTGAACGTGCGCGGGCCCCTGAGCGCCCAGGGCGCCGTGAACATCGGCGGCAGTGCCGCCCTTTCAAGCGGGAGCGACATCGGCTTCGGCGACGCCGTCCAGGTCGCAGGCAACCTCAGCCTGCACGCCGGTGCCGGAGTGGCCTTCGGGTCCTCGGTCAGCGTGGGGGGCAATGCCCACATCACGGCGGCGCAAGGCATCTCCGCGGCGGCGGACATCGCGGCCGCCGGCGGCATCGGCGCCACGGCAGGCGGCGACATCCGGCTGTCGGGTGCTTCGGTGTCCGGCGCCGGCCAGCAATGGTCGGCCGGCGGCGATTTCGCCGCGCTCGGCGGTCTCACGGGGGGCGGCGTCGGCATCGATGCGGGCAACGTGGCGATCGGCGGCGACGTCGTCGGCGGGCTGGTGGGCATCACCGCCCGGGACCGCCTGCAGCTCGGCGGCGACGTGCGTTCGGGCGGCAGCGTGCAGCTCAACGCGGGCGCGGGCGGCGTCTCGGCGCGTGCCGTGCAAGCCAACGAAAACATCGCCATCCGAAGCCAGGGCAGTGTCGATCTGCAGCAGGCCAGTGCGCGTGGCGATCTCGAAATCGCCTCGCGGCAGGGCGACGTCGTGCTGGGCGGTCCGGTGGCTTCGGGCCGCCATCTCTCGGTGTCGGCGCAGGGGCAGGCGGTGTTCAAGGGCGACGTGCAGTCGGGCGGCGACGTGCAGATCGCAGGAGCCGGTGTCGCCCTGGCCCGCGGGGTGCAGGCGCAGGGCGCCGTCCGGCTGGATGCTGGGACGGGTGGTGTGTCGAGCCTGGGAGACGTGGTCGCCAACGGCGATGTGCGCATCGCCTCGGGCGGTGGCATCGACGTGCGGGGGGCGGTCGCATCCGGCGGTTCGCTCGCACTCGACAGCGCCCAGAGGATCGCCGTCACCGGTGACCTCACGGCCGGTGCCGGCCTGATCGTCCAGACCGCGACCGAGCTGCAGGCCCAGAACCTGCGGGCCGGTGGCAACCTCCGCGTGGCGGCGCCCAGCGCCCGCCTGCAGTCCGTTCAGGCAGCGGGCGACGCGGTGGTGCAGACGCAGGACGATCTGCGCATCGCCGGCGACTTCATCGCCGGCAGCATCGCCGCCACCTCCGCTAGGGCCGACATCGGCGTGGGCGGGGTGATCGCCACCTCGGGCGCCCTGACGCTTTCGGCCGGCAGGAATATCACCGCCACCGACGTCACGGGCGGTGCGGCGGCAGGCCCTTCAAACAGCATCGCCCCGGGCGCCGCGGGCCATGCGGCGACGTCCGTGCAGGCGGGGGGTGATCTGCACCTGCGCAGCCTGCAGACGGGCGGCCGGTACGACGCAGCCGTCGGCGGCGACCACCGCATCGATCGATCCGTCACCGTGCAAGGGGCCGCCAGCCTGGTGGCGGGGCGCGACATCCGTGTCGGCGGCGCCGCTTCGTTCGGCGGCAGTCTGGGCGCCCAGGCGGGTGGAGAGGTCGCCATCCAGGGCGATACGCTCGTGCTGCAGGATGCGCGCATCCAAAGCGGCGCCGGCCAGGCCTACGGCGGCACCGCCCGCGTGGGCGGCCGGCTGGACGCCGTGGCGGGCCAGGGCATCGCCGTCGCGCAGGAGCTGCGCGTCAACCAGGGCATCGCGCTGCAGGCGGACGCCGGGGCGATCTACATCGGTGGTCCGTTGGCGACGTTGGGCGACTTGCGCCTGACCGGTCAGCAGGGCGTGCGCGTCGCGGGTGATGCCCAGTTCGCGCGCGGCGACGTGGCCAGCGCCACGGGGGCGATCCAGTTCGGCGGCGCCGTGCAGGCCGGCGCACCGCTCGCGCTGCAGGCGCAGGGCGACATCTCCGTCGCCGGCCCGCTGGTGGCACAAGCGGCCCTCATCGCCCAGAGCCGGTCGGGCAGCATCGGTTTCGGCCGCACGGTGGAGGTGGCCGGCAATGCCGACCTGCACGCAGCGCAGAACCTCGTGTTCGCCGGCAACAGCCAGTGGCTGGGGCAGGCGCAACTGCGCGCCGATGCCGGGCGCATCCACAACCAGGGTCAGATGACGTTCGCCCAACCGGTCGCCATCGACACCACCGGCGACCTCGTCAACGACGGCCTCATGCAGTCGCAGGGCAGCATCGCCATCCGCGCGCGCGCCATCGACAGCAACCGCGTGATCGGCGGCGGCATCGTCACCGCAGGCCAGCTCACCCTTCAGTCCTCCGCAGGCATGTCCCTGGGCACCCAGGGGACCTGGAGCGCGGCGCAGGGAATCGACATTCAGGCCGCTGGCGGCCTGGGCACGGGCGGCACCGTCCAGGCGGGCGGCAACATCACCTACAGCGGTGGCATGCTGTCCAACGCGGGCCGCATGGTGGCCGAAGGCATCGGCATCAATGCGGCGCTGAGCAACGGGGGCGACATCCTGGCCCAGCAGCGGCTGGACGTCTCGGGCGCCACCACCAACAACGGGCAGATCGCCGCCAACATCGTCGCCATGGGCGCGCTTTCCAATGGCGGGCAGGTCTCGGGCTCGGCCGTTTCTGTGGGCAGCACCTCCAACACGGGCGGCATTTCCGGCACGGTGGTGGACATTTCGGGCGGGCTGGACAACAGCGGCAGCGTCAGCGCGCTGGGCACGCTTTCCGCCAACGGCGGCTCGGTCACGAACACCGGCACGCTCAATGGCGGTACCGTCTTGCTCAACGCCGGTGCCATGAGCAACGGCGGCCGCATCCATGCGGATGGCCTGATGTCCATCTCGGGCGGTAGCTTCGACAACGGCCTGACCGAAAGCCGCACCTGTGTCGTCATGGGCGGTTGCGCGCCCAACGGCCCGGCCGCGGACTGGCGCTATGTGCAAAGCCCCGGCACCGTGGATGCGGGCGGCAAGCTCACCGTGCAGGTCGCCAACCTCAGCAACAAGGGCGTGGTGAGCTCCGGCGGCGACGTCGAGATCATCGGCAGCCTGAGCAACGAGCGCAGCACGAACGACCCGCTCACCTCCGCTGGCGTCGCTGGCGGTGGCGCCAGCACCGGCATCATCTCTGCGGGGGGCAGCCTCACCGTGTCGGGCGCGTCCGTGCAGAACAGCGGCGGCCAGTTGAATGCCAACGGCGCCGTCACCATCCGCAGCAACGGCGCTTTCACCAACACCGCGCCGGCGCAGGGCGTTTCGGGGCAAGTCAGCGGCAGCCGGGTCACCATCGACGCCGCCAGCATGACCAACCAGGGCCAGCTCATCGCCAGCAGCGGCGATCTGGCCGTGACCGCCACCTCCGGCGGCATCGACAACAACGGCACCTTGGCAGCGTCGGGCGACGTCACGCTCAAGGCCACCGCAGGCGTGACCGGCGGTGCCGACAGCCAGGTGCTGGGCCGCAACATCACCGTCACCGGTTCGTCCTTCGCCAACGCCGGTACCCTGTACGGCCAGGGCGGCCCAGCGGCCAAGATCGACATCCAGACGGCGGGTGGCTTCAGCAACGCCGCCAGCGGCGTGGTCATCGCAGGCAGCCTGCTGGACATCGGCGCGAGCAGCTACGCCAACAGCGGCGTGGTGGGTAGCCTGGCCGACGCCAAGCTGACCACGCCGGGCAGCTATGCCGCCGCCAGCAACGCGCTCATCGCGCTGGGCAAGCTCGACCTGCAGGTGAACGGCATCCAGGTCGGCGTGGGCGAGAGCTGGAGCGTCGGTGCGGCGGAAGTGCGCTGGGGCGGCACCCTGCTCAACCAAGGCAGCGTGGCCATCGCCGGCAGCGCCAGCGGGGCCATCCACAACCAGGCCACCGGCCAGGTGCAGGCCGGCGGCATGCCCAACGTCTTCGACGGCACCTACGAAATCCCCACCGCCCCTGCCGGTCTCACGGACGCACAGGTGGTGAGCTACAGCAACGTGGCCCATCGGGCCCAGCTGGTCATCGGTGGCGGCTTCAACGGTACGCTCATCAACGAGGCGTCGGATGCGGCCGTGGGCGGCGGCACCATCGAGCAGCGGTTCATCGACCAGAAGGTCATCTGGGAAGGCAAGGACGCGGACGGCAAGACCGTGCAGGTCGAGGGCGATTCGCGGGCCATCGCGCGGCTGAACACCGGCAGCGGTGCGGCCACCATCACCCTCACCGGGCCGAACACCGGCACCATCGTGGGCGATGCCATCACCATCAACGGTGGCACCATCGTGCACCAGCCAGGGATCGACCCGGCCACCGGATTGCCCCTGGTGCAGCAGGCGCGCGACCGTAACGTGCAGACCACCGCCATCGCCCAGGCGCCCGAGGGCCAGGCCGTGCAGGGCAACGTCAAGGGCCCCACCTTCGTCGGAGTGCAGCGGCCGGACACGCTGCCCGGCCCCATCGGAGGGGGCAGCGGAGCGAACAATGCAGGCGCGGGCAACGTCACGGTGGGCACGGGCGGGCCCGGTGTGCCGGGCGAGGTGCCACCTGAGTTCGTCAACACCAAGCCGCTGGCCCTGCCGCGGGTGGACGTGAGCACGCCGCAAGGCGGCATCGGTGCGCTGCTGGGCGGGGGCGCCAGCGTGGCGCTGCCCGACTGGAGCCAGCTGCACATCGTGCCGGGCGGCATCAGCGCCAACGACCTGGCCCTGAACCTGAGCGGGCAGTTCATCAACCGGGGCCAGTTCGAGGTCGGCAACAGCCTCATCATCGCGGCCGCTGGGGGCATCGACAACTTCGGCGCCGGCATCCAGGCGGGCGGCGTGATGCGGCTGTCCGGCGGTGGCCTGAACAACGAGCAAGGCCGGATCGAAGCGGGCAGCCTGCTGACCAGCATCCAGGGCGACATCGCCAACAGCCGGGGCACCATCGTGGCGCACAACGGCGGCTACCTGCAGGCCGATGGAAACATTGCGGCCACCGACGGCCAGTTCACCAGCGACGCCGGCAAGATCGTGCTGGATGCGGGCGGGAACATCGTGCTGGATGCCAGCCGGGTGTCGGGCAAGACCGGTGCGGGCCTGTACGCGGGCGGCGACATCCGCCTGGGCACGACGGCCAAGACGACGAGCAGCGACGAGCGCAGCGCCCAGTACCAGACCTTCGTCACCTACAACGGCGACATGGAAACGCGCGAGGAAACGCGCGTGCAGACCGGCGAGAGCCGCACGCGCCAATCGAGCACCGTGCACACCGGCACCGTCATCGACGGCGGAGAAGGCAGCACCACCGTGCGTGCCAAAGGCGACGTCGTGGCCCTCGGTGCGCAAATCAAGGCGCAGCAGGACGTGCTGATCCAGGGCGCGAACGTGCGGGTGGAGGCCGTCAAAGACAGCGCCTTCTCGCACGAAGAAGAACACCGCAAGGGCTACGACCACGCGCTCATCCAGCGCCAGGAAACCCTCTCGGGCGGGGAGATCAGCGCCGGCCGCAATCTGAGCATCGTCGCGAATGGGAAAGCGGATGCAGGCAAGGCCGAAGCCGGCCAGGGGGACATCACCCTGC